>DASWCE010000229.1:0-2722 GCA_036390255.1 Gemmatimonadales bacterium | reverse complement strand
GCGGAGCAGAAGACGGGAAATCGAAGCTTTGTGACGGGCACTCTTGCCGACATCATGACCGGACGACGGTCAGTGAATCGTAGCCGTCCGATCATTTTCTCGCCTTTCGGCATGGGGATACTCGACCTGGCGGTCGGCAAGTGGGTGTACGAGCAGGCGGTCGCCAGCGGCCAGGAGCTGCGCTTATCCGACTTCTTCTACGAGACCGTGCGATGAGCACTTGGCGCAGGGCTCAGACCGCAGTTCTCCCGCCGGGCAGCACACTGCCTCGGCCAATGCGCGACGCGGCCGTCGAGTTTCATGACCGTGCGTGTGAACCGGATGCGACCACAGAGGGTGAAGTCATCGTGCTCGGGCAATGGGTGAATCTATGTTGATTGAGGATCGGGGCAGCGCCGCGACAACCAACGCCGAAAGCATCTTCGCCGAGGTGCTCGCTGACGTCCTGCGCGTCGGCAACGTGTCAGCCGATAGCCACTTCTTTGATGAACTGGGTGCTGACTCTTTGGTGATGGCCAAGTTTTGCGCGCGAGTGCGGAAGCGGGGAGATCTGCCGTCGGTATCTATGCAGGACATCTACCGGTATCCGACCATCCGAAGCCTGGCAGCGGCGCTCGCGGACGCGGCGCCCAGACCTGCCCCGCCACCGGCGATCGAGGCAGCGACGCTGGCCAGCACGCGGGAGTACATCCTCTGCGGAGCGCTTCAGGCGCTGTTCTTTCTCGCATACTCCTACGCCGCCGTGCTCGCCATCGTGGCGGGCTCTCAGTGGGTCACAGCGGGTTCGACGATCGTCGCGCTGTACCTGCGCCTGGTCCTCGCCAGCAGCGCGGCGTTCCTCGTGGTCTGCGCGGTACCGATCGCGGCGAAGTGGCTGCTCATCGGCCGATGGAAGCCCCAGCAGATCCGCCTTTGGAGTCTCGCTTACGTCCGATTCTGGGTGGTCAAGACGCTCATCCGGTCGAGCCCGGCCGCTCGCATGTTCATTGGCACGCCCCTATACACACTGTATCTGAAAGTGCTGGGAGCCAAGATCGGACCAAGCGTCGTGATCCTGTCGCGGCGCGTGCCGGTCTGCACTGATCTCCTGACCATCGGCGCGGGAACCGTGATCCGTAAAGAGGCGATCTTCAACGGCTACCGGGCACAGGCCGGACGGCTCGAGACCGGACCGGTGACCCTAGGCCGGGATGTGTTCGTCGGCGAACGGAGCGTGTTGGACATCAATACTTCCATGGGCGACGGGGCGCAGCTCGGCCACGCTTCTGCACTGCTCGCGGGTCAGGCGGTGCCGGTGGGCGAGCGGTGGCACGGATCGCCGGCACAGCGCACGGACGTGAACTACGTGCGAGTCGCCCCAGCGCGGTGCGGCACCCTGCGGCGTACCGCCTATGGCGTGGCCGCTGTGGTCGTCGTGCTCCTCTTCTACCTCCCGCTCATCGAGCGGACCGCCAGCCTGCTGATCGGCACGGCCACGTCGCTGGCCGGAGCACTGGCACCGACCGCGCATGCCGAGACGCTGGCGGCGCTCATCATCGAGGCGGCAATCCTCTCACTGGTGGTCTTCTTCGGCTTGGCGCCCGTCGGGCTCGTGCTCATGGTCGCCGTTCCCCGCCTGTTGAGCCCGTTGATCAAGGCGGACACGGTCTATCCGCTCTACGGCTTCCACGACGCGATCCACCGGGCGATTGCGCGTCTCGGCAGCATGAAGTTTTTCAATTTTCTCTTCGGTGACAGCTCGTACATCGTCTACTACCTGCAGTGGTTGGGATATCACCTTCGCCCAGTAGTGCAGACCGGGTCGAACTTCGGCCTCGAGGTGGTGCACGCTCACCCGTCGCTTTGCGCCGTCGGCAGCGGAACGATGATCGCCGATGGGTTGATCCTGATGAACGACGAAGTCTCGAGCACCTCGTTCCGTGTGTCGCGTGTAGTGATCGGGCGCGACAACTTCCTGGGGAACGACATCACCTATCCGGCGGGCGGCCGGACGGGCGACAACGTTTTACTCGGAACGAAGGTGATGGTGCCGCTCGACGGCGCGGTGCACGAGGGCGTCGGCCTTCTGGGCTCCCCGCCGTTCGAGATTCCGCGCACCGTCGAGCGGGACACGCAATTCGACCATCTCCGCACAGGCGAAGCGCTGCGCCGCGGCCTCGCGGCCAAGAATCGCTACAACCTTCGAAGTATCGGCCTGTTTCTCTTCACACGCTGGGTGGGCGTTTTCCTGTTCGCCGTGTTCTACCTCGCCGCCATCGAACTGCCCGGTACGCTTGCGGCCGCGTTGAGCGGTCTCTTCTTCGCGCTGAGCCTAGTGTTCACTGCAGTCTTCTTCACGCTAGTCGAGCGCTGGGTCGAAGCGTTGCACCCGGTGCGGCCGGCGATTTGCTCCATCTACCACCGCGATTTCTGGTCGGTCGAGCGCCTATGGAAGCTGCATCCGATTCACTATCTCCACGCATTCGACGGCACGCCGTTCAAGAACTGGCTGTGGCGGTTGATGGGCGTGCGGATCGGGAAGCGGGTCTTCGACGACGGCACCCACATCCCTGAGCCGACGCTCACCGCGATCGGAGACGACTGCGTCCTCAATTACCGGAGCAAAATCCAGTGCCACTCACAGGAGGACGGAACGTTCAAGGCCGACCGTACCACGATCGGCGCGGGCTGCACGCTCGGGGTTGACGCGCTGGTCCACTACGGCGTCACTATGGGCGACGGC
>DASWCE010000228.1:0-4955 GCA_036390255.1 Gemmatimonadales bacterium | reverse complement strand
CTCGAAGATCCTGAGCGTGACGCGAAACGGCAAGGCGGGACCCGGGCCCGCCGGAACGGTCCTGGTCGGCAGCTTCCAGATCGAAGGCCAGGAGTTCACCGCGCTCAACGGCGGTCCGAAATTCAAATTCACCGAAGCCATCTCGCTGGTCGTGAACTGCGACTCGCAGAAAGAAGTGGACGACCTGTGGACGAAGCTCTCCGCGGGCGGCGCGCCGGGGCAGTGCGGCTGGCTCAAGGACAAGTTCGGTTTGTCCTGGCAGATCGTTCCGCGCGTGATGATCGAACTGCTGCAAGACAAGGATCCCGTGAAGTCGCAGCGCGTCATGCAGGCGATGATGCAGATGACCAAGATCGACATTGCAGCACTGCAGCGGGCTTATCGCTCTCGATAGGCCCTCAGCGGAATCCCGGTACTCACTGAACTTTTGATACAAGGAGTCAAGACCTGGAGATGAATCTCTTCCGAGGTATGAATTGACTCTCTCCCCGGCGAGGCACATCATCGGCCGCCACTTCAAGCAGCCGAAGGAGGGACTGGGCTTCGACGGCAGCCCCGTCGCCCACATGTGGCGCACGCTGAACTACCCGGACAATCCCCTGTAAGGGGCGGTCGACGCGGTTGTTCTCGCGGGCTAGTCGATCCTCCGCCGGACGGTGGATTCGCGGAGGCCCGTCAGCACCTCGCGGATCAGACCGGGAACCATTTCCTCGCGCGGGTTCGAGCTCCGCACCGTCCCGGCGATGCCGCCGTCGCTGGACACGTGGACCCCGCCGAGCTGCTTCGTGACCCAGGACGAATTGCTCCAGACGCTGGCCGCCGTCTTAGTCTCCACCAGCCGGGCGAACATGTCCCCTCTCATTTCCGCGCGCACGCCGCCCTGTGCCGTGGCCAGGTCCGTTATCCCTCCTCCCAGGTTCACCTTCGGCTCGGAAAACTTGATGTTCCCCTCGAAGACGGCCGCGACGCCGAACCTTGCCCCGATCTTCTTGATGGCATCGGCGTCGAGCTGGCGGGCGCCGACCGCCGCCAGCACCGACTCCGCGGTTCCCAGCTCGACCAGGCGCGTGCCAGGCTGGGCCGACTGGACGGAGGACTGGAACCGCTCGGTCGCGTAGCGGTTGATCGCCGCGTCGGCATTGGACCCGAGCTCGATGATGCCGACGGCTTCGTAGCTCCTCAGGTCCACCTCCGGGGGAACGCGGACCGTAACGTAGTTGGAACCGGCGCAGCCGAGAACCCCCAATGACAGGAACAGCAGCGAGATGAACGATTTCGCGAGGAACGGGCCTCTGCCGGATACCGGGTGAAGCTTCAGCATGATTCCCTCCGATTTCATGAGCCGCGAAGCGCTCCCGGCGGCGATGTCCCTACGCTAAATCAAATCGGCCTTTTTCGCCAGCC
The DNA here is from genome assembly GCA_036390255.1 of Gemmatimonadales bacterium. GTDB lineage: Bacteria > Gemmatimonadota > Gemmatimonadetes > Gemmatimonadales > GWC2-71-9 > 20CM-2-65-7. Next base: position 3,551 of record DASWCE010000228.1, on the reverse strand, counting down.
CGTTTGACGCAGCGGCGAGTCGATTCCGCCAATGCAAAAATCGCGGCATGGCGCTTGATCTGGCTGGGATCATGAGCCAGAAGGGATTCCCCGCGCCGCGTCTTGACTTGCCAGGCCCGCTGACTGCATGATTTGCGCGGCGCCCGTCGCAAAGGGCCCGGGAGAGCTTCCAGAACAATGGGGAGGACCACGTGTATTCCACACCCTTCAAGCATGCGCTGATCGTATCCGGGTGTCTTACTCTCGCCGCATTTACGATTCCGGCGACCGCCGTCGATCCCGATCTCAAGCCTGGTTTTCCGGTGCAGCTCCCGCACTTCGGCGGGAGCTACAAGAGCGGGCCGGGCGTACATGCGCTGATCGGGAACATCGACGGGGATGCGAATCTGGAAATCCTGGGCAGCAGCAACGGTTCCAATCCGATTTATGCCATCAAGGCCGACGGCACTTTCGTGCCGGGATGGCCGATTTCCAACTCCTACGGCATGGGCTACCTGGGGCTCGGCCGTTTGTCCGCGAACGCAGGCGCAGATCAGGTCTTTACGGGATTCTGGGGGACCGTCGAATTCGCCTACGACGGCAACGGCAATGTCCTGCCGGGCTGGCCGCACGTCGCCGACAACTACATTTCATCGCCGCCGGCGCTCGTCGATATCGACGGCGACGGGATCGACGAGATCTTCATCGGCGAAGAGGACTCCCGCATTCACGCCTATCGCGCCGACGGCACCGTGCTCCCCGGCTGGCCCTCGCCATTTTCCAGCGTGGGCGGGCAAAGCATCTTCACTCCGGCGATCGCCGATCTGGACGGCGACGGCGTCCCGGAAATCATCGCGGCCACGGGTTGGTCCACGGCCGGGGTCGGCATTCTCGCCTATCATTCCAACGGAATGCCGGTAGCCGGATTCCCGGTTCGCTTTGCGCAGGGATATGTCAGCACGTACGTTGCCGTCGGTGACGTGGACGGCGACGGCGCGCCGGAGATCGTCGTGATTTCGAAGGACCCGGTATTTCCCTATCCGCCCGTCCTCAACATCATCAGCGCCACCGGCGCAATCAAGCGCGTGATCCACCTTGCCTCCGATTTCGTCTACGGCGCCGCGCCCGCGCTTGCCGACCTGGACGGCGACCTGATCCCGGAAATCATAGTCCAGGGCGAAGGCATGATCGAAGTCTGGAAGGGAGACGGCACCCCTTTCCCGGGCTGGCCGAGGGGAACCGGCGGGTCCAGCGGGAATTCTGCGCCGGTGATAGGCGACGTCGACGGGGATGGGCAACCGGATATCGTGGTGATGGCAAGCTTCGGCAGCAACGGGCTCGACAGCAAAGTGTTCGTCTTCGACCGCGTCGGCAATCTGCATCTGCACTTTCCGAAGGCGATCCCGGCGGGCAGCGGCGCCGTGCCCGCGATCGCCGATCTCGATCGCGACGGACGCAACGAGATCATCATCACCGGGACTCCTTGGACCGGCATCGAGGATTTCTTCGACACCGTCTGGGCCTACGATCTGGGCGGCGGCCCGCACGGCGCTATCCAGTGGGGGCAGTTTGCCGGCGGCCCCAAGCACCAGGGGCGCTACGTGTCTCCCGCTTCGGCGCCGGCGCCGCTCGCGGACCTGTCCCTGCAGGTCAACACCTCGCCCGCCAATCCCGTTATGGGCGGCTCTCTGACGTTCAATCTGGTGGTCACGAATCGCGGCCCGGCGACGGCGGCTCGCGCCAAGCTCTCGCACGTCATGCCGGCGGACTTGTCGTTCATGTCCGCTTCCGCCGGCTGTGCGCTCCGCGACACCACCGTGATCTGCGAGCTCGGCGACCTGGCTTCCGGCGCCACTGGCCAGGTTCAAATCACGACCGTTCCCCAAGGAAGCGGATCCCGCACAACCCGCACGATCGTCATGTCCGACGCGACGGATCCCGCTCTCGCGGACAACGACATCAGGACCAATTTGAATATCGCGTTGCCGGTCGCGGATCTCGGCGTGACGCAGAAGGACAGCAGCGACCCCGTCCGGGCCGGACAAAACCTGACGTACAGCATCGTCGTGACCAACAACGGACCGGAAGCGGCTTCAAGCGTCACCTTGGCCGACCAACTGGGGGACGCCTCGTTCGTCAGCGCGAGCGCCGGATGCAGCTACGACAACGCGAGCACAGTGACGTGCAGTCTCGGCCCGCTTTCCGCTGGAGCGGTGAGCAACGCCAGCGTCACCGTGGTGCCGCGGACGCGCAGGACAACGTTGACGAATACGGTAACGGTGAGCGGCTCCGTCAGCGACCCGAACAGCGCCAACAATTCTGCAACCGAGCTGACGGCGGTGAAGTAGCGCTCTGCCGCCCGGATCACTCCACCTTCGCACCCGAGGCGACGACGACCTTCGCCCACTTCGCCGTCTCGGCGGCGATGACCTTGCCGAAGTCCTGCGGCGTGCCCATGATCGGCTTGCCTCCGAGCTCGGCGAGGCGCGCCTGCATCTTGGGATCGGCGAGGGCGCGGTTCACTTCGGCATTGACCTTCCCGATGATCTCCGCGGGCGTGCCCTTGGGCATGCCGATGCCGAACCACGCGGTGGCTTCGTAGCCGGGCACGGTTTCGGCGACGGTCGGCACGCCGGGCAGGGACGGCTCGCGCTCCGCCGACGTGACCGCGAGCGCGCGGATGCGCCCGCCCTTGATGTGGCCGGCGGAGGACGGCAGGTTGTCGAAGAGCACGTGGACCGTGCCCGCGATGAGCTCGACGAGCGCGGGACCGGCGCCCTTGAACGGCACGTGCAGCATGTCGCAGCCCGTCATCGACTTGAACAGCTCGCCCGACAGGTGCACCGAGGTGCCGCTGCCGGATGAGGCCATGTTGATCTTTCCGGGGTTCGCCTTGCAGTAGGCGATGAATTCGGCCACGGTCTTCGCCGGAAAGGAATGGGTGACCTCCATCACGTTCGGCGTCCTCACGAGCCCCGCGACCGGCGCGATGTCCCGGATGAAATCGAAGGGCAGGTTCTTGTAGAGGGTCGCGTTGATCCCGTTGGCGGGATTGACGAGGAGCATAGTGTAGCCGTCGGGGGCCGCGTGCACCACGGACTCGACGCCGATGTTGTTGCCGCCGCCCGCCTTGTGCTCGATGAGGAACGGCTGCCCCATCTTGTCGGACAGCCATTGCGACATGATGCGGGCGAGAACATCGGTCGTCCCGCCGGGCGGATAGGGCACGACCCATTTCACCGCGCGCACCGGATAATCGAGCGCGGCGGCGGAGCCGATGCCGGCGAGGAAGACCATTAGAGCGAGCGTCAAGCCCTGGAAAAGAGAGACCAGCAAGAGCGCGAGACGGAGTATCATTTCGGACCTCCCGGGAGATTGCGTTCCCCGCCAGTATAAATGGAATAAGTTCTGCGCCTCTCACGTTTGCGCTTGTCGTTCACCTCGAAGGAGATCCCATGATCCGTACCAGAGTCACATTGGCGGCATTGCTGATCGCCGCCGTATCCGCCGTCGCCGTCGCCCAGGCCCCCAGTCCGCCGGTGAGAATCCGCGGCACGGTGGAGAAAATCGAC
>DASWCE010000227.1:0-45210 GCA_036390255.1 Gemmatimonadales bacterium | reverse complement strand
GACGAGTCGCGGCACAAGGCGTTGCACGGCCTCACGCGCACGCTGGTGGCGAACATGGTGGAAGGCGTCACGGCGGGGTTCGCGAAGTCGCTCGAGATCCAGGGCGTCGGCTACAAGGCCGAGCCCAAGCCGTTCGGCGTGCAGCTGGTGGTGGGATTCTCGCATCCCGTCCCCTACCACGCGCCGACGGGGATCAAGATCACGGTGACCAATAACGTCCTGCTCAAGATCGAGGGCGTCGACAAGGAACTGGTGGGCCAGGTGGCCGCTGAGTTGCGCAACATTCGGCCGCCCGAGCCCTACAAGGGCAAAGGCATCCGCTACGCGGGCGAGCAGGTCCGGCGCAAGGCGGGCAAGACTGCCCAGGCGGCGAAATAAACCATGCGCTCTGTTCGGAAAATCAAAACCGCGGCGGATAGCCGCTACCGCCGGCACCTGCGCGTCCGCAAGAAGGTCGAGGGGACGCCCGAGCGGCCGCGGCTCGTCGTGTTCCGTTCGTCTAAGCACATCTACGCCCAGCTGGTGGACGACCAGCGTGGCGTCACGATCGCCGGCGCCGCGGACACGTCGGAAGGCGTGCAGGTCGAGGGCAAGGGCAAGGTGGCGCGGAGCTTCGCCGTAGGGAAGCTCATCGCCGCGAAGGCGAAAGAGAAAGGGATCGCCAAGGTCGTGTTCGACCGCGGCGGTTATCAGTATCACGGTCGCGTGAAGGCCGTCGCGGACGGCGCGCGCAAGGGCGGATTGGAGTTCTAATGGAAGAGCAAAAGGAAGGCACGGAAGCTCCCACTCCCACTCCCACTCCCACTCCCGCTCCGGCGGCCGAGGCGGCTCCGGTCGAGCGGCCGGCGCGCGGTCCTCGTGGCCAGGGCGGCGGTGGTCGCGGTGGTCGGGGCCGGGGTCGAGGCGGTGACCGGCGCGATGGCGGCGATCGCGGCCAGCGTGAAAGCGACGGCATGGTCGAGAACGTCGTCGCGATCAATCGCGTGGCGAAGGTCGTGAAGGGCGGCCGGCGGTTCAGCTTCAACGCGCTGGTCGCCGTCGGCGACGGCAAAGGGCAGGTCGGGATCGCGACCGGCAAGGCGAACGAGGTCAGCGAAGCGGTGCGCAAAGCCGTCGAGGCGGCGCGCCGCCGCATGAACGAAATCCCGCTCACCGGCGGAACGATTCCGCACGAGATCATCGGCAAGCACGGCGCGGGCCGGGTGCTGCTCAAGCCCGCCGCGTCGGGAACCGGCGTGATCGCCGGTGGTCCGGTGCGCGCGGTGCTCGAGTGCGCGGGGATCCGCGACATCCTGACGAAGAGCCTCGGCTCGACCAATCCGCACAACATGGTGCGAGCGACGATGGATGGTCTCAAGCGGCTGACGACCGCGCGGCGCGTCGCGCGCGAGCGCGGGATCGAGCCGGAGGCGATTCCGTATCGCGCCCGCCAGGAGTCTGCCGTTCCCACCGGGGTGACCCATGGGTAGGCTCCCCCCGACACGCAAGTACCGCAAGCGCAAATCGGGCCGCGACCCCGTCCTCCCGGCTCCGACCAAAGGGAAGCTGCGCATCAAGCAGGTGCGGTCGGGCAGCGGTCATGCGCATCGAATGCGGCGGACGCTCGAGGCGCTGGGCCTCAAGCATCATCAGGATGAAGTCGTGCACGCGGATCATCCCGCGCTGCGCGGCATGCTCCAACAGGTGCGGCACCTCGTCGAGGTGACGCCGGAGAAGGAAGGAAAGAAGTAAGATGCCAAAGCCGAAGGCAAAAGCGACGCGGAAGCCTCGGGCGAGGCCCAAGCCGCAAGCCCCGAGTCCCGAGTCCCAAGTCACGCGGCTCGCGCTGCATGACCTGCGCCCGCCGCGCGGTTCGCATCGCGCGCGCATCCGGAAGGGGCGCGGCCCCGGATCGGGTATCGGCAAGACGGCCGGCCGCGGCGGCAAAGGCCAGACCGCGCGGCAGGGCGGTCACGTGCGTCCCGGCTTCGAGGGCGGTCAGATGCCGCTCATCCGGCGCATTCCGAAGCGCGGCTTCACCAATCCGTTTAAGCAGCCAGCGCAGGTCGTGAACGTGCGCCACCTCGTGCTGCTGGCCGAAGGTGTCGAGGTCACGCCGGAGACGCTGTTCGGCGCTGGACTGGTGCGCCGTCCCGACCATCCGATCAAGCTGCTCGGGACCGGCGACGTCTCGGGACGGAAGTTCGTGGTGAAAGGCGTGGCCGTGTCGGCGAGCGCGAAGCAGAAAATCGAGCAGGCGGGCGGAACGATCGCGTGACGGCGCCGATTCCCAATCTGTTCAAGGTCCCGGAGCTCAAGGAAAAGCTCCTCTTCACCTTGCTGTGCCTCGTGATCTACCGCATCGGGGCACACATCGCGACGCCGGGCGTGAACGTCGACGCCCTCGCCGACTTCATGAGCACCCGAGGCACGGGCACGCTGTTCGGACTCTACGACCTGTTCTCGGGCGGCGGCCTGCGCCGCGCGACGGTCTTCGCGCTCGGCATCATGCCGTATATCTCCGCGAGTATCGTCTTCCAGCTGGCCGGCCCGGTGTTCCCGATCATCGAAAAGATGCAGCGCGACGAAGAGGGCAAGAAGACGCTCACGCAGTGGACGCGCTATCTGACCGTCGTGCTCTGCCTCTTCCAAGCGTACGGGTTCGGGATCTTCACCGAGCAGCTCCCCAACGCCGTTGCGCATCCGGGGTGGGCCTTCCGCATGACGACCGTGCTCACGTTGACGACGGGCGGCGTCTTCGTCATGTGGCTCGGCGAGCAAATCACCGAGCGTGGCATCGGAAACGGCATGAGCCTGCTGATCTTCTTCTCGATCATCGAACGAATTCTCCCCGAGACCGTGAACACGTTCGAGGCGTTGAAGACCGGCACGCTCAGCTTCCCCGTGCTGCTCATCGTGCTGCTCATGATGGTGCTGGTCGTCGCAGCCACGGTCGCCATCACGGTGGCGGCGCGGCGGATTCCGGTCCAGATCCCGCGCAAGGTGATGGGTCGTGGTCGTATTCGCGAGGGACAGAAGACGTTCATCCCGCTCCGCATTAACAGCGCGGGCGTCATGCCGATCATCTTCGCCCAGTCGCTGATCATCGTGCCGGGGACCGTGGCGACGTTCAGCGGCATCCCGTGGCTGAAAAACTTCGCGGAGTACTTCAACACGACGTCGGTGTGGTACATCGTGGCGAACGCCGTGCTGATCGTGTTCTTCGCGTACTTCTACACGTCGATCATCTTCAATCCGGTGGACCTCGCGGAGAACCTGAAGAAGCAGGGCGCGTTCATCCCCGGCGTGAAGCCGGGCGCCGCGACCGCCGATTACATCGACGAGGTGCTCACGCGCATCACGCTGCCGGGCGCGATTTTCCTGACGTTCGTGGCGCTGTTACCAATCATCATCTCCAACACGCTGAACATGCCGTTCGGCTTCGGCGGCACGGCGCTGCTCATCGTCGTCGGCGTGGCGCTCGACACGGTGCAGCAGGTGCAGCAGCATCTGTTGCTGCGGCAGTACGATGGCTTCATGAAGGGTGGTGGCCCCGGCGGCGGCACCTCGCGCGTTCGCTTCCGCCGCTAGTGCCCGCACTGTAAGTGTTCATCCTCATCCTGGGAGCGCCGGGCTCGGGCAAGGGGACGCAAGGCCAAATCCTCGCCGAGCGGCTGGGGCTGCCCAAGATCACCACCGGTGATCTGATCCGGAAGGCGATGCAGGACGGGACGCCGCTCGGGCTCGAGTTCAAGAAGTACTACGACGAAGGCAAGCTGGTGCCCGACAGCATCATACTCGGCATGATCAAGGAGCAGTTGGACCGCCCGGAGGCGAAGACCGGCGCGATCCTCGACGGTTTTCCGCGCACCGCGGCGCAGGCGGAGCTCGTAGACAAGACGCTCGGCGAGCGCGGCCAGCGGCTGAATCACATCCTGCTGCTCGACGTGACCGAAGACGAGCTCGTGCGCCGCTTGCGGGCGCGCTCGCAGGTCGAGGGCCGCATCGACGATTCTCCGCATGCCGTCGCGACGCGCCTCCAGGTTTACCAGCGCGACACCGCTCCGCTGATCGCACACTATGCCCAACGCGGCATCGTGCACCGCGTCCCCGGCACCGGGACGGTTGACCAGATCGCCGGAGACATCAAGCGGATCATCGGGCGATGATCACGATCAAGTCGACGCGTGAGATCGAGACGATGGCCGCCGCTGGCCGCATCGTCGCTGAGACGCTGGCGCTGGTGGGGCGGAATGTCCGGCCCGACATCACCACCGACGAGCTCGACCAGCTCGCCGAATCGTTCATTCGCAGCCATCCAGGGGCGCAGCCCTCGTTCAAGGGCCTGTACGATTTTCCCGCCACGCTGTGCACGTCCATCAATCAGGAGATCGTGCACGGCATTCCCTCTCACAAGCGCGTGCTGCACGACGGCGACATCGTGAGCATCGACGTCGGGGTGTGGCTCGAGGGACTGCATGCTGATTCCGCGGCAACGTTCCCCGTCGGTGACGTCAAACCGGAGGTGACGCGGCTGCTGGCGGTGACGCAGGAGGCGCTGGCGGCGGGCGTCGCGCAAGCGCGGGCCGGCAATCACGTCGGCGACATCGGCCACGCGGTGCAGCAGGTGGCGGAAACAGCAGGATACTCGGTTGTCCGGGAATTGGTCGGCCACGGCATCGGCGCGTCGTTTCACGAGGAGCCGCAGGTGCCAAACTACGGCAAACCCAAGCGCGGCCCGCGCCTCGTTCCCGGCATGACGATCGCGATCGAGCCGATGATCAACGTCGGCGGCGCGGGGATCAGAACCCTGGACGACAAGTGGACGGTGGTGACGCAGGACGGCTCGCTGTCGGCGCACTTCGAGCACACGGTCGCGATCGGCGAAAATGGAGATCCGCCAAGAATCCTGACGGCGGCCTAGGCGGCTACTGGACGCCGGACTGTTTTGCCCTGGCCTGGTCCGACATTCCTGCCAGGTTCGCGTTGACGTTCTCCGTAGCGCCGTCGATCGCGGTTGTCGCCAACATGGCCGCCACCCGCGCATCGCTGACGGCGTTCTTGTTGCCGATGTGCTCGATCGTCTGGGCGAGCGCGAGCACGCGACGCCCGAGCTTCACGACTTCAGCGGGAGGACGCGCCGCCGCCAGCAAGGCCGCATCGACCGCCTGAACGCGCTGCGGATCGACCTTCGGAATCTTGTATGCGCGACTGACGCCTTCGTATGCCGTTGCGTCTTCATCCACCAGCCGCCGCAGCTCGGCGCGCAGCCGGTCGGCTTCGTCGAGGATGTCGCGGGCCTGGGCGTCGACCGCGGCATACGGCTTCCGTCCCACCGTCAGCCGCGCGACCATCGCGACCAGCGCCGCGGCCAGCGTGCCCGCCAGCGCGGCGGCGCTGCCGCCGCCGGGCGTCGGCGACCCGCCCGCCAGCTCATCGATCCACGCGTCGATCGAAGGAGTAGCGGTCGCGGTGGGAGGAGGAGCGTCCGCGGACGGCGCGGCGGCGCGGATCTTTGTCTCCAGGACATGACTGGCCGCATCTGATAACCGCAGCGCCGCTTCGGCTGCACCGATGATCGCGCGCTCCGGAATGAGACCCACAATTTCGCTCTTCTGGACGGCCACGCCCTGCTTTTCCGCCCGCACTTTAATCGCGTTGAACACCACCGCAGGTGAGGTGATGTCGATATCCAGGAGGTTCATGGAGACTTGCGCGAGACCGTCGACAATGAAGCCACTCGCCTGCACGCCCGGTAGTCCGCCGCTGGACGTGCGGATCTGCTTCGCGATGTCTTTGGCGACCGCAATGTCCTGGGTGTCGAGATACACGTTGAACGCGACGAGAAACGGCCGCGCGCCGATGGCTGTTGCGCCCGCTGTGGGATGAACGCGGCGCGGACCGAAATCGGGGTCGAGGTCACGGTCGCGCAGCCCTTCGAACTCCCCCTTGCGGATGTCGGGCAGGCGCTCGTGCTCGGGCCGCATCGCGGCCTTGGCATACAGGAAGACCGGAATCGCGAGCTCCCTGCCGGCCTGCTCCCCCAGAGTCTTCGCAAGCGCCACGCATTCTTCCATCGTGACGCCGGAGACCGGGACGAACGGCACCACGTCCGTCGCTCCCATGCGTGGGTGCTCCCCCGTGTGCCTCGTGAGGTCGATGCGCTGTGTCGCGACGCGCATCGCCGCGAACGCGGCTTCCACGGCCGCCGCCGGTGGCGCGACGAAGGTGAACACAGACCGGTTGTGCGACGCGTCGGCCTGCACGTCGAGCAAGTCCACGCCGGGCACCGCCTTAATCGCAGCGCGGAGCGCGTCGATCGTCGCCGGGTCGCGGCCTTCAGAGAAATTCGGTACGCACTCGACGAGCTGCGCCGTCATCAGCTTCTCCTCAGAAGATCGATGAGCCACTTATGGATCGCGGCGTTTCCCGCGACAACGGAGCCATCGCTCTCGCTACTCAGGACATCCGACGCGCCATCGAACCGCGTCACGATGCCCCCCGCCTCGCGGATGAGCAACACGCCCGCGGCCATGTCCCACGACGCGAGTTGCAGCTCCCAAAAGCCGTCGAGTCGGCCGGCGGCGACGTCGGCGAGGTCGAGCGCGGCGGCGCCCGCGCGCCGGATGCCGCTCGCCGCACCCATGACGGCGGCAAATTGCGCGAGATACACGTGCAATTGGTTGAGTGCTTTGAACGGGAAGCCTGTCCCGATCAGCGCTCGACGCGGTTCTGTCACCGCCGAGACGCTCAGGCGCGTGTCTTCTTCGAACGCGCCGCCGCCGCGGATCGCCCTGTATGTGCGGTGGCGGCTCACGTCATGGATGACGCCCGCAGCCAGCTTGCCACCCGTGACGCAGCCGATGCTCACGGCGTACTGGGGGTAGCCGTGCAGGAAATTCGTCGTCCCATCCAGTGGGTCGACGATCCAGACGAGCTCCCCCCGCGCGGTTCGCTGGGGCGACAGCTCCTCCCCGACGATGACGGACTCCGGAGCCTCCTTCGTGATCGCGTCGGCAATCAATCCCTCGGCCGCCCGATCCACCTCGGTCACGAAGTCGTGCTGGGATTTTTCCGTCCACATATGCACGGCGGGTCGCCCCGCAGTGCGCAAATAATCGGCGGCGCGCAACGCGGCCCGCTCGGCGAGCTTGACTAAGTCGTTGTAATCACGCACCTTGCTGCCCCGTGACTTCCCAACGCGTTTTCAGCGGCATCCAGCCCTCCGGCGAGCTGCACATCGGCAACTACCTCGGCGCCGTCCAGAATTGGGTGCGCCTCCAAACCGAGTACGACTGTCTGTTCTGCGTCGTCGACCTGCACGCCATCACGCAGCCGTACGAGCCGGCCGAGCTGCCGCTGCGCACGCTCGACATGGCGAGGAGTCTATTCGCCGCCGGCCTGAACCCGGACACGTGCATCGTCTTCGTCCAGTCGCACGTCGCGGAGCACAGCGAGCTGAACTGGCTGCTCAACGCGTACGGCGTCGCGCCGCTCGGCGAACTTGAGCGGCAGACCCAATTCAAAGACAAGTCCCAGCGGCAGGAGAGCGTTTCAGCCGGGTTGCTCAATTACCCCGTGCTGCAGACCGCTGACGTATTGCTCTATAAAGCTAGCCTCGTGCCGGTCGGTGAGGATCAGGTCCAGCATCTCGAGCTGATGCGCGAGATCGCCCGCCGCTGGAACGCGCGTTATGCCGAAGGATTTTTCCCGGAACCCCAGCCCCTTTTGACGAAAACGAAGCGCGTGCTGGGACTCGACGGCAAAGCCAAGATGTCCAAGAGCTTGGGAAACACGATCGGGCTATTCGAATCGCCCGAGTCGATCTGGGAGAAGCTCAAGCCCGCCGCAACCGATCCGGCGCGCAAGACACGCAAGGATCCCGGGACGCCCGAGATCTGCAACATTTACACGTTGCACCAGGGATTTTCGCCGCCGGAGACCGTCGCCGAGGTCGCCCACAAATGTCGCACTGCGGGCTGGGGCTGTCTCGACTGCAAGCGCGTGTTGGCGGACAATATGATCAAGACTCTCGCGCCGATACGCGCTCGCGCGGAAGGCTTTAAGAATAATCCGGCGGGAGTGATGGAATGGCTTCGTAGCGGAGCCGAAAAAGCTCGTAAGCTGGCGCACCGCACGATCGGAGAGGTGCGCGACAAGATGGGATTCCTCCATGGGTGACGTGTTCACACGGATGGTCCAGATCTTCCGTCTCGACCTCATGCTGCAGCTCGGTCTCGCGACGCTGCTCGGTGGCGCCATCGGTCTGGAGCGCGAGCTAGGCGGTAAGCCGGCAGGACTCCGCACCAACATTCTGATCTGCATCGGGTCCGTGCTGTACACGCATCTCTCGCTGGCGATGCTGACGGCCAGTACGGGGGTGATTCCTGCCGGTACGGACACGACCCGCGTGGCGGCGCAGATCGTGACCGGTGTCGGTTTTATCGGCGCGGGCACGATTCTCCACGCGCGCGGCGCCGTCGTCGGCCTGACCAGCGCCGCCACGATCTGGGTCGTTGCGGCGATCGGCATCGCACTGGGCAGTGGGTACTACCTCGAAGGCGTCGGCACGACACTCGCCGTCATCCTCGTCCTGGCCGGCTTGGGACGCGTCGAGAAGATCGTGCAGAGTCACTCGATGCGATCGACGATCACGATCCACGCGCGCCCGGGGCCCACGGTGCTCGAAGACCTGGAAACGCTGGTGCGTCGCACCGGACTCGACGTGCTTACCGTCTCGAATCGGCAGGAGAATGTGGATCTGGTGATCGATTTCGAGCTCCGGGGTTCAAAGCGTCTCTACGATCAAGCCGTCGTCACGCTGCTGCACCATAACCACGTCCGGACGGTGTCGACGGGCGAGTGACGCGGCGTCTCGTCATCGACCTGGCGGCGACCCACGCCGCCTGGCGCATCACGGCGCCGAGCGTGGCGTCGATACGGGCGGCGCTGACGACCGATTGGAACGTGGTCGAGGTGCGCGCGCCTGCCGTCTCCGCCGGGGATGGCGGGGTTGGCGGGACCGACGCGATTGCCGCGGCGCGCGGGGCCGAGGTCTATCTGGGGTTCGGCGTCCCACCGGACGTGGTGGAGGCGGGGCTGGCGGGCGGCGCGCTGCGCTGGATGCACAGCGGCACCGCCGGCGTGGGATCGGGCGCGGCGCGCCTGCAGGGCACAGGCGTGGTGCTGACGAACTCGGCGGGCGTCCATGCCGAGCCGATCGCCGACTGGGTCATCGCGGCGCTCGGCTACTTCGCCCGTAGTCTCGACCACGCCGCCCGAGCGCAGGCGCTGGGGCGCTGGACCAAGCAGGAATTCGAAGAGCTGACCGAGCCGGTGCGTGAATTCCGGGACCTGCGCGTCGGCATTCTGGGGCTGGGCGGCATCGGGTCGGCCGTGGCGCGCCGGGCGGTGGCGCTTGGGATGACGGTCTCGGGCGTGCGGCGGCGGCCCGAGCGCGGGGCGCCACCTGGGGTGCGCCGGATCGGCCGGTTGGACGAGCTCGACAGGCTCGCAGCCGAGAGCGATTGCCTTGTGATCGCCGCGCCGCACACCGCCGCGACCGCCGGCGCGGTCTCACGCCGGGTGCTGGAGCGCCTGCCGCAAGATGCCGTCGTGATCAACGTCTCGCGCGGCTCGCTGCTGGATGAAGGTGCCCTGCTCGACTTGCTCGACGCGGGAAGGCTGCGCGGGGCGGCGCTGGATGTGTTCGCCATCGAGCCGCTGCCTCCGGACCACCGCTTCTGGAGCCACCCGCGCGTGCTCGTGAGCCCGCATGTGAGTGCCGTCACGAATCGCTTCTGGGAGCGGGAAACAGTCCTCATTGTCGAGAACATCCGGCGCTATCTTGCAGGGGCGCCCCTCACGAACGTCGTCGACTTGGAAGCCGGGTACTAAATGGAAAAGATCATCAAGGCTGCGGTGGACCGCGGGGCGTCCGACCTGCACATCAAGGCGGGGGACGTCTTCCGCGCCCGCATCGATGGCAAACTGGTCCCGCTCACCAAGCAGCGCCTGACGCCGGACCAGACCAAGGCGATCGCGCAGCGCCTGATCTCCAACGACGAGGATCGCGGGCGCATCGACAAGCTGCGCGATTACGACTGCTCCTGGGGCATGCCCGGCATCGGCCGCTTCCGCGTCAACATCCTGCGGCAGCGCTCGTCGTTCATGATCGTGATGCGCGTGATTCCGTTCGACGTTCCCTCGTTCGAATCGCTGAAATTGCCCGGCGTGTTGGCGCAGGTCGCCAATGCCGAACGGGGCATGATCCTGGTCACGGGCGTGACGGGCTCGGGCAAGAGCTCGACCATGGCGGCGATCATCAATCACATCAACCAGAACCAGCATCGCCACATTCTCACGCTGGAGAACCCGATCGAGTTCCTGCACCGGGATATCAATTGCTCGGTGACACAGCGCGAGATCGGCGTGGACACCGACGACTTCCGCACCGGTCTGCGGGCGGCGCTGCGCCAGGATCCCGACGTCATCTTGATCGGCGAGTTGCGCGACGCCGAGACGATCGATACCGCGATGAAAGCGGCGGAGACCGGCCACCTACTCGTGTCCACGTTGCATACGCCCGATGCGGTGACCACCGTGAACCGGGTGGTGTCCATGTTTCCGCCCGAAGAGCAGGAGATTGCACGGTTGCGCCTTTCGGAGGCACTGCACGCCGTCGTGTCGCAGCGGCTGTTGCCGCGCGCGGACGGGCGCGGCCGCGCGGCTGCGCTCGAGGTGCTGCTCGCGATCGGGAGCGCGCGCGACATGATCCGTGAGCGCGACCGCACGCCCTCACTCCACGACTTCATCAAGGAGTCGCGTGAGCAATACGGCATGCAGACCTTCGATCAGCATCTCATGGATCTGGTGGCGGACGACATCGTGACGTACGAGACCGCGCTGACGGCGTCATCCAATCCGTCCGACTTCCAGTTGCAGGTACGCACGCTGCGGCGGCGCTCTCGGGTGGCCCCGCCGGCGCAGCCAACGGCGGAGGCCGACACCAAGCCGGCGGGATTCACGGACGATCTTTCGAGCATGTTGCCAAAGTGAGCAGCCGGAGAGACGCACCAGCGGGAATCTTCCCGCCGATCACCACCCCGTTCGACCGCGCGACGGGCGACATCGCCCCGCTCGCGTTTCGGCAGAACATCGAACGCCTCCTGGCTGCGGGCGTCAGTGGTCTCGTCGTCTCCGGCTCTACCGGGGAAGCAGCAATGCTTGATGCCGCTGAGCAGCGCCGGCTCATAGAGGTCGCGCGCGACGCAATGACCGATGGTGCGTGGTTGATTGCGGGCACGGGCGGCGAATCGACGCGCGAGACGATTGCGTTGAGTCGCGCCGCGGCGGCGGCGGGCGCCGATGCCGTACTGGTGCGCCCGCCGTCATACTTTTCGACAGCCGCGAGCCCGGCGACGCTCGTGACTCACTTTCGCGCCGTCGCGGATGCGAGCCCGGTGCCCGTAATGCTCTACAACATTCCCAAGTACACGCATATCTCGCTGTCCCCCGGCCTGTTGCAGCAGCTCGCCGGGCACGAGCGCATCATCGGCGTCAAAGATTCGTCGGGGGACCCCAAGAACGTCGCGGCCTACCGCGAGGCGGTGCCGGAATGGACCATCGTGGTGGGTGGCGCCTCGTTGCTCCTCACGGCGTTGGAGTTGGGATGTCAGGGCGGGATCGTCGGTGTGGCGTGTTATCAGCCGGGCTTGTGCGTGCAGCTGCTGCGCGAGTTCGAGCGAGGCCATAGAGATGCAGCGGGCGCGCTGCAGGAGCGTATCACGCCGCTCGACAAGGAAATCGTCGGCAAGCTGGGCCCGGCGGGCGTCAAGGCCGCGATGGACGCAGTGGGATTGTACGGTGGGCCCGTACGTGCGCCCCTCGCGCCGGTATCGGACAAGGATCGCGAGCGCGTGAGTGCGCTCGTACGCGGTGACTGACTACGCCGTGCTGTTCCGCGAGCTTGCGATTCCGCGGCTCGTGGGCACACCCAATCATCAACGAGTTCGTGAGATCCTGAAGCGCGAGCTGATCGCTCGCGGATTCAGTGTCGAGGAGCATGTGTTCAGCGGCCGGCCGGCGCGCGCGCTGCTCGGCGTGCCGTCGGCGGTGAACGGCACCAACTTGATCGGCACACGGGCCGTCGGGCCGTCCGGCCGTCCGGCGGTTTGGTTAGTCGCACATTACGACTCCAAGGGTCAGCCAATCTCGATGGCGGTCCGGCTGGTGGGATTTGCCGCGTTACTCGTCGGATTGCTGGTAGTCGTCCTGGCGCCGCTTCCGGGACTCGCGTTGCTCGCCGCCGGGACGGGCGTCGCGCTGCTCAATCGTGTGAACGACAACTCCCCAGGCGCGCTCGATAACGCGAGTGCCCTCGTCGCGATCCTGATGGCCCTCGATCAACTGCCGGCCGGAGCGCTGGTCGGCGTCATTTTCCCGGACGCGGAGGAGTACGGCCTCGTGGGCGCACGCACACTGGCCGTGGAGCGGGGCGAGGTGTTCGCCCAATCCAGCGTCATCAACCTCGACAGTCTCGACGACAACGGTCGGGCCACCGCTTTCGTGCATCGCCCTGGCCGGGTCGGTGCCGCCGTGGCGCAGGCGGTGAACGCGCGGCGTTGGCGCTGGTTGCCGGTCATTGTGGACGGCATCGCGCTGGGCCGCGTTGCCAAGGAATGTGTCACGATCATGAAGGGCAACTGGCGCACGATGCGGGTGGTGCATCGGCCGCAGGACTCGATTGCCCGGTTGCGGCTCGATGGCGCGGCGCACGTCGCTGCAGGGCTGGCGCGCGTCCTGCGCGCCGGATAGCTTCCCACAGAGGATACTCCAAGGCCCCCAATGGCGGGGGCTTTTTTGTTGCCATCGGGAGAATCGCGCGTGTTCGGACCGAAGACGCAGTGCGTCGTCGTGGTTGGCGCCCAATGGGGCGACGAGGGCAAAGGCAAGATCGTCGATGTCCTGGCCGAGCGCGCCGATCTCGTGGTGCGCTATCAGGGCGGCGCCAACGCTGGCCACACGGTGGACACGGGCGAGGGGAAATCGTTCGTGCTGCACCAGATCCCGTCGGGAATCCTCCAGGGTGCGGTGTGCGTGGTCGGCAACGGCGTGGTGCTCGACCCCGAGCAGCTGTTCGCGGAGCTCGACGCGCTGGAGCGGCGCGGGGTGCGCACGGAGCACAAGCTGCACATCTCCGATCGCGCGCATTTGACACTGCCCTATCACAAGCTGCTGGATCGGGCGCGGGAAAAACGAGAGCAGATCGGCACGACGGGGCGGGGAATTGGCCCCACGTACGAGGACAAGTACGGTCGGCGCGGCGTGCGCGTCGGCGATCTCCGCAACCTCGCCCGAGCGCAGGAAGTGGTGCGCGCGCGCGTGGAATCGGCGAACCAGATGCTGGCAATGCTGGGAGCGGGGAGCGGGGAGCGGGCCAGCGCTGAAGAGCATATCCACCTCCTGGAGCGGCTTGCCCCCCGGCTGTTGCCGTTGGCCGTCGACGCGGGCCGCGTGGTATGGGAGGCTTTGCAGCGCGGCGAATCGGTGCTGCTCGAGGGCGCGCAGGGAGCGCTGCTCGACGTCGATCACGGGACGTATCCCTACGTCACGTCATCCAACACGACCGCTGGCGGGGCTGCTGTCGGCGTCGGTATCGGACCCACGGCGATCGACGCGGTGGTTGGCGTCGTGAAGGCGTACACGACGAGGGTTGGGAATGGGCCGCTGCCAACAGAAGCCGAACCAGCAGTAGCCCAACGAATTCGCGAACTCGGAGGGGAGTTTGGGGCCACCACCGGGAGGCCCAGGCGGTGCGGATGGTTTGATGCGGTCGTGGTCAGGTATGCGGTGCGCGTCAATGGGCTGACGGGGCTTGCGGTGACGAAGCTGGATGTCTTGGACACGTTTGCGGAGATACCGGTTGCCGTCGGCTATCGGCTGGACGGAGAGAACATCGACAGCATGCCGGCGGATGTGGAGACGATCGCGCGAGTCGAACCGATATACGAGAAGGTGCCAGGCTGGCAGAAGCCTCTCACTGCAGTACGGAGACTCGCGGATCTGCCGCCTGCGGCGAGGGCATATGTCGATAGGCTGCAGGACTTGGCTGGCGCCCCGGTTCGCTATGTGAGTGTCGGGACTCGGAGAGACCAGATCATAGAGGTCTGATGACAGCGCACGCCGTGGATAGAACGTGAGCAGCCGTGCCGTATTCTGCACTTTCTCTTGCAGAAAACAGTTAGGTACTTCCCCTAGGTCATCTGACTTGCTGTTGCTGTGACAAGCGATACAACAGGGCACCGTTTTTGCTTCCGTAATCGCCAGAACTCTCGAAAAGGGCAAACCGCCGGTGACGGCGGGGCGCAAAGCTAGGGGTCTCCTCGGAGATAGCCCGGCTGCCAGAGTGAACGCTGCGCCGCCCGATTTGCGAGAAGTTGTTCGCTTCGCTCACATCGGGTTCTAGGGCGCACGGTGTGTGGCAGGCGATCACCCCCTGGGGCAACTCAGGGGGTTTCTCGTTTTATGTTGCCACCATGCCACCCGTGGTGCTCGTTGCCCCCGCGGCCTTCAAAGGAACGCTTGGACCTCGCCAAGTCGCAGAGGCGATTGCGGCAGGCGTGCGCCGGGCCGTCCCGGACGCGACGGTGCTCGAGTGTCCGGTCGCCGACGGGGGCAACGGGCTGCTCGATGTCATCCTCCCGGCCGGCGCGTTGCGCGAGCGGCTCGATGTCACGGGGCCCATCGGCGAGTCGGTTTCCGCTGAGCTGGGATGGATCGACGGCGAAACGGCCATCATCGAAAGCGCGTCGGCCTGCGGCCTGGCGCTTGTCGAGCCGGAAGACCGCGACCCGATGCGCACCACGACGCGCGGGGTCGGCGAGCTGATCTGGACCGCCGCCGATCGCGGCGCCAAGACGATCGTTGTCGGGCTCGGCGGCACGGCAACGGTTGACGGCGGCACAGGCGCCGCGCGTGGCTTCGGCTGGACGTTCGAAAATGCCGCGGGCGAACCGCTGCCGGACGGCGGTGGGTCGCTCGAGGAGCTCGCGTCCTTCGGATCGGGCTGGGCACTCGCCGCACGTGTCGTCGCGCTAGCGGACGTGGCGACTCCGTTACTGGGACCAGACGGCGCGGCGCCGGTTTTTGGGCCCCAGAAAGGAGCTCGCCCCGAGGAGATCCCGCGCCTCGCCGCCGGTCTCACACGACTGTCTGAGCTCTGGGCGCAGGCTGGCCGGCCAGAGCTTGGAACGGTGCCGATGGGCGGGGCCGCCGGCGGACTCGGCGCGGGGCTGGCGTTCTTTGCCAAGGCGGAACTGACCGGTGGCGCGCAATGGGTGCTGGAACGCGTCGGCTTCGACGCGGCCTTGGCAAACGCCGACTTGGTCATCACGGCCGAGGGCGTTTTCGACAAGACATCACTGGTGGGAAAGGCGCCGGGCGAAGTCGTGCGCCGCGCGCAAGCGGCCAGGAAGAAGGTTGCCGTGGTCGCGGGACGGGTCGAAGGAATGATCGGCGTTCATGCGGTGGGCGGCGACGGCAACGGGCGGATGCTGGACGGCTCGGCGCTTGCACAGATGGCCGAGCAGGTCGCGCGCGAGGCGCTGCGTTTGTAACTTCCGGCTCCCTATGCCCCCCCTTACTGCAGACAAGACCATGGATAAGCTCGTGTCGCTTGCAAAGCGGCGCGGCTTCGTGTTTCAGTCTTCTGAGATTTATGGCGGGCTGGGGTCCGTCTGGGACTACGGACCGCTCGGCGTCGAGCTCAAGAAGAACATCAAGGAGCGCTGGTGGCGCTCGATGGTCCACGAACGGCAGGATATCGAGGGCCTCGACGCCGCGATCCTCATGCATCCCAAGGTTTGGGAGGCATCGGGGCATGTGTCCGGGTTCACCGATCCGCTGGTGGATTGCAAGCACTGTAAGAACCGGTTTCGCGCCGACGACCCGCGGATCAAGGGCACGCCCGGCCAGCCTGACGGGCAGTGCCCCGTCTGCGGCAGCAAGGGGACCCTCACCGCGCCACGCCAGTTCAACCTGATGTTCAAGACGTTCATGGGGCCCGTCGAGGAGCAGGCCGCCGTCATTTATCTGCGGCCCGAGACGGCGCAGGGCATCTACGTCAATTACCTGAACGTGCTGCAGTCGTCGCGGCAGAAGATTCCGTTCGGGATCGCACAGATCGGGAAGGCGTTCCGCAACGAAATCACACCCGGCAACTTCATCTTCCGCACGCGCGAATTCGAGCAGATGGAAATGCAGTTCTTCGTGAAGCCGGGCACCGAAAACGAGTGGTTCGGGTTCTGGCGCGAAGAGCGAATGAAGTGGGTGGAAGGTCTTGGCATTCGCTCCGGGAAACTGCGCTGGCATCAGCACGGCCCGGACGAGCTCGCGCACTACGCCAAGGACGCCTACGACATCCAGTACGAGTTCCCGTTCGGTTGGCAGGAGTTCGAGGGGATTCACAACCGCACTGACTTCGACTTGTCGAACCATCAGAAGCACGCTGGGAAGAAGCTCGACTATCTCGATCCCAAGACCAACGAGCGGTTCGTCCCGTACGTCGTCGAAACGTCCGCGGGTGCAGATCGCACCGCACTGGTGGTGTTGTGCGATGCCTACAGAGAGGAAGAGGTACGCGGCCACGAGGCGGCCGAGGGGGAGGGGGGGGAGGGGGGGGGCGGCGACCAGCGGGTCGTGCTCAAGCTCAAGCCCTCACTCGCGCCGCTCAAAGCGGCTGTTTTCCCGCTCGTGAACAAGGACGGCATGCCCGAGCTGGCTCATCGGATTCACGACGACCTGCGCCGCCACTTCAACGTGTTTTACGACGACGGCGGATCGATCGGCCGTCGCTACCGGCGCCAGGATGAAGCCGGCACGCCGTTCGGGATTACGATCGACGGGCAGTCCACGCAGGATCAGACGGTGACCGTGCGCGACCGCGATACGCTGAAGCAGGATCGCGTCGCGGCAGGTAAGCTCGTTGAATACCTGACCCAAAAGCTGGCGGGTTGAAGCGCGTCCTCATCGAATCCCGCGATCTCTTTTTTCGCGGCAAGCTGCAGGAGGTGGTTCGCGCTGCAGGCGCCCAAACCACGCGCGACGAGCCATGTGATGTTGCGGTCGTCGAGCTGGGGAACCCCGCCGCACACGCTCGGATTCGCGACCTGGTGCAGCGCGGCATCCCGGTGCTCGCCTTCGGGTCGCATGTCGATGCGGCATCGCTGCGAGCCGCGCGAGACCTGGGTGCGCACGCGGTGCCGAATTCCCAAGTAGAGAGCTCGCTGCGCGATGCCCTCGGATCACAAGCGCCTTGACGTCCTGATACTCGGCGCGGGCGCGGCAGGTCTTGCTGCCGCGCGCAGCCTCTCCGAGGCTGGTCTCCGGCTCGCCGTCATTGAAGCACGACCGCGCATCGGCGGTCGCGTGCTCACACGCCACGATTCACACGTTCCCGTCCCGCTCGAGTTGGGCGCCGAATTCATTCACGGCGAGGCCCCAGAGACGCTGTCCATCGCGCGGGCGGCAGGGCTGGCGGCGGTGGAGCTCTCCATGGCGCGCGACATCGTGCGGTCGGGTCGGTTCACGCGGATGGAGGATTTCGGTACGCTCGTCGAGGCGATGAATCGCGACCTCGCGCGCCGTCTTGCCAGGCGCGGCAGAGACTTTCCCGTCAGCGAATATCTGGACAGTCGCGCTGCATCGCCCCTCAAGCGCGCGCTGCTCAAGAACTTCGTCGAGGGGTTTTACGCGGCGCGTCCTGAGCGCCTGAGCGCGCAGTCGCTCGCTGCGGACTTAGCGGACGCGAATGACGACCACAGTATCGAAGGCAAGCAGTTCCGCGTCATCAACGGCAACGACGCGCTCATGCAATGGTTGCGGGATGGACTGGATCCGGATCGCGCGCAGGTGCACTTGAGCGCAGTCGCCCAAAAGGTGAGCTGGAAACGTGGCGACGTCGCGGTCGAATGCGCCGGTGCAGACGGGGCGCCGCTCGATGTGCTGCGGGCGCGGATGGCGATTATCACCGCGCCGCTGCCACTGCTCAAAGCCGGCGCGCTGCGCTTCACTCCGGCGCTCGCGGCCAAACAGCGCGCTCTCGCCGGCCTCGAGACCGGACAGGTCTTTAAGATCATCCTGCGCTTCCGCGACGCCTTCTGGGAGGAGCCCGGCTTCCTCAAGGAGCGCCGTGCGAGGAGGAATGAGGACGCTGCCGGCATGAACTTCCTCATCGCCCCAGGCGCGGAGGTGCCGGTGTGGTGGACCGCGCTGCCCGTGCGCGCGCCACTTCTGACCGGCTGGGTGGGTGGGGTCGCTGCCGAGACGCTGCTCGCCGAAGAGCCACAGTCGCGGGTCGAACGCAGCCTGGTCGCGCTATCGAACGTGCTGGCGGTGCCGCGGCGCGAGCTGGAACAGAAACTCGACGCCTGGACCAGCCACGATTGGCGCGCTGATCCCTTCGCGCGCGGGGCCTACAGCTATATCGGGGTCGGCGGCAACGACGCTCCGCGCGCCCTGGCCCGGCCGGTGGACGGCACGCTCTTTTTCGCCGGGGAGGCGACGAACGGCGCCGAAATCGGGACCGTGGCAGGAGCGCTGTCGAGCGGGCGGCGCGCCGCGCGGGAGGTCTTGCGAGTGCTACATGGATAGGGATCGCCAGCTCCTGCGGCATTTTCTCGCCGCCATTGCCTACCGCACGCAAAAGGCGCTGCGTGGTGCGCCCGAGCACTATCCGACATTCAGCGCGGGCAATCGTGCGCGTACGCCTGTCGAGCTCATTCGTCACATGACGTCGCTGATGGGGTACGTCCGCACCCACTTCAAGGGCGGCACGTATCCGGCGAAGCCGGATCCGCTGCCCTCGTTCAAAGAGGAAGTCGATCGCTTCCACAGCATGCTACAGGCGGTTGGCGATCTGCTCGCGAGTGACGCGCCGTGCTCGATCACCACGGAGCAATTACTCCAGGGACCGTTCGCGGACACGATGACGCACGTCGGCCAGCTGGCGATGCTGCGGCGCCTCGCCGATTCCCCGGTCGCGCCGGAGAACTTTATCTACGCCGACATTCGGGCCGACCGCTTACACGCTGACCAGCCGCCGCCAGCTCGGCCCGACAAGCATTGGCCGGAGCGGCCACAATGATCGTGCGGATCTGGCATGGATGGACCAGCCGAGCGAATGCGGACGCGTACGAGCACTTGCTTCAGGAAGAGATCTTCGTCGGGATTCACGAGCGCCACATCAAGGGGTTCCGCGGCATTCAACTGCTGCGTCGCTCACTGACGGATCCCGTGGAGTTCGTGACTATCATGACGTTCGATTCGCTCGCGGCGGTGCGCGAGTTCGCCGGCGCTGATTACGAGAAGGCCGTCGTGCCGCCCAAGGCCCGGGCGCTGCTCGCGCGCTTCGACGAGCGATCAGCGCACTACGAGGTGGTCGACGAAGGGCGCTAGGGCCGGCCGACCCTGGTCAGCACCATCAACGGAATCGCGCACACCGCGGCAACCCCAATCAGTACCAGGAACGCCCAGCCAAGCGCGTGCGCGACGCGCTTCGTGGCGTGCTCGCCCATGCGGGCACGGTCCCCGGCCGCTACGAGAATGGGATAGTAAGTGAGCGGCATCATCACCATGCCGAGGACGATGGAGTAATGCACGAGTTTGAGCGGCGGCACGCCGCTGAGCACGATCAGCGTCGCAAGTACGAGCGTGCTCACCCACGCCGCGGTGAATGGCGGTGCCTCTGACCTGATGGCGTAGAACTCGCACGTGTTGTAGCCCACGCTCATCGCGGTCTGCACCGCGGCGCCGCCGAGTGACCCCAGCATGCCCAGCAGCGCGATCCATAGCCCAGCGCGACCCAGCGGTAGGGCGGCCGGCAATGGCATCGACGAGAGCAGATCCGGGAAAATACCGCGCGGCCGGAAGACGGCCGCGCCGAGGACGAGCAGCGCGCAGGTCACCAGCGAGCCGAGCGCCACGCCGCTGATTGCTACTTTGTATTGCATCAGCAGAGCGCTGAAGATGCCGACCGCGAAGTAGCCGTACAGCAATGACTGGTGGGTGGGGACGGGCGCTGTTGCCGCGAAATGGCTGACCTTCACTGCAGCCACGACGAATGCCAGCATCAAGAGGCCCAACAGGCCGAACGTGCGCTCGATCCACTGCACGCTGATGAACCAGACGAGCGCGCCGAGGGCCACGGCCCCCAACACGATCATCAGCCGCTCGTTCCAGCCGGTGAGTAGGTGCAGCACGATGCCGATCGCGCCCAGCATGGCGGCACAGCTGATCAAGCCTAACAGATTGGCGCTGACAAGCGTCGCCGTGCCGAGTCCCTTGCCGAGCCTGGATCGGACAACGGCGAACACTGCTTCACTGGTTACTGCCGCGACGCGGCCGCACATCTCGACGTATAGGATGATCGCGATCGTGCCGAGCAGGATGGTCCACAGCAAGGAGTAGCCGAACAGAGCGCCCGCCTGCGTGGCGAACACGATTTGCCCAAGACTGATGCCCAGCGTGTGCCGAATGATTCGCTTCATTGCATCTCGAGCACGAGCGCGACAAACCGTTCATCGAGACGCGTTGCCGCCGCGCGGACACGCTCAAGCGCCGCTTCGCTCCCCGGCTCAGGTTGCGCGTGCGCGAGCGCGCGCACGTGCTCGCGCGCGCTGCGCTGCAGGTAGCGCGCATGCTCGAGCGCAAAGCGGCTCTTGGAGTGATGTGCCGCGACGACGTCCTGGAGCAGCTGGGCTTCCGCGTCGAGCGAGCGCAGCTGCCTCATCTCGAGCTCGAGCTGCTCGTGCTTCATGGTATGTGAGCCGGAACAGGCGACCGCGACGAACACCGCGGTCATGAGCCATCGCACCATCTCAATGGTTCGGGTTGAAGCGTGGCCGGCACAAAACATCGGGCGATTCTGGCGTCCGAGGGCGCTCGTGGCAAGCCGGCCTCAGCACGGGCAGTGACTTGTGTTCGGCGCTATCTTTTTTCCGATGCGACTCATCACCGCAATCGCCATGCTGGCCGGCTTCGTCGGGTCGCCCCGCCCGGGCGCGCCCGGGTACCGCATTCTGGTGGCCAGTGAGTCCGGGGATATTGTGACGGAGCTGACGTGGGACGGCGCGTCGCTGGCCGTCGTGAAAGTCGTTCCGGTTGGCATCATGCCCGCCGACATCGATGGCCCGCACAACGTAACCGCCGCCCCGGACGGATCGGCGTGGTACGTGACAATTGCGCACGGCACGCCGTACGGCTCGCTCTGGAAGATGAGCGCCGGCACGGACTCGCTGCTCGGGCGCGCGCCGGTCGAAATGTTTCCGACCACGATAGCGCTGACGCCCGACGGCGCCCTCGCGTTCGTCGCGAATTCGGACTTTCACGGCGATCACCCCCGCATGAACGTCGTCTCGATCGTGCAGACGGCATCGATGACGCCCCTCACGAATCTTCCGGCGTGCGACATGCCGCACGGCGTGAAAGTCAATCACGCCGGGACGTTCGTGTACGTCTCCTGCATGAACTCCGACGAGATCCTCGAGATCGACCGCCAGAGTTTGCGCATCACCCGCCGCCATAAAACGGGCGAGGCGCCGGGAGGCGCCGGGAATGGGCATGCTCCCATGACCTGTATGCCGACGTTCGTCTCGGTGTCGCCCGACGATCGGCGGCTCTACGTCGCGTGTAACCACGGCAACAGTCTCCAGATCCTCGATGCCGCTTCGCTCGAGCTCGTGCGGGAGATTCCGGTCGGCACCGGCGCGTACAACGTCGAACCGTCAGCCGACGCGCGCTGGATCATCGTGACGAACAAAAAGGCGCAAAGCGTGTCGCTCGTGGACGCGCAGAGTCTGACCGAAGTCGCCAAGATCGCGACCTCGAAGCCGTTGCCGCACGGCGTCGCCTACTCGCCCGACGGGCGCTGGGCGTTCATCTCGCAGGAGAGCGTCGGCATCGATCCGGGTGCGGTCGATGTCATCGACCTCACGACGCGCGCCCGCGTGGCGACGATTCCCGTTCCCCGGCAACCGACCGGGATCACGATCCTCCGGACGCCATGACCCATACCACGACCGTGTCCCTGCCGCCCGCGGACGTGCTGGCGCGCGCCGAGCAGTTCTTCGCGGAGCGGGTGCCGGCCAATTCTGCTTTCGTCGAAAAGCAGGGCCCCAATTTTCTCAATCTGCGCGGGCAGGGCGGGGAGGAGCTCGTCATCAGCGCCTGGGCGGACAAGGAAACGAGCGTGACGCGGGTGCGCGCGTCGACGCTGTTCTTCGATCAAGCGCTTGATCGTTTCTTCTCCACGCTGCCGCTCGCGTCGCCCGTGGAGGTCGCGTGACGACCGCCGTCGCCGAGCGCTTTCCGGTGCGGGTGATGGTGACGCCCGCGTGGGAGACGGTCCCCGTACAAGTGGACGACAACACGACGGTGGCCCAGTTGAAACACGAGGCACTCAGGGCGGCGCTGAAGACGACGCACGGCGAGCAGGCGTTCGTCGTGAAGTTCCGGGGCGCCACCGTCCTCGACGAGTCCACCACGTTGCGGGCCCTCGGCGCCGTCCCCAACGCGCCGTTCATCGTGCTGCCCGCCCGGCGGCAACCCGTACGATGACGACCTGGGCATTCACGCGCGGCGTGACCATCATGGCGGTGGGGTTCCTGCTGCTCAACGCCGTGTTACTGGTGATGATCAACCAGATCGTGTGGGCGATCATTTGCGGCATCGCGGCGGCGCTCGTGATCGTCGGTTGGTTCCGCTACCGCCGGGCGATGGCGGAGCTGGCCGCCGCGCGGAGAGAAATGAAGCGCGAAGTGGAATCGCTGCGCGACCTGCTGCACACACGCCGCCAGCAGTAGTGTCGGTCGTCGTTTGGAATCCGGCCTGCCGGCATCACTATGCCGGCGCTGGCCATCCGGAGCGGCCGCAACGCTTCGAGGCGGTGCTCGAGGCCCTGCGGCGTCCCGATCTCGCTGCGGTCGTGCGCTGGGTCGAAGCATCCCCGGCAACGAGTTCTTCGCTGGAAGCCGTCCACTCGGCCGCGTACATCGCCATGCTCGAAAGCCTGAACGCCCGCGGCGGGGGGGGGGCACTCGACGCCGACACGTTCTTGGGCCCGCGCAGCTGGGAGAGCGCGCTGGCTTCCGCCGGCGTGGCACTCGCCGCGGTCGAGCGCGGCATGGAAGCGGGGACGGCCTTCGGCGTCACGCGTCCCCCTGGCCACCACGCGCTCGCCGAGCGCGCGATGGGCTTCTGCTTCCTCAACAATGTGGTGTTGGCCGCCCGGCACGCGCAGGCGCGCGGTTGTTCGCGCGTGCTGATCGCGGATTGGGATGTGCACCACGGCAACGGCACGCAGGCGCTGGTGGAGCACGATCCCTCCATCCGGTTCGTCTCGATGCATCAGTATCCGTGGTATCCCGGGACCGGGGCCGCCGACGAGCGCGGTGTCGGCAACGTCTTCAATGTGCCGCGCCCCGGCGGATTGCCGCGTGCGGTGTATGTGCGGGATTTTCTGGCGGGCGTGGATGCCGCGCTCGAGCACTGGGATCCCGACATCCTGCTGATCTCCGCGGGTTTCGACTCGCTGGCCGGCGATCCGCTCGGCGAGTTCACGCTCGAGCCGGACGACATCACCCACTGGACGGAGGCGCTGCGCGCGCGCATGGGGAAGCGCCCCGTCGTCGGCGTGCTGGAGGGCGGCTATCGGCTCGATCTGCTGGCCGCCGGTGTCGTGGCGCACGTGCGCGCACTATCTTGAGCACGTGACTGTCACCGTCGCTCCGGCGCAATCGCCGCAAGCATCGAAGAACTGGCCGACCAGCCTGTACCGCCGGCCCGATGGGACGCTCGAGCAGGACATCTCCCCCTCCCGCATGCGCGAGATCCTCCACAGTGGCGAAGGGGAGCTATGGGTGGATATCGACAGCACCAACATGCATCAGCACGCGCTGCTCGAAAAAGTATTCGAGTTCCACCCGCTGTCGATCGAAGACACGCTGTCGCCGGGGACGCGAGTCAAGTTCGAGGAATATCCCCGCTACGTGTTCGTGGTGATGGCGGTCATTCGCTTCGACGAAGGCACGCCGGAGCCGTACGATCTCGCCACCTCGAATCTCTACTTCTTCCTTGGCAAGAATGTCCTCGTTACCGTCCACGGCATTCCGTCCAAGAGCTGCGCGGCCGTGCGCGAGCGACTGATGCGCAATCCCGAGCTGATGGCGCGCGGTGTCGAGATGACGATGCACAACATTATCGACCAATCGGTCGACGCGTATTTCCCGCTGGTCGAAGAGCTCAACGTCATGGTAGACGGACTTGAAGAGCGGCTCTTCGAACAGTTCGACCCGGACCTGATTCACGAGATCTTCAAGGCGAAGCGGTCGGCGTTCTCGCTGCGGCGCCACGTCGGCCCGCTGCGCGAAGTGCTCAACATTCTGACCAACCGGCCGTGCGGCTTCATTCGCCCCGATACGCAGCTGTACTATCGCGACGTGTACGACCACACGATCCGCATCGTGGAATCGATGGATACGGTCCGCGACTTGCTGGCCGGCGTGCTCGAGACGTATCTCTCGCAGACCTCGAACCGCTTGAACACCGTGATGAAGCAGCTGTCGGTGGTGGCCACGATCGCGCTGCCGCTGATCGTCGTCGCGGGGATTTTCGGCATGAACTTCAGCCAGATGCCCTTCACCCATAACCCGTACGGGTTCTACGGCGCGCTCGTCGTGATGGCGCTGACGTCCGCCGTCATCATGTGGTGGCTCAAGAAACGTCGATGGGTCTGAGGCTCGTCGTCGAGCAGGCATCCATCACGACCCGCCACCCCTTCGCCATCTCGCGTGGCTCGACGAATGGCTACAAGCGCGCCTGGGTCCGGCTGGTGGATGGGAATGGGCGGGAAGGGTGGGGCGAAGCGGATCCCTCCTCGTTCTACGGGGAGAGTTTCGAGACGGTCGTGCAAGCGTTCCAGACGCTCGGGCCGCATATGCCGAGTGACCCCTTCGATCTCGAGGGCGCCGAGGCCCGCTGGGCGCAGGTGCTGCCGAAGAACTGGGCGGCACGCGCGGCGCTATCCGCCGCGCTCCATGATCTCGTCGGCAAGACGTTGGGACAGCCGCTGTGGCGACTGTGGGGCCTCGATCCAAAGCGGGCGCCCCTCTCCTCGTTCACGATCGGGCTGGACACGACGGACAAGATTCGTGAGAAAGTCCGCGAAGCGCAGGGGTACCCCATCCTCAAAATCAAACTCGGCACCGATCGCGACGAAGACATTCTCAAGACCATTCGCGCCGCGACCGACAAGCCCATTCGCGTGGATGCGAACGCCGGCTGGGACGTCAAACGCGCGAAGCAAATGCTCCCGGCGCTGAAAGACTTCGGCGTCGAATTCCTGGAGCAGCCGCTGGTGCCGGAGGACCTGGAGGGACTCAGCGAGGTCCGGCGCGCCGCGGCGAAGTACGGCATCCCCATCGTGGTCGACGAAAGCTGTCTGGTCGCCGCCGACATTCCGCGCCTCGCGGGCCGCGTGGACGGAATCAACATCAAGCTCGCCAAGTGCGGCTCGCTGCGGGAGGCGTTGCGCATGATTGCCACGGCGCGCGCGCACGGCATGCTCGTGATGGTCGGGTGCATGATCGAGACGTCGCTCGGCATTACCGCGGCGGCGCATTTCACACCGCTCGTCGATGCCGCTGACCTGGACGGTGCCGCCCTCACCGTGGACGATCCGTTCACCGGCGCGACCATCGACCAGGGACAGATCCGCCTCCCCACGGAGCCCGGGCTCGGCGTCAAAAAGAGATGAACGCGCCGCGCTACGTCGCGGTCGTCCTGCCTGTTCCGGTAAGCCGGCCTTACATCTATAAAGTCCCCGCGGAGCTCGCGGATCGCGTGGTCCGGGGCGCGCGTGTCGTTGTGCCGCTCCGGCGCCGCAAGGTCATCGGTATCGTGATGGAGGCCGTCGCCGGGGCGGCCGGGAGCCTCGACATCAAGCCGATTACGGCTGCGCCGGACGACGAACCGGCACTGTCCCCCGCGCTGCTCGAGTTGGGCCGCTGGCTCTCCGATTATTACGGCGCGCCGCTGGGGCTGTCGCTGCGGGCGCTGCTCCCTGGCCCATTGTGGAGCGTGGCGCGGCCGGCGGGGCCGGCACCGGCTGCCGAACGGCTGTTCGTGCTCACCGGCAACGGCATGGATTCCCTGCTCGAGCGGGAGCGACGCTTCAAGCGGGCGCCCAAACGGCGCACCGTCTATGAGACCGTGGAAGCGCTGGGCGGCTCAGCGCCCGTCTCACATCTCGTGCGACAGCTCAAGATTTCATCGAGCGTCCTGGACGGTCTGGTGGCGCAGGGGCTCGCCCGCATCGAGCGCGTGCCGGAAATGCGCGACCCGTTTGCCGATCTCTCGTCGCCTCCGCCACAATCCCTTACCGAAGCCCAGCGGTCCGCCGTGCGGGGAATTCTGGACACGCCGTTCGACAAGCCGGTCTTGCTGCATGGCGTCACGGGATCGGGGAAGACACTGGTCTACCTGGAGGTGCTGCGCAGCCTGGTCGCCGCGGGACACGGCGCCATCCTCCTCGTCCCTGAAATCGCGCTGACGCCGCAGACCGTGGCCCGCCTGCGCGGCGTCTTCGGCGACCAGGTGGCCGTGCTGCATTCGGGATTATCTGATGGCGAGCGTGCCGATGCCTGGCGCGCGCTGCGCCGCGGCGAGCGGCTCGTCGCGGTCGGGCCACGCTCGGCTATCTTCGCGCCCGTGCAACGGCTGGGCGCCATCGTGGTCGACGAAGAGCACGAGCCGAGCTACAAGCAAGGCTCGACGCCGCGGTATCACGCGCGTGATGCTGCGACCAGGCGCGCGGAGCTGGAGCGTGCCCGGCTCATCCTGGGCAGCGCGACCCCGTCGCTCGAGACGCTCGATCAGGCTGCGCAAGGACACGTCGTGACATTTGCGCTACCCGATCGTGTGGGCGCACGGCCGTTGCCGCCCGTAGAGATTGTCGATCTGCGCAGCGCGCCCCGCGTTCCCTCCGCGGAAGCGGGAGCGATCCCGTGGAGCGAAACATTGGACCAGGCGATCTCCGGTGCGCTCGAGCGCGGCGAGCAGGTATTTCTGCTGCTCAATCGCCGCGGCTTCGCGACCTTCGTGCAGTGTCCGGCGTGCGGCAACGTGCCGGGATGCCCCCAGTGCGCGATTGCGCTCACGGTGCATCAGACGCCACCCGCGATGCGGTGTCATTACTGTGGTCACGAAGCGCGAATACCGGAGACCTGCGCCGTCTGTGGGCACACCACGCAGCGCCTGCGTGGCCTCGGCACGCAGCAGCTCGAGCACTTCGTCGGACTGCGGTACCCCCGCGCGCGCATCGCGCGCATGGACCTCGACACGACCTCGAGCAAGTGGGCGCACCATCACATCCTCGAGCGTGTGGGCAGCGGCGACGTGAACATCCTGCTCGGCACACAGATGATCGCCAAAGGACTCGACTTTCCCAACGTCACGGTCGTCGGTGTTGTGGACGCCGACACCGGCCTGCATTTCCCCGATTTTCGCGCCGGCGAGCGGACGTTTCAGCTTGTCGCGCAGGTCGCGGGACGAGCAGGCCGGGGCCCCCGCGGCGGGCGGGTCTTCGTCCAGACGCGAGCGCCCGATCACCACGCCATCCGGGCCGCGGCGGCGCACTCGGTCGCGCAATTTGCGGCAGCCGAGCTCCCGCTGCGTTCGCCACCGCATCCACCGTATCCGCCGCGGACCGGTCTGGTGCGTTTCGTGATCGCGACAGACGATCACGCGCGGACGGCGGAGCTGGCCGAGAAGGTCGCAACCTGGCTGCGGCGCGCGGCGACGGAGCGGCTGGAGGGAATGCTCACGGTCTTGGGTCCGGCGCCATGCCCGATCATGCGGTTGAAGGGGAAGTGGCGCTGGCACGTGCTGGTGAAGTCCCCCGAGCCGCGCGTGCTGGGGCGTGTGGTGCGCGCGTGGCGCGCGAAGGCGCATCGCGCGGTAACCGTGGATCGTGATCCGCAGTCACTCTTGTGAAAGCCAATTCACATCGGGTATTTTGACCGGCCTGTGAGTCGTCCGCGCTTTCAGTATCGACCACCGAACTTTGCCGCGCCTCCGCTGTCAGGCGCGCCCGACGCGCGGTTCACGTCAGCACCCGCCGACGGGGTCCTTCCCGACGGTTTTTTTTCGACTACGAACCTCCCAACCTATGTGAAGCTGCCGAGCGGTTGGCGGCGGCCACGCCTGCCGCGCATGGATTGCGTGATCGTGCAGGCCGGTGTAGACGATCTCGTCGTCACCGAGCCCCGCCGGGTGCGGCAGGGCGACAAGGTCGCTGTGGGTGCGGCGGAAGACGGCACCGAAGGCATCTTCGTTCACGTCGAAGGATTCTTGGGCGGCACACACAGCCCCAACGAATTCCGCTTCATGGCGGCGGAGGTGTCGCGCGAGCGGCCGGTGGATTACGACGTGCTGGCGCAGCTCTTGGGCGAAGAGAAGCAGCGCGGCGGCAAGATTCTCTGGGTCATCGGACCCGCGCTTGTGCATGCGCGCGCGCGGGAGGACATGATCTGGTTCATCGACAACGGCTACTGTAACACGCTGCTTGGCGGCAACGCCGTCGCCGTGCACGATCTCGAGGCCGCCATTTTCGGCACGACGCTCGGGATGTCAAGCTCCGGTGAAAGCGTCGAAGGCGGGCACGGCCTGCACATGCGCGCGATCAACGCGATTCGGCGCGCCGGCTCGATCGCACAGGCCGTGGGCCAGGGCATCGTGAAGAGCGGCATCATGCACGCCCTGGTCACGCACCGCATCCCGTTCGTGCTCGCCGGATCGATTCGCGACGACGGTCCGTTGCCGGACGTGCTCCCCGACACGCTTGCGGCCCAGGACGCCATGCGGGCCCATACCGCGACCGCGACGTTCGCGATCTTTGTGGCGACGGCGCTCCACGCGATCGCGGTGGGGAACATGCTGCCCGCATTTGTGGACTCCGGTGCGATCGAAGACATTCGGCCCCTGACGACGATCTGTGTGGATCAGACCGAGTTCGTGGTCACGAAGCTGCGCGATCGCGGCACGCACCAGGCCTACGGCGTCGTCACCAACGCGCAGGATTTCATGCATGTCCTGCGCTTCTATGTGGAGCGATGGCAGCAAGCGACCCCAGTCCGGACACCGGCCCAGTCTTCCCGCTAGCGCCTCCCCCGCCCCCCTCATCGCCGCCGGGGCGGGGTCCCGGCTGGGCGAAGCTCGCGGCTGCGGTCGAGGCACAGGTGCCGCCCGCCGAGATCGAGACGATTTACATCTTTCGTCCGATCAAGCGGCAGGGGCGCGAGTGGGGCACAGCGGTCGTGACGCGCAAGAGTGTGGCTCCGGACGTACGGTTGCGCGTCTACACGGCGAAATACATGCTCATCGTGCGCGGCAAGGACCGCGGGCAGACGAAGATCGAAGTCGTGGAGGTTGGGCTGAGTCCCGCTGCGGTGTTGGCGCAGGTCATGCAGGCGACGGTCGACCGGGGCGGCGATACGGAGCCGCCCGTCGAGCTGGGTCCCGCGGTCTGGTACGAAGGGAGGTAGTTCGAGGTTGATTGACGCCAGAATGTTCATCCCGACCAAAGCCTTTCTCACGAAGGGCGTCGGCCGGCACAGGGAAAAGCTCACCAGTTTCGAGATGGCGCTGCGCGATGCCCATCTTGCCAACTTCAATCTCGTGCGGGTGAGCTCGATTTTTCCCCCTCACTGCGAGCTGGTCGACCGCGAAGAGGGCATGAGCATGCTGAAACCTGGTCAGATCGTCTTCGCGGTCATCGCGGAGTCATCGACCAACGAGCCGAGCCGGCTCGTTGCCGCGTCGATTGGCGTCGCGATGCCTGCCGATCCTTCCCACCATGGCTACATCTCCGAGCATCACAGCTACGGCCAAAGCGAAACTGTCTCCGGCGAGTATGCCGAAGACCTAGCCGCCTCGATGCTGGCCACCGTGCTCGGCGTGCCGTTCGAAGCCGATCAGGCATGGGACGAGCGCCGCGAGCAGTGGCTGCTCTCGGGCGAAATCGTGCGCACCATGAACGTCACCTCCACCGCCGAATGTGGAGCCGACGGGCGCTGGACGACGGTCGTCTCCGCGGTCGCGTTCTGCGGCTGATGTGAGTGCGCTCGTTGCGTTTGCGGCCGGTCTGCTGAGCTTTCTG
The DNA here is from genome assembly GCA_036390255.1 of Gemmatimonadales bacterium. Lineage (GTDB taxonomy): Bacteria > Gemmatimonadota > Gemmatimonadetes > Gemmatimonadales > GWC2-71-9 > 20CM-2-65-7. The sequence continues at coordinate 15,020 of DASWCE010000227.1, read as the reverse complement.
TCGCCGTGCGTACTGCCGCTCGTTCCGAGCTACGTCGGGTTTCTCACGGGGATGTCGGTCGAGGAAGCGGAGCGGCGGCGCGGCACGGCGCTGCTCCATGGGTTGTGGTTCGTCGCCGGATTTTCGCTCGTCTTCGTGCTGCTCGGCGCGGCGGCGTCGGCGGTGGGGCAGCTGCTGCGCGACTATCAGGTGTGGCTGGGACGGATCGGTGGTGTGCTGCTGATTTTGTTCGGGATCTACTTGCTCGGGCTCCTGCGGCCCGCGTTCCTGATGCGCGAATGGCGAGTCCAGCTGGCCCGCAAACCGCTAGGGTTTGTCGGCTCCGGCGTCGTCGGATTCACGTTCGGTGCCGCGTGGACGCCCTGCATCGGGCCGATTCTCGGCGGCATTCTTACGCTCGCGGCCACCCGTGCGGGCTTGGGTCAGGGGATCGGGTTGCTGGCGGTCTACGCGCTCGGGCTCGCGATCCCCTTCTTGTTGACCGCGCTGGCGCTCGATCGATTCCTGGTCTGGTTTCAACGGTTCCGCCCCTACATTGTATGGGTGGACCGCATCGCCGGCGGGATGCTGATCGTGCTGGGCCTCTTGCTGGTCACCGATAGCTTTACGCTGCTTGCCGGGTACTTACAGGGGCTGACGCCGCAGTTTCTGCGAGATCGGTTGTAGTCTACCACCGCTGTTACCGAGAGGACCTTATGACTCGTCTTGCGATTTTCGCGACCGCGATCGCAGTGGGCTTGACTGCCTGTCAGAAGGGACAGGAGCAAAGCCAGGCCAGCGATTCGACCGCCCGCAACCTCACGCTGGCACCCGCCGAATCGACGGCGCAGATGCGCGACGTCGCAGACCAGCGGACGACACCGCCGCCGGCGACGCGTAATCCGACGAACCGCACCAATCCCCCGGCTCCGCCGCCCGTGCGGCCGCCCGCTCCGCCCCCGATGGCGCGCCTGGGTGTGGGCACGAAGGTGGACATCGCCGCCACCGATACGATTTCCTCGCGCACCGCGAAAGTCGGTGATGCATTCACCGCGCGCGTCGTCGACGATGTCCGCAACGCGGCCGGCCGCGTCGTGATTCCGGCGGGCTCGGCCGTCAACGGCAAAGTCGCGGACGTGAAACCGGCGCCCAATCCCAGCACGCCCGGGACCTTGACGCTGAATGTTTCGAGCATCACTGTACGCGGCAAGTCGTATCCCATCGAGGCGTCCGTGGACTCGCTCGAGACGATCCACAAGGGCCGCGGCGTGACATCTGGTGATGCGGCCAAGGTGGGAGCGGGCGCGGCTGCGGGCGCGATCCTCGGTCGCGTGCTGGGCGGCAACAAGAAGGGCACGATCATCGGCGGCATCGTGGGCGGTGCCGCGGGCGCCGCTGTCGCGCATGAGACCAAGGACTCGGACATCGTCTTGCCAGCGGGGGCGCATATCATCATCCGGCTGACGAAGGAACTCGCGGTCGCGGCATCCTGACGGGGTGATCCGCTTCAAGCTGTCCACGCTGATGTTCCTCCAGTTTTTCATCTGGGGGGCATGGTACACAACGGTCGGCAATTACATGTCGGCGCACGGAATGGCCGCACTGGCGTACCTGCCGTACACGGTCAACCCAGTCGCGGCCATTGTCGCGCCGTTCTTCCTCGGCCTTATCGCTGATCGGTTCTTCTCGACGGAGAAGGTGCTGGGCGTGCTGCACGTGCTGGGCGGCGTCTTCATGCTGCTCGCCCCGCGAACCTCCGGCGGGCTTTTTATTTTTGTGCTACTGCTCTACAACCTCTGCTACATGCCGACGCTTGGGCTGGCAAACTCGCTGGCCTTCCACAACATCCAAAACCAGGAGCGGGATTTCCCGGTCATTCGGGTTTTCGGCACGATCGGGTGGATCGTGGCCGGACTGTTCATTGGCTGGGTTTTGAGCCAATTCACAAATGGAGTCATGCCGGACAAGACGTCGCTGCCGTTGTACACGACAGCGATCGCCAGTTTGGTTCTGGGGGTCTTCAGTTTCAGCCTCCCTCACACCCCGCCGCCGGCCGCTGGGCGTCCCATCTCGGTTCGCAGCATTGTCGGTATCGACGCATTACGGGAGCTCGGCAGTACGCCATTCTACGTGTTCGTTGTCAGCTCACTGTTGATCTGCATTCCGCTGGCGGCGTACTACGCATACGCTCCGCTCTTCGCCAAAGTCGGCGTATACGACTTTGGTACGCACAACTTCGTCACCGCAGTATTCAAGAACCCGTCGTCGCTGATGACCCTCGGTCAGATGTCTGAGACCGCGTTCATGTTCCTGATGCCTCTGATGTTTGCCAGGCTCGGCGTGAAAAAGATGTTGCTTGTCGGTATGGGAGCGTGGGTACTGCGCTACGCGCTCTTTGCGCTGGCCGCTCCCAGCGCGGTGTTCTGGCTTATCGTGACCGGCATCCTGCTCCACGGCGTCTGCTACGACTTCTTCTTTGTGACCGGCCAGATCTACGTGGACAAGAAGTCGTCACCAGCGGTGCGTGGCCAGGCGCAGGGCTTTCTGGTGCTGGTCACCTACGGCGTGGGGATGCTGATCGGCGGCGTGATTGCGGGCAGGGTCTACAACGGATTCCTCGGCACGGCGACGGATCTGACGCTGGATCAATTCGCGAAGTTCTGGCCGCTGCCGGCAGGCTTTGCCGCCGTAGTCTTGGTACTGTTCGCCCTGTTCTTCCGGCCGCAAACGCAGGAGAGCTCCCGCGGCTCTCCTACGGAGCCCCGGGTAGCTCCCTAATCCAAATGTTTCTGTAGCGCAGCGGATTGGCGTGATCTTGTAGCTTGAGCGGTAGTTTGTCGGCATGCGCGCGGTAGGGCGGGCGTGCACGATTGGCCGTCGGTCCCACCAGCTCGAAGTTGTCCTGAATCAACACCCCGTTGAGAAACACGGTCATGCGCGCCGGGCTCTCGAGCGAGCCGTCGGCCTTGAAGTGCGGCCGGTGGAAGACGATGTCGTACGCTTGCCAGTGGCCGGGCGGTCGCGTGGCGTTGACGAGCGGGGGATTCTCGCCGTAGATGGCGCCGGCTTGGCCATCGGGATACGTGTCGTTCTGGTAGGAGTCGAGGACCTGGAGCTCGTACATCCCCATCAAAAAGACCCCGCTGTTCCCGCGCTCCTGGCCCTCGCCCTTCACGACAGCCGGCGTTGCCCATTCGATGTGGAGCTGCACATCCCCGAACGAACGCGCGGATACCAGCATCCCGGTTCCCGGCTTCACTTCGACGTAGCCGTCCTTGACGATCCACTTGGCCGCCGAGCTGTCCTCGGCGCGCCACTGCGACAGGTTCGACCCGTCGAACAAGACGATCGCATCCTTCGGCGCGGGAACGGGCGGCCGCTCGGGGCCGGGATCGACGACCGGCGGACGCGGGCGGTCCATCGAGTGCTGAGGCCATTGCTGTGCCTGCGCCATGAACAACAAAGCTAGCGTGCCGATCATGGTTTCCATGTCCCCTTCGCCACTGCGGGCACGAACGCATCGACCCCCGGGCCGGGGAAGTCGAGCGTCCGGCCCTGCTCGGCGCTCATGTATGCGGTCATCAGGACTTTCACGACTTGCAAGCCGTCGTCGAACGTGAGTTCGGGCTGTTGCTTATTGAGAAAAGCCTGGACGAAGTGACGGTCCTCGGCCTCGTATCCATATGCCGCCGCTTCGTTCGCCACGACAGGCATCTGCCCGACTTCGGCGTTCTGCTTCTCGACCAGGTCTTCGCCCGCCTTGCCTTGCACCTCGCGGCTGAAGAACAGCTTGAGTCCCGAGTCGAGCGAGTTCCACGTCAAGGAGTATTCGGGGCCCAGCAATTCGGCTGAGAGCCGCAGGCCGGCGCCGACGAAGCTCCAGGACGTCGTCGCTTCACCCAGCACGCGATGGCCGTCGTCGGTGGCGAAATCGATCACCACGCTCGCAAAATCCTCGGACGGCGTCTTCGCGTAATCCACGTCCTGCCCCATCGCCTCGCTGAGCTTCTTGCTGTAGTGGGGGCGGGACCACTTGAGACTCGCGATGTGGGCCGTGATTTTCGCCGGCTGGACGGAGGTCCGAGGTTTCGTCGGGTCGGTGAGCAGGTGTTGGACCAGCAGCGACGAGTGACACATCATGTCGTTCAGCACGCCGCCCCCTTGTTGGGCGCCCCGCCAAAACCAGGGGGCATGCGGGCCGCTGTGCTCTTCCGCCGCGCGCGCGAGATAGGGCCGGCCGGTCAGCTTGGCGCCGCGCGCCCAGAGCAAGGTGCGTCCCACCTCGACCTGCGGTGCGAAGACCTGGTTCTCGAGGTATCCGGTCGGCAGGCCGACTTTCTTGACGAGCTCCACGACGCGTTTAGCTTCCGCGACGTTGCGTGCCAGCGGCTTTTCGCACGCGACCCCGAGCAGCTTGCCTTTCCCGCGCTCGATCGCGCTGACCATCTCTTCCACGTTTTCGATACGGGCGTGATTGGGGCCGCAGAGCCAGATCGCGTCGATGGCCGGGTCCTCGACCATCGCCGCGATAGAGGGATACGGCTTGGCGTCGCCGACGCCGAGCTTCTTCGCGATCGTAGCCGTGGTAGCGGCGTTCTTCTGGTTGGGGCTCCAGACGCCGAGGACGTCGGCGTCCCGGACGCCCACGAATCCGAGCAGGTGGAATTTGGCGTTGAAGCCGCTCCCCACGATCCCGATGCCAAGTCGTTTTGCCATCAGTCCTCGTATTGGACGCCAAGTTTCTGCAGCGCTTCCGGCGGGCAGCCGGCCCACTCTCGCACGAACGTGTTGCCACGATAGTCGAGATCGGTCACGCCGATCTTGCTGGACCAGAATCCCGACGCCGTCATGTCGCGGAACATGTTGAAGAAGGCGACCCCCTGGCTCAGCTCCGGCTTCGCTTTCTTGGGCCAGGCGATGTCGTCGAGCACCGTGGTTTGCTCGGTCGGCGTCGCCGCGACGAACGTTTTCCCGAAGCGCTCGTAGCACTCGTTGTCGAGCCAGGCGAGCCCGCCTCGCATCGGCGTCTGGCCGTCGGGCCGGTCATTCAGCATGAAGTCCATGAACTCGGGCACGCCGGCGTCGGTGGCGCTGCCGGAGCGCTCGTCTTTCGGAATGACCAGATCGGCGAGGACGCGCACCGTGTCCCACTCGTGCGGCGTAAAGAACGCAGGGGTGAACGGTGTTTTCAACGCCTCGCGAGCGAGCTTGGCCGCGTGTTCGGCTTCCGCCGGCGTCCAGCGAAAAGCCGTTGCCAACGAGGCCAGCGCCATCGCGCCCAACGCTTCGCGCCGTTTCATAGAGCCCTCTTTTTCATTTGATCTGCGATGTACTCGGACGTGCGCCACGACAGTGCCATGATCGTCCAGGTGGGATTTTTGTCGGCTTGCGACGTGAAGGGCGCCCCATCGGCCACGAAGAGATTCTTGACCTCGTGCGTCTGGCAGTTGCTGTTCACGACCGAACTCTTGGGATCCGCGCCCATCCGCGCCCCCCCCAGCTCGTGGATGATCACGCCTCCCGCCGCGATACCATAGCCATCCTCTTTCGTTGGCATGTCGCCCCACGGCGTGCCGCCCATTTCCTTGATCAGGGCGCGGAACGTTTCCTGCATGTGCTTCACCTGGAGATACTCGTGGTCCGTGAACTTCCAGTGGAAGCGCGGCACCGGGATACCCCATTTGTCCACGACGTTGGGGTCGATCTCGCAGTAGCTGCCTTCGTTCGGGATCATCTCGCCGCGACCGGAGAAGCCGACGTAAGCGCCGTAATAGCGGCGATAGTCCTGCTTGAGCTGCTTCCCGTAGCCGCCGCCGGGCGCGTAATTCTGGATCCCGCCGAGGATGCCGTAGTCAGGCATGTCGGCGCCGCCCCACACCTCGATGTGGTAGCCACGCGGGAAGTCGAGCTTCTTGTTGTCGAGCCACCACGGCATGTAGACATGCATGCCGCCGACGCCATCGTGATTGTGGGGGACGTGGTCCATCATCTTCGGAACGAATCCCCCGACGTCGGTGCCGGTCGTGTCGGTGAGATACTTGCCCACCGTGCCGCTGCCGTTCGCCAGTCCGTTCGGGAATGACGGCGATTTCGAGTTGAGCAGCAGGCGGGAGGTTTCGCAGGCGCTGGCGGCCAGCACGACGACGTGGGCGTCGATATGGCGCTCGCTGCCGTCGGTCGTATCGATGTACGTGACGCCGCTGGCCTTCCCCGTGCGATCGAGCGTCACCTCCCGCGCCATCGCATTCGTTTTCAGCGTGAGCTTCCCGGTCCGCAGCGCCGGAGCGATCAAGACGTTCGTCGATGAGAAGTTCGAGTTCGTCTTACAGCCGCGGTTACACTGGCCGCAGTAGTGACACGCCGGGCGGCCGTTGAGCGGCTGCGTGAGAATCGACAGCCGTGCCGGCACACAGGTGACGTTGAGGCGCCGGGCTGCCTGTTGCACCAGCAGCTCATAGCAGCGCGGCCTGGGCGCCGGCAGGAAGATGCTGTCCGGGGCGTTGGGAATGTTCTCGGCGCTCCCGAACACACCCACGAGCCGCTCGAGCTTTTCGTAGTACGGCTTCACGTCGTCGTAGCTAATCGGCCAATCGTCGCCGAGGCCGTCGAACGTCTTCGCCTTGAAGTCGCGGGGGCCGAAGCGCAGCGAAATGCGACCCCAGTGATTCGTGCGCCCCCCGACCATCCGGGCCCGCCACCAGCGGAACTTGTTGCCCTGGGCGACGGTGTACGGCTCGCCCGGGATCTCCCAGCCGCCGATGCACCCGTCGAACTCGCCGAATGGCCTCGCCTTGGTGGACGCGCCGCGGCGCGCGGAGTCGTACGGCCAAACGAGCATGGCAGAGTCGGTCGTGTTGTCCCATGGAGCGCCGGCCTCGAGTACCGTGACGTTGAGACCGGCACGCGTCAGGACGTAGGCTGCCATTCCACCACCGGCTCCCGAGCCCACGACGACGGCATCGGCTGGTGACGATTGGGTTCTGAGGCGCATGCTGTTCTCCCGGGGTCGTTTCAAGGATTGAGCTTCTCGGTCGTTATCAGTAGCCGATTGCGCCACCGGCGGTTCGTGGGTCCGAAACGCCGACCCAACCGCCTACGGTTTTATGAATGGCCGCGACCACGCCGCTGTGGCCACGTCGCATCTCCATCTTATGGCCCATCGCCTCCAGCGCGCGAACCGTCGAGTCGGTCAACCCCGCGCGCTCGTAGAACGTCTGATCGGGGAGGGCCTGATGATGGATCCGTGGCGCCGCCACCGCGTCCGCGAGGCTCATGTGCTGATCCAGCACGTTCAGGATGACCTGCGCCACCGTCGTGATGATCGTCGGCCCACCGGGTGATCCCACGATCAGCTGGACCTGGCCCGTGGAATCGGTGACGATGGATGGGGTCATCGCCGAGAGCATGCGCTTCCGCGGCTGAATCGCGTTCGCGTCGCCCTGGATGAGGCCGTACATGTTCGGCTTGCCGGGCGCGGAGGTGAAATCATCCATCTCGTTATTCAACAGAAACCCCGCACCCGTGACCGTGACGCCGCTGCCGAAGCCGCCGTTCAGGGTCGTGGTGACGGAAACCGCGTTCCCCTTCTCGTCCACGACGGAGTAGTGGGTCGTGCGCATCGCTTCGCCGCTCGTCGCCTGGGGCGGGGTGGGCGTGGCGCGCCGCGGATCGATCTGGGCGCGCAGCGTAGCGGCGTACGACTTGGAGAGCAACCGGTCGAGCGGCATGTCGACGAAATCGGGATCGCCCAGCCAGCGGTTGCGATCGATGAACGCTCGGCGCATCACCTCCGTCAGCAGATGCACGTACCCCGCCGTTCCGAACGCGGGAATCGTGTCGTAGCCCTCGAGCATATTCAGCATCTCGCCCATCGTCACGCCGCCCGAGGACGGCGGCGGCATAGAATAGATCGTGTATCCGCGATAGGTCAGCTGGACGGGTGTGCGCCATTTGGGTTGGTAGCTGCTCAGGTCTTCCTTGGTGATCAGCCCGCCACCGCGCTGCATCTCTGCAACGATCAGATCGGCGATCTGGCCCCGGTAGAACACATCAGGGCCTGAGTCGCTGATGAGTTGGAGCGTTCGGGCCAGGTCCGGCTGCTTCCAGAGCGTTCCTGGCGGCGGGGCGCTGTCGTGCACGAGGAATTGCGCGCGGGTCGCCGGAAAGTGCGCGAGGAGCTCCTGATCGGCCGCAATGTCTCGGCTCCGTGCCGTGTCGATGATGTGACCCTGCGCCAGACGAATCGCCGGCGCGATCAGGTCGGCCCAGGGGAGCGAGCCGTACCGCGTCCACGCCGCGTGGAGCCCGGCGACGCTGCCGGGCACGCCCACCGCCAGGTGACCGTAGCGGCTGTTGTCCGTGACGTTGCCGGCGGAATCCAGATACATGTCGCGTCCGGCGCGCGAGGGTGCGGCCTCGCGGTAGTCGAGCGCCGTTACTTCTCCGCCGGCCGTGCGCTGTACGATGAAGCCGCCGCCGCCGATGTTGCCTGCGTCCGGCAGCACGACCTCGAGCGCGAAAGCCACGGCGATAGCGGCGTCAATGGCGTTGCCGCCTTGTTTCAAGATGTCGACTCCGACCTGGCTGGCGAGCGGATGCGCGGAGACCACCATCGCGTGCGGCGCGGTGACCCCGCGCGCGCGCAACGACCATGTCGGAGGAATGAGGGGCGCGCCCCGGATGACGGGTGCCCGGCGGGCCGCGCGGGCCGGCGCGGGAGTCGCCCCGGGTCGCGTGCCGCCGCAGGCAACGGCGGTGGTCGCGAGACAGACCACGAGGATCTTTCGCATTCGTAATCTTATCGTCTAATTCTCCTCCATGACAAACCTCGATTTTCGGGACCCGCGCGCCACCGAGCAGCGCAACCCGCGTACCGAGCGCATCGATGTGGCCTCGAGTCTTGAGATCGTGGATCTGATGAATACCGAGGACGCGACGGTCGCGGGGGTCGTGCACGGCGAACGCGAGCGCGTCGCGGCCGCCATCGAGCTGATCGTCGCGGCGTTCCGGGCCGGCGGCCGGCTGGTCTACGTCGGCGCGGGGACTTCCGGCCGCCTCGGCGTCCTCGACGCGACCGAATGCCCGCCGACGTTTGGTGTGCCGCCCACCATGGTGGTCGGCGTAATCGCCGGCGGCTACCCGGCGCTCGTGAAGAGCGCCGAAGGGGCGGAGGACGACGTCAATGCCGGTGGCGCGGCGGTGGATACCGCGGGCGTCACGAATCGCGACGTCGTCGTCGGGATCGCCGCCAGCGGCACCACACCGTACGTGCGTATGGCTTTGTCCCGCGCGCAAACACTCGGCGCGAGGACCGTGCTCGTCACCTGCTCGAAGCCACCGCAGGTGCTCGCTGAGACCTGCGACGTCATCATCAATCCGATCACGGGACCAGAGGTGCTGACGGGATCCACACGCCTCAAGGCCGGCACCGCGACCAAGCTCGTCCTCAACACGCTGACGACCGGTGCGATGATCCGGCTCGGAAAGGTCTACGGGAACCTCATGGTCGACCTCATGGCATTGAGCGCCAAGCTGCACGACCGCGGCGAGCGGATCGTGATGGAGTGTTGTGGCGTGAGTCGCGAGGAAGCGCGCGAGGCGATCAGGGGCGCGGGCGGCAGCGTCAAGCTCGCGATCGTGATGGCGCGCCGCAAGGTGGACTCCGCCGAAGCGCGCCGCCTGCTCGAGGCGGCCGGCGGCTTCGTCCGTCCCGTCGTCGGCGATCCGCCCGCCGTGACGCGATGAGCGACACGCTCGCCGTCGGGGTGATGTCGGGGACATCGCTCGACGGGATATCGACCGCCCTTGTACGGCTCCAAGATGGTGCGGAAGGAGGCGCGGAGCTCGTCGCGTTCCGGCAGGAGCCCTTCAGCGCGGCCGAGCGTGGCGCCATCATCGACGCGATGGCGCGCGGCACGCCGAGAGACGTGGCGTTTTTGCACGTCGCGCTCGGAGAGCGGTTTGCCGCTGCCGTCCTCGGCTTGCTGGCGCAGGCGCGCGTGTCGCCGAAGGACCTGTCCTTTATCGCATCCCACGGCCAAACGATCTGGCATGAGCCCGGTCGGGCGACGTTCCAGCTCGGCGACCCCGCCGTGTTGGCCGAGCGGGTCGGGGTGCGCGTGGTGAGCGACTTTCGCGCGCGCGACGTGGCAGCGGGAGGGCAAGGCGCGCCCCTTGTGCCGCTCGCCGATGTGATGCTCTTCGGCCACAAGCAGCACGGGCGCTGGCTGCTCAACATCGGCGGGATGGCGAATGTCACCTGGGTGCCGCGGCGTGGCGTCGCGGAGGGCGCGTTTGCGTTCGACACGGGCCCGGGGGTCGCCGTCATCGATGCGATCACGCGGCGTGTTGATCCCGACGCGCCGTACGATCGCGATGGCGAGCGCGCGCGCCGCGGCCGGCCGGCGGCGAAGCTCCTGGAAGAGCTGCTGGCCGATCCCTATTTCGATCAGCCGCCACCCAAGAGCACGGGGCGCGAGCGGTTCGGGATCGAATACGCCGACAAGCTGCTGGCGCGCGTGAAGAAAGCCGGCGGCTCCGACAACGACGCGATCGCTACGGCTACGGCGCTCACGGCGGAATCGATCGGACGCGCGATCGCCCGCTGGGGGAAGAATGACAGCGCCGAGGTCGTGATCTCGGGGGGCGGCGCAAAGAATCCCGCGCTGCTCGAGCGGCTCGCGGCCAAGATCCAGCCGCGCTCCGTGGTGCTGTTCGATCAAGTCTTCTTCAACGGCGAGGCGAAAGAGGCGGTCGCGTTCGCGTTTCTCGGCATGCAGACCGTGTCCGGGAAGCCGGGCAATCTGCCGGCGGCGACGGGCGCGCGCGGGCCGCGCGTGCTGGGACACATCACTCCCGCATGATCCCCACCTACACCAGGTTTTCGCGCTTTCGACGCTGGGGGTACACTTTGTTCATGATCGTGGGAGTCTTCCGGATTCCCACCCAGGCCCATTTTCGCCTCTACGTGCCCGACTGTGACCTGGGGGTCTCCTGGGACAACCTGCGCCTTTCCCTCACAAAGGTTCCGCATTTCGTGTTCTTCGGCGTGTTCTTTCTGTTCACCGCGTGGCAATTCGATCGTCTGGACCGCAGGACCTTTTCCTGGTCGCTCATCGCGACGCTGCTGCTTGGGCTCCTCGTGGAGCTCGAAGAGGGAGTAACTCGCACCGGCGACTGCCGGCTCGCGGATCTCCTGCCCGATCTCGGTGGTGGGCTCATTGCCATGAGCTTGCTCCTGGCGCTGATCCTGCTCCGCAATCGTGCTGCTAGACAGACTCCCCCCGCATGATTCTCACCCGTGCGCGCCTCGTCTGTCCGGCGCTGCGCTGGCGGCGAGGATCGTTCAGGTCCGAACGAGCCAAGATTGAGCAGGCGCTCGCTGCAGGAGTGGGCGGATTCATTCTCTTTGGCGGCACGCGCGCCGCCGTGACCGCGCTCACGAGCGCGTTGCGCGAGCTTGCGGGCCGTCCACTCCTGATCGGCTCGGACTTCGAGCGCGGGCCGGGGCAGCAGGTGAAGGGTCTCACCGAGCTCCCGCCGCCCGCCGCGCTCGGCTATCTCAACGATCTCGATGCGACGTACGCCTGCGGGCAGATCACTGGAACCGAGGCGCGTGCGGTCGGGCTCAACTGGATATTCGCACCGGTCTGCGATCTCGACATAGAGCCCAAGAATCCGATCGTGCAGACGCGCTCGTTCGGCGTTGATCCGGAGCGCGTGGCGGCAGATGCGGCCGCCTGGATTCGCGGTTGCCAGGAGCATGGCGCGCTCGCGTGCGCCAAGCATTACCCCGGACATGGGCGGACCACGACGGACTCGCACGAGGGTCTTCCCATTGTCGAGGCGTCAGGCGACGACGTGCAGCGCACCGATGTCGCGCCGTTCAAAGCGGCGGTGGATGCCGGAGTCGGGAGCGTCATGCCGGCATTCGTCGCCTATCCGCGCTGGGACGCGAGCGGATCCGCTGCGACGTTTTCGCCGATCATACTCGGGTATTTGCGCGACACGCTAAGGTTTAGCGGGCTCACGGTCACGGACGCGTTCATCATGGGCGGCGCGACTGCGGCGGCGCCGGAGGGCGAGGCGGCGGCGGCGGCGATCGCCGCCGGGTGCGACATGCTGCTGTACCCGACCGATTGGGCTGGTGTCGTGAGGTCGTTGGAGCGGGTGCCGGCAGATCGTGCCGAAGCGGCGCTCGCGCGGTATCAGGACGCGCTCTCGAAATGGGGTCACGGCGAAGGCGGCATCCTCGATGACGCCATGCTCGCCGAGCATCAGAAGTTCGCGGACGGGTTGGCGGATCGCGCGCTGCATCTGGTGCGCGGCGAGAAACCGCACCTCGGTACATCGATTGCGGTCCCCACCGTTGATGATGACGTGGGTGGTCCCTACGCGATCCCTCCCCGTGACGTATTTCAGAAGACGCTGCAGGATCTCGGCGTGCGCACCACGCGATACTCGACAGCCGATAGCCGAGAGCGCATTGTGCTCGTCTACGCCGAGCCGAGATCTTGGAAGGGCCGCGGGGACCTCGGCTCGCAATCGGTCGCACGGCTCGAGCGGCTTGTTCCCGGCGCGGCGCTCGTAGTCCTCTTCGCCCACCCGCGACTCGCTGCGCAGGTACCCGGTGATGTCGCGGTGCTGTGCGCCTGGCATGGGCAGGCGTTGATGCAACGGGCGGCGGCCCGGTGGGTACTAGCGAGGCGATAGACCGCCAGCGCCTTCCATCCACGATTGTTCGACAGGGAGCGAAAACATGAGACTCACGAAGAATCTCGGCATGCTCCTACTGGGCATCTGGCTCACGATACAGGGTCTTGAGGGGCTGGTGGGACTGAGCTTCAGAGGACTCGGGACTATACAGGCCATCCTCGCTCTCGTCGCGGGGATCCTCATCATGGTCGGGCGGTAGCTCCAGCTCGGCGCGTGGTAACAGGTAGTTCCACTCTGATGACCCTGCACGCCAGTTAGGCACGTGGACCGCATCGAGCCGACGGAGGCGCTCCACGGGCATCTCGTGGATGCGCTGCGACTGTGGACCTACCGTGTTCCGAATACGCGCACGGCTGTCCTTCCGCCGCACACGCAGCATCCCAATCCGCTGGTCATCGGTGATTCCGTCGTCGCGTCCGTGTTTTCTCCCGGCGCGATCTACTCGGTGCACAAAGCGACCGGCGAGCTGCAGTGGTTCTCCCCGTTGGACACATTCGCCGGGGCACAAGTGGTTTCCGCCGACGGACGAATCTTCGCCAAGTCCAGCAGGACGTTGTATTGCCTCGACAGTGCGCGCGGCACTCCACTCTGGTCGTTTTCGCCACTCCCGAACAGTCGGGAGACGATCTACTCCTGCCCGACATATCACGACGATCGAGTCTTCATCGGTGACCGTGCCGGCATGTTTCATTGTCTCGATGCCGCATCGGGCCGTTTGCTCTGGGCCAACAAACTCTCGACAGAGCGCAACAATCAAGTCAACGCGACCGCCGCGATCCAAGACGAAATCGTCGTGGTCGCCTGCAATGCCGGCGTCATCGCGGCATACGATATCTCGACGGGGCACATGCTCTGGCAGCAGTCGATCGACGGGCCGTGCATCACCGAAATCCTGGCGCAGGGCGGCGAGGTCTTTGCGCCAACCCCGAATTCGATCTACGCGCTGGATGCCGCCACCGGGCAGATCGCGTTTCGCAAGCACTGGCCCTCGCTCGACGTGGGCGCAGTCACGCTCTGCCGGGATTCAGTGGTCAGCGTCCTCCTCGATCGGACGCGGCGGGACGCGGAGAGACCGCGTGCGGAGCTGGCGGCGTTCAAAGGGACATCAGACCTCTTCCACGTCCCGGCGGCCGAGTTCGTCGTAGGAATTCGTTTTCACCAGGACTCGGGACTGATATTCGAGTCTCGGCTGGATGGGCTGGGAATCGTCGACCCTGCTACGGGACGCCGGCTGCACAACGTCTATCGCGACGATGATCTGTTTGGTTGCGGGCTTGTGGATGTCCACGAAGACAGGATTTACGCGATGGATATGGAGGGGACGATCTACGCCCTTCGATCGCCCATGACTGATGATGTTGCGGCCACGCAACCAAACTCGCCTGGACGGTTGTGACCTCCACAACTGCCCAAGGGTACTTGTTATGGATGAGTGTATTGAGACGACTCGGCATCCTCCCGTGTGTTGTCCTCACATTCGGGTGCAGCGGTGAATTGCGTCCCCCCACCGCATCTCGTGCTCCGCCAGACGGCGGATGGGCTGCGGGCCGATTACGCCGTGGGGACACGAACACCCCTGGTGTATGCACGTCTGCCCTAAGCTCTATCTCTTCCGCATGATCGCCCGCGCGGGCGCTCCCTCGTGCCCTTTGACCTTGAGCGGTAAGACGATCAGATCGTAGTCGCCCGCCTGCACGGAGCGCAGGTCGAGTCCCTCCACGATGGGAATCCCGCGGCCCAGCAGAATTTGATGCGTCCGCGGTGCCGCCGCGCCGAATTGCTCGGCCGAGATGTAGTCCACGCCGACCAGCACGACGCCGGCGTCAGCGAGGAGCTGCGCCGCGTCGGGAGCGATGAACGCGAAGTCCCGATGAAAGGCCGAGTCCATCCAGCCGCGCAGCGAGCTCCGCGTGCGGAACAGCACACGCTTCGCGCCCCGCCAGTCGTGCTTGTTGAGCTCCGCCACATCGATCCCCTGCACGCTGTCGGCGATCGCGATTACGCGCGCCGCGCCGATCAGCGGCTCGAGCGCCACCTGATCGATCGGTGCGCCGTTCGCGATGAAATGCATCGGCGCATCGAGGTGCGTCCCACTGTGCGCGCCCATCGAGTACGCCGACAAGGTGAGCTTGTCGCCCTGTTTCATGTTCTTGAGAAAATCAAATCGCATCGGCGCATCGCCCTCGTAGATCGGCGTGCGCGCGGGATCGAGCGTCGCCGTCACATCGATCCATCCCTGAGCGCTCAACTCCTGTTCGCGAGGAGCACACCCCGCCACCAGGCTGAGCACCAACGTGAACCCCAATCCCGCGATGCCGATGATGGTC
>DASWCE010000226.1:0-44457 GCA_036390255.1 Gemmatimonadales bacterium | reverse complement strand
GCGATGTACCGAGCCATGGAAAGCGAGCGATCAGATGCGTTGTTCCACGATACGTATGCGCGCCGTTTAGCCGGACCGACCGGCGAACAAATTCTCGCATCGATGCCGCAGGGCCGGCGTTGGGCGTGGCCGATGATCGTTCGCACGGCCGTAATGGATGAAATCATCATGCGGGTGGTGAGAGACGAAGGCCTCGACACCATCGTGAACCTCGCCGCCGGTCTCGACGCGCGACCTTACCGCCTCGATCTCCCACCGCAGCTGCACTGGATTGACGTCGACCTCGAGGGAATCCTCTCTTATAAGGAAGCGGCGCTGGCGAGCGAGCGGCCGCGCTGCCGCGTCGAGTTCGTTCGTGCCGATCTGACCGATCATACTGCACGACGCGCGCTCTTCCAACGCGTGGGCGCCGAGGCCAAGCGCGCGCTCGTGATCTCCGAAGGGCTGCTCGTCTATCTGACGCCCGAGGACGTCACATCGCTCGCCCAGGATCTGTCCGCGCAACCCGCGTTGCGGTGGTGGTTGATCGACCTGGCCTCACCGGCACTGCTGCAGTTCCTGAGCCGGACGTGGGGCAGTCAGCTCCGCTCAGGGAACGCGCCGATGCGGTTCGCGCCCGAGGAGGGCACCGCGTTCTTTGCGTCCGCCGGATGGCGCGAGGCGGAGTACCGCCTCATGCTCGACGAAGCACTACGGCTGAAGCGCGCGCCGAAGATGGCGTGGGTGTGGAGGTTTCTGGGACTGTTCGCGTCGAAGAAGCGGCGCGAGCAGTTCAAGCGATTCTCCGGGATTGTGCTGCTCGAAAACAATAAGGGACGGTAGAGACCAGTAGGGGCGCAGCATGCTGCGCCCCTATTTTGCATCTCATCGTTTCAGACGCTTCCTAGAACGCCCACCTCACGCCCGCCTGCAGCTGGCGCGGATCGCCGAGGCCGCTGCGAATCGTGCCGTCAAAGTTGAAGACCAGGTTCCCGTAGGACGGATCCCGGAAGTTGTCGTTGCCGGTCAGGTTGAAGATTTCGACGATCCCCTCGACCTGGCCGCGCCCCCCGACGGGGAATGGCCGCGAGAACCGCACATCCCAGGAGAAGTACGCGTTGTCCTTGCGCAGCGTGTTGCGCGGGATGGCAGAGGTTCCGTTGGGACCGCAGCGGCGATCGTCAGGTGACGTGGCGCGCTGGCCGGCGGGTGGCGCGAACGGATTCCCCGCCCACGGACCGCAGCTCGCCGAGATGGGCTGCGCCGAGTAGTAGCTCACCCGGTTGTCCATGAAGAAGTCACCGGGGAGCTTTACCAAGGCCCAGCCGTTAAAGCGATGGCGCTGATCGCGGTCGCTCCAGTTGTACTCGGGTGCGAGATCGTTGGCCTTCGCGTAGCGGAAGGTGAACGGATCGCGCTCATTGTCGTCGTCCGACTTGTCGAACGACAGTGTGTAGTTGAGCTGGAACTGGAAGTTGGGATCGAGCACCCGCTTCAGGCCGATCGTGACGCCATTGTAGCGCGACTTGGCCGATGATTCGACGGTCGTGAGCGTCGTAATGCCGTTCGATCCGCCCGGCGGCAAACCCGCTGACCACGGGCTCCCAAACGTCGAGTCGTTACGGTTGATGAAGCGCGTGAGGTGATCGGTCCGCGCATGCGTGTAGCTGATCATGAGACCGAGGTCGGCACCTAACTGCCGCTCGTACGCGACCGTGACGTTGAGAGTGCGGGGGTTCTGGAAATTCTTGTCGAACACGAAGACGTCAGGGAAGAACACGGAGCTGGCCGGCACGTTGTCGGGCAAGAGGTTGCCGAACCCTGGAACGGGGCCGAGCACGCCGGTGAGCGCGCTGTTGCGGAAATAGGTGAGTCCATTCGATCCATTGGTGCTGCGCGTCGACGCCAGGTTGAGGCCAGGTATGCGCGCGTAGTACAACCCGGCGTTGGCACGGAAGACCTGACGGCCATTGGCCTGCGGGTCAAAGGCGATCCCCACGCGCGGCTGCCACATCTTCCTGTCGGAGGGGATCGTGCCGTCCGACGGGAACGCATACGTGCCCGTCGAGTTGGTCTTGGTCTGCCCGATGAACGGCGCGAAGAACACCTGACCCGGCGGTGTGATCGGATCAGGCTCGAGCTGCGCTTCCCAGCGCACGCCGTAGTTCAGCGTCCAGCGTGGATTGGGCTTCCACGTGTCCTGGATGTAGAACGCCAGCTCGTTCTGCGGAATCTGCTGCGTGCCCGAGGCCCGCACCGACTGACCGACCCCCGCCTGCTGGAGGTACAGCAGGACCGGCCCGGCGATCGATTGGCCGGCGGGACAGGTGCGGTTGGTTCCCGTCCCTCCCCCCGAGCACTCCACATACGTCGAATCAGCCAGATAGCTCAGGAAGCCGTGGACCGAGCCGAAGATGTAGCGGCTGTTGGCGAACCCGATGAACGTCTGCACGGAGTTCACACGATTGTATTCGCCGCCGAGCTTGAAGAAGTGGTCGCCCTTACTGAACGAAATGTTGTCGAGCAGCTGGACCCGCGTGTCGTAATAATCGATCGGCAGGAAGAAGGGCAAGCCGAACCGGAAGTGGTTCGCGAAGTCCATTGCGACATCCGGGAACGGCCGGGCGGCGGGCGGATCGGCGCGATTGGCGCCGAGCAACGCCGAGCGTGGACCGTCGTACGGACGCGGCCGATCCTCGCGTGAAAACTGGAAGCGGAATTCGTTCGACGTGTTGGACGACAGGTATGAGACGAGGCTGCCGTTCACGGCGTTCGAGTGATCACGCTCCAACCCGTTGGCGCTGCGGGCCCAGGTGTCCACGTCGAACGTGCCGTTCTGCTGCTCGGACCAGGTGTAGTTGTACTTGAGCGACAGCGAATGGCGGTCGGAGAGGCGGAAGTCGAACTTCGCCAGCAGCGCGCGCGCGTCATTCGTACGGGAGATCGGGCCAAAATCGCCCGCCAGCGCACCGCTATACGCCGTGTTCATCCAGTTCCGCAGGGAGTCGAATGCGGTGCTCGGCGGCCGGGATTGCTGCTTCACTTCATCGTAGATCTGCTGGTCGTAAGCCAGGAAGAAGAATGCCTTGTCGCGCTTCAGCGGTCCGCCGAGCGTGAAGCCGAACTGGTGTTGGGTGAAGTCCGGTTGGAACGTCTGCCCCGCGTGCTCGGGTGTGCCGGAAATCGCGTCCGACTTGCCGAAGTAGTGCAGCGAGCCGCGCAGCTGGTTCGTGCCCGATTTGGTGATCACGTTGACGAACCCGCCGGACGACCGCCCGAACTCCGGGTTGGCGCCGCCCGGAAGCACCACGATCTCCTGCACCGCGTCGAGATTGAACGTGAACGCCGGACGCTGGCCGCCGCGCTGCTCGCCGAAGAACGGATTGTTGAAATCGGCGCCGTCGACTGCGACGTTGTTGTGAATGCCTTTCTGTCCGGCGATCGTCAGCTCGTCACCGTCTGGGCCTTGCACGATCGCGACCTGAGGTGTCAGCAACGTCAGGTTGAGGTAATTCCGGCCGTTGTTCGGCAGGCCTGACACCGCACTGCTCGGCAAGCGGGTCGAGTTCTCCGTCTTGGTGGCGTCGACGACCGAGGGCGTCGTCTCGACGACGACCGCCTGCAGCTGCACCGCGGCGAGCGCCAGTGTCAGGTCGACCGTTTCGCCCACCCCCAGCCGCACGCCGGTGGCCCGCGTCTCACTGAAGCCCACCCGGCGCGCGGTCACATCGTACGTGCCCAGCGGCATGAGGGAGGCGATGAAGATGCCGCGCTCGTTGGTCGTGATCTGGCGTCGGAACCCGGTTTGCGGTTCGTGCAGCGTGACGATCGCCGCCGCCACGGGCGTCCCCGAGGGATCGGTGACGGTGCCGCGGATGATACCGGTGGTCGCTTGAGATTGAGCAGCCAGCAGAACGGGGAACGAGAGAGCCAAGACGACCGGCCCGAGGAGCTTGCGCACCATGCTTCGGCCTCCGACGCACTTGGGGAAGGATGTTCGGAGCGGCTAGCGTACCACGTGAACTGAGAGACCGCAAGAAGGGAAAGGAACTAGTTTTCAGCAATGCAGAACGCCGAGATCGCCCGTCTGTTGGGCGAAGTCGCCGATCTTCTCGAGATCTCTGCAGGCAATCCGTTCAAGGTTCGCGCGTATCGCAACGCGGCGCGCACCGTGGCTGATCACCCGGATCCCATCGCCGAGCTCGTCGCCGGCGCCGAGTTCGACCTCACCGACCTTCCCGGCATCGGCGATGGCATCGCCAAAGAGATCACGGCGCTGGTCCAAACCGGAACTTTGCCGCAACGCCAGCAGCTCGTGGCGATGGTCCCGCCGGGCCTGCTCGATCTGTTGCGCATTCCGGGCCTCGGTCCCAAGCGGGTCAAGCTCTTCCACGACGTGCTGAAGGTGAACAGCGTCGCCGATCTCAAGGATGCGCTGGAACAAGGCAAGATCGCGAAGCTCGGCGGCTTCGGTCCCAAGCTGCTGGAGAAGATTCGCGATGGTGTCGCCGGCGGCGCCGTGGCCCAGAGTCGCATCGTGCTGCACGAAGCCGAACAGTATGCGCGGGCGATCGTGGAGTATCTCAAAGCGGGCGGCGGAATCGACGCCATCGACGTCGCCGGCAGCTTTCGCCGGCGCAAAGAGACGATCGGCGACCTGGACATCGTCGTCAGCTGCGCCAACGCGCCGGCGGTGATCGATCGGTTCGGCAAATTCAGCGAGGTCACCCAGGTCGCCTCCCAGGGCGATACCCGCTCGACGGTGCGCCTGTCGAGCGGCCTCCAGGTCGATCTGCGGGTGGTCGAGCCGTCCTGCTTCGGCGCGGCGATGCAGTACTTCACCGGCTCGCAGGCACACAACATCGAGCTGCGCAAGATCGCCCAGGCCAAGAAGCTCAAGCTGAACGAGTACGGCGTGTTTCGGGGATCGAAGTGCATCTCCGGCCGGACGGAAGAAGCGGTCTACGCAGCGCTCGGCCTCGACTGGATTCCGCCAGAGATGCGGGAGAACCGCGGCGAGATCGCGCTCGCCAAGGAGCACAAGCTACCCAAGCTCGTCACGCTCGAGGAGATCCGCGGCGACCTGCAGATGCACACGGACGCGAGCGACGGCAAAGCCACGCTGACCGAAATGATCGAGGCGGCGCGCTCCCTCAACTACGCGTTCATCGCTATCACCGACCATTCCCCGCGCACCTCGATGGCCGGCCAGAGTCCTGCGGAGATTCGCGCCCAATGGAAGGAGATCGATCGGCTCAACGAGGGAATGCGAGGGCTTCGTGTCCTCAAGAGCGTCGAAATGGACATTTTGGAAAGCGGCAAGCTCGACCTGCCGGACGACCTGCTCGCGGAAGCTGATTACGTCGTCGCGACCATTCATTACGGCCTCAAACAGACCGAGCGCCAGCTCACCGACCGCCTGCTCCGCGCGATCGAGAGCCCCTGGGTCGATGCCATCGGCCATCCGACCGGCCGCATCATGCCGTCGCGACCATCCTATCCGCTCGACTTCGACGTGGTCGCCAAGGCCGCGGCGAAGACTGGGTGCCTGCTGGAGATCAATGGCAGCGAGCGACTGGATCTACCCGACACGCTCGCCGCCGCGGCCAAATCGCACGGCGGGCGGTTCGTGCTCTCGACCGACGCCCACAACACGCGCGAGCTGGGATTCATGCGGTTCGCCGTCGCCGTGGCCCGGCGGGCGTGGCTGACCGCGGCCGACATCCTCAACACGCGGCCGCTGCCTGAATTCCTGAAGGGATTACGTCGTAGCCGAAATCGTTAGCAGCTCGATCTGGGCAACCGGCTCGAAGCTGTAGCGGTGGTGGCGGGTGGGTCCGAGGCGCTGAATCGCGTCGAGGTGCTCGGGCGTCGCGTAGCCTTTGTTCGTTTCCCAGAAATAGCCGGGGTGCCGCGCGGCCAGGCGATCCATGAGGTAGTCGCGCACGACCTTGGCGATGACGGACGCAGCCGCGATCGAGTGGCAGCGCGCATCCCCGCCCACGATGGCTTCGTGCTCGCACCCGAGCTCGGGGCACGGCAGCCCATCGATCAGTACATGTGCCGGGACGATGCCGAGCCGCCGCAGCGCGCGCTCCATCGCAAGGATCGAGGCGCGGCGGATATTGAGCCGGTCGATTTCGTGGACGCTGGCCGCCCCGACCGCGACCGCAGCGGCACGCTCACGGATCTTCACGGCGAACCTCTGGCGCTGCAGCGCCGTCAGTACCTTCGAGTCGTCGAGCCCGCGGATCAGCTTCGCGCCCATCGGAAACACGACGGCCGCGGCGACCACTGGACCTGCCAATGGACCGCGGCCGACTTCATCGATTCCGGCGACGGTACTCCGACCTTCGCACCACAACGCCGCCTCGCGTTTCAGCGACGGGCGGCGGTGTCTCACGTCTGCGTCGGCTCCTGTTCGGCGGTGCCGGCGGTCGGGACGGTGATCCCGCGCTTCTCACGGATGCGCGCCGCTTTCCCGGCCAGGCGCCGCAGGAAGTACAGCTTGGCACGCCGGACGCGGCCCTTCCGCATCAGTCCGATCTCGGCGATGGATGGCGCGTGGAGGGGGAAGATCCGCTCGACACCGACTCCCGCCGAGATCTTCCGGACGGTGAAGGTTTCGTTGATGCCGCCCCCGCGGCGGGCGATGCAGATGCCTTCGAACGCCTGCAGGCGCTCTTTCTCACCTTCACGCACGCGCACCATGACGCGCACTGTATCGCCGGGCGCGAACGCCGGGATGTCTGTCTTTAGGCCTTCGCGCTCGACTGCTCTCAGCTTTTCCATAACTATTCCCCGTGTTGCGACCATATATCTGGTCTGCGTTCGCGCGTGAGGCGCTCGGCCTCAGCCGCCCGCCATGCCGCAATCTTGTCGTGATCGCCACTCAACAATACGTCCGGGACGTCGAGCCCGCGATAGCTGGGCGGCCGCGTGTAGCTGGGCGGCGCCAATAAGCCTTCATAATGCGAATCGCTCGACGCCGATTCATGATCACCCAACGCACCGGGCAGCAGCCGGACCACCGCATCGACGACGCACAACGCGGCGGGCTCTCCGCCCGACAGCACGAAATCGCCGATCGACAGCTCTTCCGCACCCAACCCGTCGGCCACGCGCTGATCGACGTCCTTGTAATGCCCGCACAACAGCGTCAGCTCGCTGCCCACCGCGTAGCGCACCGCGACGCCGTGTGCGAAGGGCCGCCCGCGCGCTGACAACAACACGATCGGCGCCTTCGCCTTCAAGTCCTCGACGGCTTCAAAGAACGGCTCGGGCTTCAAGACCATGCCCGCGCCCCCGCCGTACGGCGCGTCATCTACGGTCTGGTGCTTGTCGTGCGTGTAATCGCGCAACTGCACGACGCGATACCGCACCAGTCCCGCCTTTGCCGCCCGCCCCAGGATGCTTGATGCGAGCGGCGCCGTGAACCAATCGGGAAACAGCGTCACCACGTTGATCCGCAGCATCGCTACTCGTCTACCGCCACCAACTGGTCACGCCAGCCTTCGACCGCTGCCCGCGAGGTCACACCCTCGAAGCCGAGCAGCCACTCGCGATGATAGGCACGGCGCCGGGTGACCACCAGCGGACCGGCCAACACCTTCCGATCTTCGTCGACGACGTAGAGTCGCGCCTTCGGCACGAACACCGTCCCCGGCTTCTCCACGAGGGGGATCACCGCAACTTCCCCGTGCTGGCCGTGCGGCTTGCGCAACCGCCCGACTACGCGGCGGGCGTCGGAGGCGGAGCTGATTTGCCTAGTACCCCGGCCTTCTTGAGGAGCGAACGCACCGTGTCAGTCGGCGTCGCGCCCTTCTCGAGCCAGGCCCGCGCCTGCTCGGCGTTCACGTAGAGCACCGCGGGATTGGCGCGCGGGTTGTAATTGCCGATCGTCGCCACAAAGCGGCCGTCGCGCGGCGACTTGGAGTCCGCGACGACGATGCGGAAATAGGCCTGACCCTTGCGTCCGACGCGGCGCAGTCGAATTCGAGTTGCCATAGCGTTCCCTACATCCTTTTCAAGAACTTGCCCATCTTGCGAAGCTGCTGGAACTGTTCCAGCAGCCGATTCACTTCCTGCACGGGCCGTCCGGCCCCTTTTGCGATCCGCAGCTTGCGATTGCCGTTCAACACGTTGGGATCGGCGCGCTCCTCCGGCGTCATCGAGAGCACGATCGCCTCGACGTGCTTCAGGCGCTTGTCATCCATCGACACGCCCTGCAGCGCCTTGGCATTGATCCCGGGCAGGAGGCCGAGCACCTGCTTGAGCGGACCCAGGCCCTGCATCTGTTTCAACGCCACCAAGAAATCCCGCAGGTCCATGCCCTTCTTTGACCGCACTTTTTGGTCGAGCCGCTTGGCGGCTTCGGCATCCACATTCGCCACGGCTTTCTCGACCAGCGCGACGACGTCGCCCTGTCCCAGAATCCGGCCTGCCATGCGCACCGGATCGAACGGCTCCAGCGCATCGGTCTTCTCGCCGACGCCGATGTACTTGATCGGCACACCGGTGACGCCGTGAATCGATAACGCCGCGCCGCCGCGCGCATCGCCGTCGAGCTTCGTCAAAATCACGCCCGTCAGCCCGACGCCCTCATGAAAGCCGCGCGCGATTTTTACCGCGTCCTGCCCCGTCATGCCATCAGCCACGAGCAACACTTCTTTCGACGGCACCGCTGCTTTCAACGCCTTCAGCTCGTCCATCATCTCGGCGTCGATCTGCAGGCGACCGGCAGTATCGACGATCACCGTGCGCGCGCGCGCCGATTCTGCTTCGCGAAGTGCATCCCGAACCAGACCCGGGACCCCCTTCCCCCTTCCCTCGTCCCCCGTCCCCAACACCGGCACGCCGACCTGGTCACCGAGCTGGCGAAGCTGTTCTGCCGCCGCGGGCCGATAGATGTCGGCCGCCACCAGCGCCGGCGCCTTCTGCTCGAGCTTCAGCCGCCGCGCGAGCTTGGCCGCCGTGGTCGTTTTCCCCGATCCCTGTAACCCGACGAGCAGAATAACCGTCGGACCTACGGAGGCGAATTCGAGGCCGGATCTAGTGCCGCCGAGCAGATTCGCGATTTCGTCGTGCACCAGCTTGACGACTTGCTGGCCGGGGCTGACCGCCTTGACCTGCAGCGCGCCGACGGCTCGCTCGCGCACCCGCTCGACGAAGCCGCGCGTGACTTCGAAGCTCACGTCCGCCTCGAGCAGGTGGCGGCGGATCTCGCGCAGCGCGTCGGTGACGTCGCTTTCCGAGAGCACCCCGCGACCTCTGAGCCGGTTCAGTACACCGGTCAGCTGCTCGGAAAGGGCCGTAAACATAAGCGTAGCAAGCTAAATGGCGAGTACCCGTAAACCAAGTGGGGCTCTTATCTTGGCTGCTGTGACTCAGACGATACCGCCCATCTCACCACAGTGGTCCCGGCCGGACGACGCCGAGCGCCAGGCTCGCCTGGACGCCATGAAGCGCCGGGCGACCGCGTTGCTGGCGGTGGCGCTCGTGGTGTTCGTCGTCGCAAGCATTTACGAGCCGCAGTTCGCCTGGCTCGGTTACGTGCGGGCCACGGCCGAGGCCTCGCTGGTGGGTGGCCTGGCGGACTGGTTTGCCGTGACGGCCCTGTTCCGCCACCCTCTGGGCCTGCCGATTCCCCACACCGCGATCGTCGCCACCCGCAAGGAGCGCATCGGGCAGATCCTCGGCAACTTCGTGCAGAATCACTTTCTGTCGCGCGACGTGATCGCGGCGAACCTGCGACGCGTGCATCCCGCCGAGCGCGGCGCCAAATGGCTCGCCGATCGGGAACACGCCCGCCAGATCTCGCGCCAATTCGCGAGTGGGCTCGCGAAGACGCTCGACTCGCTCCCACCCAACGAGCTACAGGATCTGATCACACAGGTCGTGCGCAATCGCGTGATGTCGATCCAGGTGGCGCCCGCGCTCGGCAAGACGCTGGCGCTGGCGCTGGCAGACAACCGCCAGGAAGAGCTGCTCAATGCGGCGGTCCGGCTCGCGGCCGACGCGGTGCGCAACAACCGCGAGCTGATTCGCGAGCGCGTGCGGGAGGAAACCCCGTGGTGGGTGCCGCCGGTGCTGGACGACAAGATCTATCAGAAGATCATCGCGGCCGTGGAGCGACTCCTGCACGACATGGTCAATGATCCGAACCATCCGCTGCGGGGTTCGTTCGACAAAGCCATCCGCGATTTT
The DNA here is from genome assembly GCA_036390255.1 of Gemmatimonadales bacterium. Lineage (GTDB taxonomy): Bacteria > Gemmatimonadota > Gemmatimonadetes > Gemmatimonadales > GWC2-71-9 > 20CM-2-65-7. The sequence continues at coordinate 34,272 of DASWCE010000226.1, read as the reverse complement.
ATCGATCGGCTGCAGCATTCGCCCGAAGTCATCGCGCGCGCCGAAGCACTGAAGGAAGAGTGGCTGATGGGCGCGGCGAGCGACGACATGTCGCGCCGGCTCTGGGAAGGCATTCGCCAGGCGATCGCGAATTATGGAGGCGGTAGCGGGAACGACGGCAATCCGAGCCCGCTGGACAGCGGCTTGAGCGAATTCGGCGTCGCGCTACTGTCGAACCCGACATTGCTCGTGGAAATCGATGATTTGCTCATTGACCTCACGGCGAGCGTCGTCGAGAAGTACCGCCATGAGATTGGCGATCTGATTGCTCAAACCGTGGCGAGCTGGGACCCTGCGGCGACGTCACGGCGCTTCGAGCTGGCGGTGGGACGCGACCTGCAGTTCGTGCGCATCAACGGTACGCTGGTCGGCGGGCTGGTCGGGCTGCTGATCTACACGATTACTCGCTTCCTCCACTGAGGCGCACCGTCGGGAGCGCGCGCCACCCCTTCCAATCCGCTGGCGCGTCCACGAGTCGTACGACCGGACGTCCCTCGAGGGTCAATTGCTTAATATCGGCCCGGCGCCCCGCCGGCCCGCCCGCCCGCCGTTTCGCCCATGCGCGTTGCAACCCGGCGCTAAACCGTCCCGCGGCCGGCGCATCGTCCCAGACGCTGTACCACACCAGCGCGTCGCTTTTCGGCCCGAGCACCTGGTAACGGTCGCCGTCCCATCCCGTCGCGAGACTGATCGCCTCCGCTTCATTGCCTAGGAGCTGCTGAAAGAGCAACCGCGTCTCGTACTCGCCGAGGTTGTCTTCCCAGCGCACGGTGTCCGCTTCGCCAGGCAGGTACGTGAGCTCGGTGGGTTCGTCGTGTGTCGCGTAGCGTTCGGGATGCAGGATCTGCTCGGTGGACCTCGGGATCGTGTCGAGCACCGAGCGGCCGAAATATTTGTGCCGGAACCAGACGATGAAGTCGGCGCCGCCGAGATACGGGAAAATCAGCCCTTCACGCAGCCAGAGCGGCGCGCTGGCGAATTGCTTCATCCCCGCCTGCTGCGCGGCCATCGCGGCCCGCTGCCGCCAGAACCAGCCGAGTGGGAACGTGTCGGGATTCTGTTCCGGCATGAGCACCGGAATCTGCGCGACGACCGCCTGTCCCTCGAGAATCGCCTGCGCCGCCGACCGGCGGTCATTCGCGTGGCGCTGCTCGATGATCGAATCGAGATGCACGTACTGGTCCTGCAGCGCGTGCACCAGCTCGTGTGACACGACGACCCGCAGCTGCACCGGCTCGACGTCTTCGGGGATATAGAGCGCGTTCGAATCGGGATCGTAGTAGCCGGCGACCTGCTCGGTGAGCACGTCGACCAGTGTCGGCCGCAGCTCGAGCGTGTCGGGAATCAGTCCAAGCAGCCGGAGCGCGGACTGTAACCCGGCCAGCTCGGCGGGGGGCAGATCCTGATCGACCTTGTGAATGAGGTAATCCCGCACCTGGGTGCGCGTCCGCCGCAGCACCAGCGGCTCGCGCTTGAACGGCAAGCCCGTGGTCTGCGCGACGATGGGCATCATGTGATGCACCATCTCCTTCAGCTCAGCTTCGCTCTGAATCGCCTGCGCGCGCTCGCGACAGGCCACAACGGAAACCAGAACTGCGACACCGCCCGCGAGTGGCGTCAGCCGGCCCACTCGATACCCTTCCCGACGGCGGAACCGACGACGCGCGCGACTTCCTTCCCCGTCACCACGATGCCCTGCCGCTCGAGCTCGGCGCGCAGTCTCGCATCGAGATCCTCGCGTTGCTCGTCGAGGGTCGCAGTGGGCCGAGAGGGCGGTGCTTTCTGCTCTTCTGCATCCTTGCGCGGTTCGCCGCCCAGCAGCGCATTGAGCTCCTCGCCGAAGCGCGCCAGCACCGTCGCAAGGTCCGGCATCGGCTCCTCCGGCACCGTTTCCTCGGTCACTCCGCGTCGCATCAACGCCTCGACCCTCTTCCGATCGCGAATCAGCTTGTCGAGCTCGGGGGACACCTGCGCGGTCGCCTGCGCGTGCGCGCACGCTTCGTCGAGCACGTCGATCGCCTTATCGGGCCGTGCACGCTCCGGCACAAAACGGTCCGTCAACACGATTGCGGCCTTCAAGGCATCGTCCGAGATCGCTACCGCGTGATGGCGCTCCAGGCGGGGGCGCCGCGCGACGAGGACCTCCCACGTCTGAATCGCGTCCAGCTCCTCGATGGTGACCGGCTGGAAGCGCCGCTCGAGCGCGGGATCGGTCTTGATCCACTTGGCATACTCCTCGCCGGTCGTCGCGCCGATCACGCGGATGTCGCCGCGGACCAGCGCGGGCTTCAGCATGTTCCCCGCGTCCATCGCGGCCCCCATCGCCGTGCCCTGGCCGATGAGGTTGTGTAGCTCGTCGACGAAGAGAATGAGATTGCGGTCGGCCTGCAGCGCCTGGACGAGCCGACGGATCCGGTCCTCGTACTGGCCCCGGAAGGACGTGCCTGCCAGCATAGACACATGATCCAGTCCCAGAATCCGCGCATCCTTGAGCGCGGGCGGGACGTCGCCGACGGCGATGCGTTGGGCGAGGCCCTCCACCACGGCGGTCTTGCCCACGCCGGCCTTTCCGACGAGGGCGGCGTTGTTCTTGCCCTGCCGCAGCAGAATGTCCACGACGCGCGCGATCTCCGCGTCGCGGCAGCGCACCGGCTCGAGGCCGCCGCGCCGTGCCTGCGCCGTAATATCGATGCCGACGCGCTCCAGCACGTCACCCGAATCGAACAAGCCTTCGAACGGATTGCCCATCTATGTCAGTCGCCCTTCAGAAAATGCCCGTACCAGGCGATGATGGTGTCGCCGAATACGTAGGCCACCACCGCGCCCACAGCGAGGAATACCCCGAACGGGACCAGTCGCTTCTTCTTGATCGACAACGGGACAAAGATCAGCGAACCGAGCGCGGCACCCGCGAACACCGTGAGCAAGACGCCGCGCCACCCGACGAAGCTGCCGACCATCGCCATCATCTTTACGTCGCCGCCGCCCATCGCTTCTTCTTTGAACACCCAGGTCCCCGCCATGCCCACGAGCCAGAGCAAGACGAAACCGACCGCGGCACCGAGCAGCGCCTGCAGAAATCCCTGCACGCCTCCACCGAGCGCCAGCAGCAGACCGATGACGAGCCCGCCCCACGTGAATTCATCGGGAATGATGTAATGGCGCGCGTCCGTGATCGCGATACCGAGTAGGATGGTCCCAAACAGGGCGGCGGCGAGGGCGTGCAGCGTGGGGCCGTAAGCCAGAACGGACGCTCCGAACAACACGCCCACCAGCGCCTCGATGAGGGGATACTGCCTGGAAATCGGCTTGTGGCACCAACGGCATTTGCCGCGCAGCCAGAGCCAGGAAAACAGCGGGATGTTGTCGCGCCAGGCGATCGGCTGCTTGCAGTTCGGGCAGGTCGAGCGAGGCCGGAGTAACGACTGGTCGCGCGGCAGCCGCAGGATGCAGACATTGAGGAAGCTGCCGACGCAGAGGCCGAGCAGCACGGCGCCGATGACGATGACGATGTCAGCGCCCACGCACGACCTCGTACAACAGGATCCCGGCGGCCACCGCGACGTTGAGGGACTCCGCGCCGCGCGCGAGGGGAATCGCGACGCGCTGCGCCGCGATTTCGTTCAGCTGCGGCCGGATGCCCGCTCCTTCGTTTCCGACGATCACCGCAATGAGCTCCTTGCGTGCTGTTTTGGAATCGATCGCTCGGTCCAGCGGCACGCCGTCCGCGGCCGCGGCCCACAACGTGATACCGTGCTCGCGTGCCCACGCGATGAACGGGGCGTCGTCGAGCTGCACGACCGGGTGCCGGAACGTCGCCCCCATCGCGGCGCGCAACGCTTTCGGGTTCATCGGATCCGCGGTGCCGCGGAGCAACAGGCTCGCCGACGCACCGAGCGCATGCGCGGTACGGATCAGCGTGCCGACGTTGCCCGGATCCTGGACGCCGTCCACTACCAGCATCGGTCCACCGGCGATATCGGTCGGCGCCCACACACGCGGCTGCACGATCGCGAGAATGCCCTGCGGCGTGTCCGTGCCCGCGAGCGCCCCGAAGGCGCGTGAGCCGACCGGTTCGACCGCAATCGCATGACTGGCGAGCTCGGCCGCGAGCGCCTGGCCGCGCGTCGTGCGCGCGAGCTCAGGGGAGACGAGCGCGCCCCTGAACTCGAGACCGGCCGCGAGCGCTTCCTCTACCAACCGGACGCCCTCCACGACCGCCAGACCGCGGCGCCCCCGCGCCTTGCGGCGTTGGAGATCGCGGACGGTGGACTGCAGATTACTTCGGATGCGCGCCCCCCCCCTCGTGCCGGTCACAGGTGCCAGTAAAATTGCCTGCGCCGTTGCTTTCGCCAAGCCACGACCGCGGAACGCATGAGAATCGCGCTCACGATCGCGGGCTCGGACTCAGGCGGGGCAGCAGGAATTCAGGCCGATCTCAAGACGTTTCATCAGTTCGGCGTGTTCGGCACGACCGCCATTACTGCCGTAACGGCGCAAAACACGCTCGGCGTGGTTGCCTGGCAGGCACTCCCGGCCGCACTCGTCGCGCAGCAGATCGATGCCCTCGCCGCCGACTTGCGACCCGCGGCACTCAAGAGTGGCATGCTGGGGTCGCCCGACATCGTGGAGATTGTGGCGCAGCGCATCGCCCAGCATCGGCTCACCACCTACGTGCTCGATCCCGTGATGGTTGCCACCGCCGGCGACCGGCTGCTCGAGCGCGATGCCGAGCAATTGATCGCGCGCCGGCTGGCGCCGCTCGCGCTGCTCGTGACGCCGAACTTGAACGAGGCGGAGATCCTCGTGGAAGAGCCCGTGCGGACGCCGGATCAGATGGAGAAAGCCGGGCGCGGGCTGCTCGCGATGGGCGCGCGCGCCGCGCTCGTCAAAGGCGGCCATCTGACGGATACCGACACGCTGGTGGATGTGCTGGTGCAGCACGGCGCCACGCGGCGCTTCACGCATCCGCGCATCGACACGTCATCCACGCACGGGACCGGCTGCACACTCTCCGCCGCGATCACCGCGGGCCTCGCACTCGGCCGGCCACTCGAGCGGGCCGTCGAGGATGCGCTCGATTTCGTCCATCGCGCGATTGCCGCGGCGCCGGGACTCGGAAGCGACAAGGGGCACGGGCCACTGAACCATTTTGTGCCCGCGCCCCCGCGACCTCCAACCGACGGTCTTTAGCTTACGGATTCCACCAGTAGGTCGCCTTGATCATGAAAATATTCTCGGCCGGCGCGCGCAGCATGCTCCCCATCGACCGGCCGAACCGGAAGTCGCCGTTGTCATCAGCGGTCGACCGGCTCTGCGTCCACACGAAGTACAACGTGGAGCCTGGCATGTACTCCCACCGGAGCACGGCATTCCCACGCAGTGACTTGAAATTGAAGTCGGGCTTGCTGAACGAGAACCCTCGCGCGGGACCGGTTCCATCTGGATCGACGTCATACGACTTCGTCGAATCCACATACGTGATCGTCGAGCCATTGTCGCGACCGTAGCGCGTGAACGCGGCGCTGCGCGGCCGAGCCAACTCCTGGTAATAGTCATAGCGACCCGCCGAGATCAGAGGCTGGGCGTACAGCTGCAGCGACAGCTTCGGCGTGTAGGTCCAGTTCAAGCGGATCCCCGCCGACAGCTCAGTCTGATTGAGCAGACCAAAGACGTAATGCGTGTTGTACGTGCTGGACGCTCCTCCCGTCGTGTCGGCGACCGCCGCGACGTACTGGAGCGGATTGTTTTGCTTGTACAGTTTTGGTCCTAAACTGAGCAGAACATTCGGAGCGGGACGGAACTGGACGTTGACGTACGTCGACCACTCGACGTCCTGGGAAGACCGGAAGTAGGTGAAGGCACCCATGCCGAGCGTGAGTGATTTCCGGCTATCCGACCCCATGTCGACGCCGAATTGATACGCCGGGGGCAGCAGGACCAACGGGCCGCCGCGCGTGCGGCGATTGTCCACCGTCCAGGGATTGTAGGCGATGTTCCAGTTGAACCAGTAATAGTTCTTGAACTGGACGTAGCCGAAGTTGAACCCGCCCGACCAGTTGATGTTGCCATCCCAATCGTAGTTGCGGAACAGCGCACCTCCCGTTTCCGCGTACCGGAACACCTTGCCGGGTTTGCTCCAGGTGCGCCCACCTCCCAGGTGCATGTTGATGTAGCCCGTGCGGGACAGGAAACCGAGATCGTTCACGTCAAATCCGGGCGAGATAATGCCGAATGCGGAGTTCACGAAGATGTTGCCCCGCTGCTTGGCGAGGGTGAACCGCGCGGCCGTCCCCGTCAGCGATGTCGCGTTGCTATCGACATGCACACTCGGGGCATCGGGCCGCTGGAAGTAGTGGGCCGAATTGCGCTGCACCGCGGTCATGCGTGCGGGCGACCCGCCGATGCGCGATGCGGCGACCCACGCGGTCGTCACCCACGTCTTCGCTGTATCCAGAAACAGCCAGCCGTCGCTCCCGATCGTCATCGAGTTGCTGTTGCGCACGTCGCGCAACGTGGGATCGTCAAACGCGCGGCCGGCGACCGTCGAGATGAAGCCGAGCCCTTGCCGGCCTTTGTTGAATTCCTTTTGCGCGCGGTAGACGCCGTATCCCGCGAGGGGCTCCATCTCCTGGCCCCACCGCGCGCCGAGACTGTCCTGCAGCGTCGCGCGCTCACGGGCCGTCACGGCCGTCAGGCCACCCACGTTCCAGCTGCCGGCGAGTTTGCCCGTCAGTTTCAGCGCCCCCAGGATGTGCGCCCCGTCGGGTCCGTCGACGTAGCCCTTGTCGGGCGCGCCGGGGACTGACAACGAGCGCCCGACCCGGCGGCTGTAGAAGAAGTTCGGCCCCGACCAGTTAAAGCCCCAGAAGTTGCTCTGACCCCCGAACCCGAACTGGAAGATGGATGAGCCCTCGACGAAGAACGGGCGCTTCTCGTTGAAGAATGTCTCCCGGTCGCTCAGGTTCACGACCGCCGGGTCCACCTCGACCTGGCCGAAATCGGGATTGACGGTGGCGTTCAGGGTCAGATTCGAACCAAGCCCGATCTTCGCGTCCGCACCCAATCCCGGGTCGAGCTTGGACCCGTCGTTGAACGGATTGCCAGCGGGCTGGCGGGTAAACGCCGCGCGGCTCGTCGCATACGGCATGATCTCGAGGCGCCGCGGCGGCTCGATGCGCTCAATCCCAATGAGATCGGGGAAGCGCGACACGAAGCCCCGGCCATCGCGCGGGGTGTAGACGATGTAATCGAACTCGTTCTTGCGCGCGATGTCGCGACGAAAATTGATGCCCCACACGTACTGGCTTTGCCTGACGAAGCGCAGCTGTGAGTAGGGGATCCGCATCTCCGCGGTCCACCCCTGGGCGTCTCGCGTCACCTTCCCTTCCCATACGCCGTCCCAGGTGTCGTCGTCCCAGTCGTCGTTGAAGAGCGTACCGTCATAGAGCGTGCCGGCGGCGTTGATCCCGAAGTAGAAGCCACTGCGCTTGTCGTGATAGGAGTCGATGTATACCTGGAAGCGGTCGGAGTTCGTGCCCTGATCGCGGCGTGCTAGACGTGCAACGATTGAATCGGGATGTGCGTCGTACAGCCGCGCACCGATGTACAGCGCGGCGTCGTCATACGCGATGTACACCACGGTACTTTCCGTCGGCACGGCACCTTGCGTGGGATCCCGCTGCGCAAAGCCCGTGACCCGCTCCGCCGTTTGCCAGAGTGCCTCATCGAGCGTGCCGTCGATGCTGACAGCCTGGCCGCCGGTGAGGCGCACTGCGCGCAGTTGCTGGGGAGCTGGAGGCGCGGGAGGTGGCGAGTCGACCGCGACGAGCGGCGCATGACTACCCGCCAATGCGAGGAGCAGCTGAAGCGTCGTCGGCATATGCGTCCGGGAGCTGAGGTGAATGGGAAACCCGATCGCGAACGCTGACGGCGAGCGCGCGGCGGTTACCGCTCCATATGACAGGGCCTGAAGGAAAAGGGTTGCAAATGAACTGTCAGAAACCGGTGGGCCTAGGCCACGGCTATGCGACTTATGATTCCTTTCAAGAGAACCGACAATTGACGGGCCACCCGCTCGCTCACGGCGAGCACTTCCTCATGCGATAGCGCTTCCCCGGTGATCCCGGCCCCTGGGTTGGTGATAATGGAAAACCCCAGGCAGCGTACGCCGCGCGACCGCGCCACCAGCACCTCAGGAACCGTGGACATGCCCACCGCGTCGGCGCCGAGCCGCTCGAGCATGCGTACCTCAGCGGGCGTTTCGTACGAAGGGCCGAGCAGACCGACATAGACGCCCTCTTCCAGCCGGATTGCCATCTCCCTCGCGACGGTGCGCGCGAGTGCCCGCAACTCCCCGTCGTAGGGCGCGTGCATGATCGGGAAGCGCTGCTCGCCCGGCTGTGGCTGCCCGATCAAGGGATTACGCCACATCAGGTTGATGTGGTCGGCAATCAGCATCAGCGTTCCGCCGGGGAAAGTGCGGCGGACCCCGCCCGCGGCATTCGTGACGATCAGAATCTCGACGCCAAGCTGAGCAAAGACCCGCGCCGGCAGCCCGGCGACCCCGGCCGGATGACCCTCATAAAGATGAAAGCGGCCCGCCTGGACGAGCACGGAAACCCCTGCGAGCGTTCCGCCAACCAGCAGGCCTTTGTGCCCGGCGACGCCGGGTTCGGGAAAACCGGGGATGGTGTTGTAGGGAATGCGAATGGGATCGGCGACTTCGTCGGCGAGAAAACCGAGCCCCGAGCCAAGGACGATCGCGACCCGGGGTTTGCGCTCGCCCAGGCGCTGTTTCACTGCATCTGTCGCTGCTGCTACACCCCCCGTCCCTCCCCCTTGCCCTTTCCCCATTACAGCAGGATTCCCGCGAGCGTCGCCGAAAGAAAGTTCGCGAGCGTGCCGGCGATCATCGCCCGGAATCCGAGTCGCGCGAGGTCGTGCTTGCGCTCCGGGGCGAGGGCCCCGATGCCGCCGATCTGAATTCCCACCGAGCTCAGATTCGCGAACCCGCAGAGCGCGAAGGTCGCGATCGTGAACGATACCGGATCGATGCTGCCTTTCAGCGGTCCTAGATGCGCGTATGCGATGAATTCATTGATGACCATTCGCTCCCCGAGGAGTGCGCCCACCGTCCCGCTGTCGTGCCATGGAACGCCCATGACCCACGCGATGGGCCGGAAGATCCAACCGAGCACGGTCTGCAGTGTCGCAGGGAACCACGCTACGGCGCCGTGGATCCAGCCGAACAATCCGTTGACGAGTGCGATGAGCGCAATAAACGAAACGAGCATCGCGATCACGTTGAGCATCAAGTGCAGCCCGTCGCTGGTGCCGCGCGCGGCGGCATCGAGCACGTTCACGTCGGTGCGCGGAATTTCGACCTTGACGCCACCGAGCGTCTCGGGGACTTCAGTCTCCGGCTCCAGAATCTTCGCCATCATGATCGTGCCCGGCGCGGTCATGATGACGGCGGTCAGGAGGTGGCGCGCTTCGATGCCGAACGCGATGTAGGCGGCCATGATCGAACCGGAGACGTGCGCCATGCCCGCCGTCATCACGGTCATCAGCTCCGAACGAGTCATCCGTGGCAGGAACGGCCGGATCGTGAGGGGCGCCTCGGTTTGGCCCATGAAGATGGACGCCGCGACGTTGAGGCTCTCCGCGCCGCTCGCGCCCATGATCTTGTTCATCACGACCGCGAACCCCTTCACCACGATCTGCATGATGCCGAGGTAGTACAGGATCGCGAATAGCGCCGAGACGAAGATGATCGCGGGCATGATCTGGAATGCGAACACCACGCCGAGACTCGAGTGCTGCTTGCCGATCTCGCCGAACACAAACTCCGAGCCGGCATACGAGAAGCTCAGGATCTTCGTGACGACGGCGCCGAGCCAGCCGAAAATCGTCTGCCCGAGCGGCAGCCGCAGCACGAAGATCGCGAACGCGAGCTGCAGGCCGACGCCCCACGCCACGACGCGCCAGCTGATCGCCCGCCGATTGCGCGACAAGGCGATGCCGATCCCGAGGATGAGAATCAGGCCGAAGATTCCCGTGAGCCGCGAGCCGAGGGAGCGGGGCGCGGACACCGGCTGTTGCAGAGGCTCGGGCGGCGGCGGAGCCGGCTGGGCTTTAGCCGTGTCCTGCGTGGGGGTTTGCACCGTTGCGCCGCGCACCGTGTTGAACACGAAGCGCGGCAGCGTAAACACGACGAGCGCACAGACGAACGTGATCGTGAACGCGAAGACGACCCGGCGCCAGGACATCAGGAGGTTCCCCCTATCTCGTCGAGTTCGCTCTGCACGCGGGATACCAGCGCGACTTTTTCGTATTCCGGGAGAAATGCGCTCTCGCACGTGTTCAGCACGACGCGCGTCAGATCGTCAGGCGAGAGGCCCAGCACGGCGTGCGCCAGGAAGTACTCGTCGGTCAGCGTGATGCCGTCGGTCAGTGGGCCGTCGGTGTTCAACGTGACCACGACGCCCTGGTGGAAATAGCGCGGAAAGGGATGTTCCGCCACCGAGGACACCACGTGGGTATGCACGTTGCTCGTCAAGCACATTTCGAGCGGAATTTTGCGTGCCACGACTTCCTCGAGCAGCGCCGGGTCTTCGGCGAGGCGCGTGCCATGCCCGATCCGCTGTGCGCCGACGTCGTGCAACGCCTGGTGAATGGAGTGGGGACCATCTCCCTCGCCTGCGTGACAAGTGCATGCCATCCCGTGCGCGGCGGCATACTCGAAGGCGGCGCGGTGCTCGCGCGCCGCGTGCCCACGCTCTGCGCCCGCTAGATCGAACGCAATTACGCCGTCGGCATGATACTCGACGGCCACGCGCGCCAACTCGAGCGATTCCGCGGGCGGCTTGGTACGCATGGCGCACACGATCAGCCCCACTTTCGTCCCTGTTTCCGCTGCCGCGCGGCGGACGCCCGCCAGCGGAGCTTCGATCGCCTGCGCCAACGTCAAAGCGGGCCGATGCAGGAGCGGCGAATACCGCACCTCCACGTAGCGCACATTCTCGGCGGCCTTGTCGAGGACGAACTCGTACGCCACGCGCTCGAGCGCCGCGGCGGTCTGCAGGACCGAGAGCGTGATTTCGTACTTCTGGAGGTATTCCTCGAGACTTTTCGCGTCCCGCACCAGCATTGCCTTGGCGAGCCCGTCGGGCGTATCGGCGGGCAGACGGATACCCTGCGCGCGTGCCAGCTCGAGCATGGTCGCGGGCCGCAGCGCGCCATCCAGATGCACATGCAGCTCGGCCTTGGGCCAACGGCGCAACGCGTCTTTGCCGAGGCGCGGCCTGCCCTCGCGGCGAGCGGAGACGACCACGCGATAGACGGAGCCCGCTTCGCCGACGGCGTCGCCGGCGTCGATCGGACGGCCAGCCGCGTCGGTCACGTAGGCCGCGCCGTCGAGCAGCCGCGCCAGGCCGTCATCCGCTTGCGCGACCGCGTCGCGTACACGCGCGCCGTGGGGGACGTCGACTGCCTTGTCGTTGATGAAAACCCGCATCAGCGATCGGTCCGGTGGAAGCGCTCGTCGTTCGGCGCTTCGACAGGGGACCGGAGCACCCCGAGATAGCGGGTCAGCGCGTCGATATCGAGGACGTCCAGATCTTCTCTGGGGGCGCCGAGCAGCATTTTGAAGCCGGAGCCCCCTGTCGCCATGAAGTCACTGACGACCAGCGTGTAGGTGCCGCCCTTGTCGACGCTCTGGCCGTTAGCGAGCCGCGTGCGCGTGATGCGTTGATCCGGTGCTTTGCCCGCCTCGTACCAGACCTCCACGCCGGCGACGTGACAGTCCGGCAGGTGATCGCGACCAGCGACGCAATGCTCGAGCGCGTCGAGCAGCACGTTGCCTTTGACCGTGAGCTTGAGTAGCCGGTTTTGGAAGGGCTGGACCTGATACACCTGGCCCCAGGTAACGACGCCCTCCGGGAGATCGGTGCGAATGCCGCCGTTGTTCATGATCGCCACATCGGCGCGGCCGGCGGCGCGTTGCGCGTCGGCGATCAGACGTCCCAGAGCATATTCGTCGCCCTCGCGCTTCAGCGGCACCTTGAGCCGTGCGACCACGCGCTCGGTGATGTTGCGAAGCGCCTGCTGTTGGCGCACGAGCGCGGCGGCCAGCGCGGTATCGGCTTTTACCTGGTCCGCATAGGGCGTGACGAGTTGCGTGCGCACCTGACGGCGTCCGCCGGCGCGCACGAAGTCCACGATGCCGATCGCGCGCGCGCTCGACTGCGCTTCGATGATGGGGATGCCATGCACGACCGTGTTCACGCGTTGATGCGTGTGCCCCGCCACGATGAGGTCCACCGATCCGGAGTCGAGCTGGTTGGCCACATCCAGGATCTCGCCGTGGCAGGACACGTTACCGCCGGAATCGCACGACGCACCGGCGTGTGCGACCACGATTACGAAGTCCGCGGCTGCGCGTGCTTCGGGGAGATAGCGCTTGATCGCCTGCGCACCGTCTCCGAACGCCAGGCCTTGAATATTGCGCGACGCCGTGCTCGTGGGCGTCTCAGTTGTCGTCAAGCCGATCACCGCGATCTTCACGCCGCTCTTTGTCACGAGTTTCCAGGGCGTCGCCCAATCCGGCCGCGCCGTCCCGGCTGCGGTCGTGATGTTGGCGGAGAGGAAGGGATATCTCGCTTCGCTGATTCGAGCGCGCAGCGTGTCGATCGACCAATCGAACTCATGATTGCCGATCGCCGCCGCGTCGATGCCGAGCCTGTTCATGGCGTCGACTGTGCCACGCCCGTAGGTCGCGTTCGAAAGCGCCGTGCCCTGCATCTCATCGCCGGCATCCAGCCGTACGGAGGCGCATTGACAAGCACCGGTGAGGCTGTCGAGCCACGGTTTGAGCGCCGCAACGCCACCGACCGGCCGCCCCTCCGACCAATCCCACACGCGCGGCTCGAGCTGGCCGTGCAGATCACTCGTCGCGAGCACGCGCAGCAGCGTGCTGTCCCGGACGACGGGAGCCGCCGCCGGCGCGAGTCCGAACGCCGCCCGCGCGGCCGCGCGGGCGGCTTCGGGAATGATGGCCCAGCTCGGATGGAGATACGTCGCGGCCTGGATCGTGCGTGCGCGACGGATCTCGTCGACCAGCAGCTCGCGAATGTCTTCGCCCTTGTCGTAGATCACCGGCGCGTGCGCGATCATCGTGTACGCGCCGCCACCGGCCTGCCGGTAGCTGTTCACCGCCATCGTGAACGTGTCGCTGGGCTGCACGATCTTGCCATTGTACGCGAGGCCACGGATGCGCAGCCCCGCAGGTCGCGACAGATCGATGTTGTAGGTCACGCCGCTGACCACGTCGTAGTTGTAGCCGGCGACGCTGTCGTTGATGATCGTGCGGGGGGCGCCAGGTTCGTAGGTGTTGAAGTAGCGCGCGGCATGCTCGAGGTACTCGCGCAGCTGCTGGCCGCTGATCTTCACGGCGCGCAGCGTGTTTTCGTACGGATAGATCCCCAGCACGTCCCGCTGATGCACCTCCCCCTCGGGCAGTCCCGGCTGCACATCGAACGCCGCCGCGGACGAGAGCTCCGTTCCGGCGCGGCGGCGCTGCACTTCGTTGATGAAGTCGAGTAGCGGCGTGTCCTGCACGCGGGCGTACCGGGCATCGAATCCCGGCGACGCGCTGCCGATCGGTGTGCCTGCCCAGAGACGCGCCGCCTGGTGCGCGGCGTTCACTCGCTGCGTGAACCGCGGTGACTCGGCGACGTTGGCGAGGGGGATCAGGTCGGCGCGCACACCCGTGACGCGGTAACGACCCGCGCGTGCCGAGTCTTTCGCGAGCGTCACATGCACCACGGCCAGACTCTGCACCCAGTTCTTGGGCTGCACGAAATGGACGCCGTTGATCACGGTGTCGCGGATTTCGCGATGCGTATGGCCGACGATGACCACGTCCGGCTTGGGGTTCATGGCGGCGAGCGCGGCGGCATCGTTCTCGGGGCCGACGCCCGTCGTGTCGTAGGTCGACGAGCCGAAACCGCTGTGAATGAGCACCACCTTGAGATCCACTCCGGCGCGATCCAGAGCCGCCACCGCGGCCGGTGCCGCGTCAGCGATGCGGCGGACCCGCAGATGCGAAGCGGCTGCGAGCTGCGCGCGATCCCACAGCATCACGCCGGGAGTCGTGAACCCGGTGATGCCGATCTTCACGGCACCCCGTGACAACACCACCGTGGGCGCGAACAGCGCCTTCCCGCTGTCGTCGACGACGTTCGCCGAGACGTAGCGGTAGGTCGCCTCGGTGGCGGCGCGCCGCAGAAAATCGACGCCGAAATCGAAGTCGTGGTTCCCGGGCGTGACGACGTCGTACTGCAATGCGTTCAGCGCATCGACGATCGGTTGCGGCTGGCGCTTGTCATAGCGGCCGAAGTACGTGGCAAATGGATTGCCCTGCAGCAGATCACCGGCGTCGACCAGCACCAGATTGGCGGGGTAGCGCGCGCGCAATGTCTCGAGGGCCGTTGCGGCGCGTGACAGGCCTCCTGGCGTCGCGGCGTCGCGGACATAGTCCCAGCCGAGCACGCGGCCATGAACGTCGGTCGTGGCGACGATGACGATGTGTGCGGTATCGGGAGGGGTGGTCGGTGCTTGAAGTGCGAGCAGCAGGGAGCAGAAGAGCCGCATAGTGCGCACAAAGCTACCGCGGCTACTCTGCGTTTTGCTAGACCTTACGGTTGTGTTTCAACTGTCGGTCGCACTACCTTCTCGCCGGCGATGGCGAACGACACCGCAGCGGTGCACCGCATTCTCGTCGTGGACGACGAGCCCGACATCACGGCGCTCGTTGCGTACCATCTGGCGAAGGAAGGCTACCGCGTCACGACCGCCGGCACCGGTGCCGACGCGCTGCGCTCCGCGCGCGAAGAGCGGCCTGACATGGTTGTGCTGGATCTCATGCTGCCGGGACATTCCGGGTTCGAAGTGCTCGCCGAGCTGCGCCGGCGCGACGAGACGCGCGACGTCGGCGTGCTGCTCCTGACCGCCCGCAAAGACGAGCCCGATCGCATCAAGGGGCTGACGCTGGGCGCTGACGATTACCTGGCCAAGCCGTTCTCCCCGAAAGAGCTGGTGCTGCGCGTCGGCGCGATTCTGCGCCGCCTCGCCGCGCCACCCGTCGCCGCCGGCGGCCGCCTGGTCGGCGGGCCGATCGTCCTCGACCGCACGGCGCACCGCGTGACCGCGGACGGCAAAGAGGTCGAGCTGACGGCCACCGAGTTCAAGCTCCTGGAGCGTCTGATCGAACGCCGCGATCGCGTGCAATCGCGCTCGCAGCTGCTCGAGTCGGTCTGGCAGGCACAGCCGGACATCCAGACGCGCACGGTGGATATGCACGTGCAGCGTCTCCGCACCAAGCTCGGTGCGGCTGGTGATTGGATCGAGACCGTGCGCGCCGTCGGCTACCGGTTTCGGGAGCCCGCGCCGCCACCGCGATCTTCCACGGGCACGCGCCGCCGCCGCACATGAAACTCGTCACGCGGCTCTTCGCGAGCATCGGGTTGCTCGTGGCCGCCGCGGTCGCCGGATCGATCATCGCCGCCGACGTCATCCTCCGCCGGCATCTCGAGCAGGAAATCGCCGGGGAGCTGGAGCGCGAGGCGCGGCTGGTGGCGGCGTTCACGCCCGCCGACTCAGCGCGCTGGCCGGAGTTCGCCGTGCTCGCCGGTGCGCGCCTCGGTCGGCGCGTCACCCTGATCGATCCCGAAGGCCACGTCCGCGGCGACACCGAGTTCGATCGCGCGTCGCTGGCCCGGCTCGAGAATCATCGCAACCGCCCCGAGGTGCGCGCCGTGTTGGACTCGGCTCAGCGCGTGGGCATGAACGAGCGGCTGAGCGCGTCCACTAACGAGCCGCAGATGTACGTCGCCATCAAGGACGGTCCGCCCGGTCTCGCCGTGGTACGGGTGTCCACGACGCTCATCGTGGTCGATGCGCAGGTGCACGCCGTGCAGCGCGCCGTCGCGGCCGCGGGATTGCTGCTGTTGCTGGCGACCTGGCTCGTCGCATGGCTGCTCTCCCGCGTGCTCGCCCGTCCGTTGCTGCGGATCGCCGATGCGGCGCGTGACATCGCCGCCGGACGAGCGGCGGAGTTTCCCGACGTCCACGTCCCCGAGCTGGCCCACCATGTCGACGCGCTCCGCGCCATGCATCACGAGCTGGAGCGCCGCTTCGAAGACCTGCGGCGCGAGCGCGAGGAATCCCGGACCCTGCTCGAGGCGCTGTCTGACGGCGTCCTCGCCGCTGACAAACGCGGCACCGTCAACTCGACCAATGCCGCCGCGCGCCGGCTCCTCGGCTACGACGCCACCGAGCCGTTGCCGCCCCTCGGCGAGCTGTTCCACGACCGCGCCCATCGCGCACTGATGCGGGAAGTGTTGGCCGGCGCCGTCGTAGAAGGACGAGAGCTCGATCTCGGCGACCGCACGGTCGTGGTCTCGGCACGCCCGCTCGAGGACGGCGGGACGCTGCTGGTATTGAGCGACGTCACCGACGTACGACGTCTCGAGACGATCCGGCGCGACTTTGTCGCGAACGTGTCCCACGAGCTGAAGACTCCGCTGACGGCGATCGCCGGCTACGCCGAAACGCTCGCCGCTGAGGCGCGGGACTCGCAGGTGATCGGTTTCGCGCAGACGATCGTGGACAATGCGCGCCGCATGCAGCGCCTCGTGGATGACCTCCTCGATCTGTCGCGCATCGAGTCGGGCAGCTGGCACCCCGAGTCTCGCGTGATTGGGGTGGATGCCTCGGCCCGCGAGGCATGGCGCCCGTTCGCGGAGCGCGCGGCCAGTCAAAAGCTCGAGCTCGAAACGAGTGATTCCGTGGCCGTGAATAGCGATCCCGAGGCGCTACGGCAGATCTTCACGAACTTGTTCGACAACGCGCTCCGGCACACGGCACCGGGCGGTCGCATCCGCGTTGCGGCAGAGCGTGCTGGCGATGAAACCGTCGTGAGCGTCAGCGACACGGGATCGGGTATCCCGGCCGACCACCTACCCCGCATCTTCGAGCGCTTCTATCGGGTCGACCCCGGTCGTTCGCGGCAGGAGGGCGGCACGGGCCTCGGGCTGGCCATTGTGAAGCACCTCGTCGAGGCGCACGGTGGGCGTGTCGAGGCGGACAGCGAACTCGGCCGCGGCACCACAATCCGTTTGTATTTCCCCGTTTAAATCCCGTTACACAGCCGTAACGCAGTCGTCACCACCCGCTGATCGACGCGCGCATGTTGGCTCGTGCGAATCGCGTATGAGGTCGACTCATCCTCCTGTCTAGGTAGCGGAGGCTCGTTGTTACACACCCGTGACACTGGCAACAGAATGTGGTGATGCGGGTAAGCGAGTCTTCGTTACCTGGTTAGATCACCCTTAAGAGGAGCGAAAACCGTGCACGTACGACCACTTTGGAGTCTCGCTGTTGTGGCCGCCGTCAGCCTCACGCTGGCTTCCAACCTTGGCGCGCAGGCGCAAGCGGCTCAGGCGCCGCAGGTCACCGTTAGCGGCGTGTCGTATCTCCAGTACGTCTACCAGCTCAAAGACACGGCCAACCACAACAACAACTTCGACGTGACCCGGGCCTATATCAACGTGATTGGCCGGTTCTCGGGTGGGGTCACCACGCGCATCACGGCCGATGTCAATCGACCCGCCGGTGACGCGTCGCTGCGCTATCGCCTCAAGTACGCCTACGTCGCCTACACGCCCCAAGGCAGCTCTCTCACCTACAAGCTCGGCCAAATCCATACGCCCTGGATCGATTGGGAAGAGGCGCTGTGGGATTACCGCATGCAGGGACAGATGGCGATGGAGCGCGGCGGCTATCTCTCCTCGTCGGACTTCGGCTTGGGCGTGGACGGCAATTGGAACGCCGATCGCGTCAACATGCAAGTCGGTGTCTACAACGGTGAGAGCTACAGCGGTGGCACCGGCGACCAGCGCAAGGATCTGATGGGCCGAGTGTCGGTGCGCGTAAAGCCGACGGACGACGGCAGCCGGGTGGGCGGACTCCGCGTCAGCGCCTATGGCCAGTACGGCAAGCCGACCGGCGGTGGGACGCGCAGCCGGCTGCTCGGCATGCTCTCGTACCGGACGCGCCAAATCACGCTGGCGGGCGAATACGCGGTAACCAAGGACAGCACGACCGCACCCAAGCTTTCCGGGTCCGTGGCGAGCTTCTTCGGCGTGTACCACTTCACGAACTCAAAGGCCGCCGTGCTCGCCCGCGTGGATCTGACAGATCCCAACACGAATGTCGGGAACAATCGGCTGACTCGCGTCGTTGGCGGCGCCTCCTATCAGCTCTCCCCGAACCTTCGCCTCCTCGCTGACATCGATTGGCTGACCTATCAGGGTGGCACGCCGACACCGGCACTCGAAGCGACGCGTTCACAGGCCTACTTCCAGGCGCAGTTCACGTTCTAGGCAACGGAGCAAACTACTCATGAAGCACACTCGATTCCTCACCCTCGCCGCGCTGCTCGGTGCCGCTGTCCCGGCGGCCGCTCAGGTGCAGCTCAACGGCGCCGGGGCGACGTTCCCGAACATCATCTACCAAGACTGGATGCTGACCTACAACCAGTCGCATGCCGATGTGAAGCTGAACTACCAGTCGATCGGCTCGGGCGGTGGTATTCGGCAGTTCTCCGACGGCACTGTGGACTTCGGCGCGTCCGACGCCCCGATGTCGGACTCCGCAATCGCCGCGATCAGCGGCAACGTCCTCCACATTCCGACCGTGATGGGCGCGGTTGTGATCATCTATAACCTGCAGGGCCTCGCGCAGCCCGTCCGGCTCACCCCCGATGTCCTCGCCGACATTTTCCTCGGCAAGGTCACCAAGTGGAACGACGCGCGGCTCGCCAGCATCAACCCGGGCGTGACGCTTCCCGGGTCGGACATCATCGTGGTGCATCGCGCCGAGGGCTCGGGCACCTCGTTCGCGTTCACGGACTACCTGTCCAAGGTGAGTCCGGAGTGGCAGCAGAAGGTCGGCAAAGGCCCGTCCGTGAACTGGCCCGTGGGGCTGGGCGGCCGCGGCAGCGAGGGTGTTTCCGCTACGGTCAGCCAGACGCCGGGCGCGATCGGATACGTCGAATTGGCGTACGCGACGACCAACAAGATCCAGTTCGCCACGCTGCGTAACAGCTCGGGCAACTGGATTACGCCGACGCTCGAGGCCGTTACGGCGGCGGCCGCCGGTGCCATGAAAGACATGGGCCCGAACACCGATTTCCGGGTCTCGATCACGAATTCGTCCGGCGCTCAGGCCTACCCGATTTCGACCTTTACCTGGTTGCTGGTGCACAAGGCGTATGCTGATACCGCCAAAGGGCGGGCGCTCGTCCAGTTCATCTGGTGGGCCGAGGGCGAGGGCCAGGCCAAGGCACCGCAGCTTGGCTATGCGCCGCTGCCGAAGGGCCTGCATCCCTGGATTGAGGCTCGCCTAAAGTCTATCAAGGCCGCTGGTCGCTCCGTTCTCTAGACCATAGAGCACCTCCCGCGTGTTGTAGTTGAGGGCACGGGGAGGTGTTTCTTTTTCACGGTGACAATTCCGTTACACCGCCGTGACGGACAGCGGATGAGGCGCCGGTAGCTTCCGCCCCGATGACGAGCCTCCCCATCGAGGGCGTTCCCCCCGGCCGACCGAATATCGAATCACGCTGGCAATCACTCGTTGGCGCCGACCGCGGCGATCGCGTCTATCGGCGCGTCCTGACCGGGTTCGCGCTGGCGCTGCCAGTCCTGATTCTCATCATTCTCGGCGTGCTGTTCGTCGACGCGCTACCCGCGCTGCGGCGCTTCGGTCCGTCGTTCCTGTGGACGTCGACGTGGGATCCCATTGCCGAGATCTATGGCGCGGCGCCAATGATCTTCGGAACGCTGGCGTCGTCGCTGCTCGCGCTGCTCATCGCGGTACCGCTGGCGTTGAGCGTGGCCATCTTCCTCACCGAGTTCTCGCCGCGTTGGCTGCGCCAGCCGGTCGCATTTCTCGTGGAGTTGCTCGCCGCGATTCCCAGCGTGGTCTACGGACTGTGGGGGATCTTCGTCCTTATTCCCTTCCTCCGCAGCTACGTCGTCCCGCCCCTCAAAGCCGTCTTCGGCTGGACGCCGTTCCTCCAGGGCGTCTTCTACGGGAATTCGTTGTTCGCGGGTGGAATCATCCTCGCGATCATGATCGTGCCGTACATCGCGGCGGTGTCGCGGGAGGTACTGCTCGCCGTGCCGGCGAGCCAACGTGAAGCGGCGCTCGCCATGGGTGCTACGCGGTGGGAGGCGGTGCGCTCGGCGGTGCTCCCCTACGGCCGAGCCGGTCTCATGGGCGCGATCATCCTCGGCCTCGGGCGAGCGCTGGGCGAGACCATGGCCGTGACGATGCTCATCGGCAATCGCCACGATATCAGCGTCTCCCTGCTCCAGCCCGCCTACACGATGGCCGCGGCGATCGCCAATGAATTCAGCGAAGCGACCACCGGCATGTACCAGTCGGCGCTCGTCGAGGTCGGGCTCATTCTGTTTGTGCTGACCGTCGCGGTCAACGCGGTCGCGCGCATTCTGATCTGGCGCGTTGCGCGGGGCGCTGCGGTTGGGAGCACGGCGCTGTGAGGGCCTCTGCGTTCCGGCGCCACCTCATGAGCCGCTTCATGACGGTCTTGGTGGTGATCTTCTCGTTCACGGCGGTGCTCGCGCTCGTCCTCATTCTCGGCAACCTGCTCGCAAAGGGCGCGTCCTCCATCGACTGGGCTTTTTTTACCAAGAGCCCCGTGCCCGCGGGACAGACGGGCGGCGGCGTCGCCAATGCCATCGTCGGCACGGTGATCATCGTCGGAATGGCAGCGCTCATCGGCGTCCCCTTTGGCGTCGGCGCTGGGATGTATCTCGCCGAATACGGCGGCGGACGGCTGGGACTCTTCGTGCGGTTCGTGGCCGACGTCCTCAACGGCACCCCCTCCATCGTCATCGGAATCGTGGCCTGGACATTCATCGTGAAACCCGCGGGCGGGTACTCGGCGCTGGCGGGCAGCATCGCGCTCGCGATCCTGATGATTCCGATGCTCACCCGCACCACTGAGGAGATGGTGCGCCTGGTCCCGCACTCGCTGCGCGAAGCAGCGCTGGCGCTTGGCTATCCGCGCTGGCGCACCTCGCTCAAGGTGGTGGCTCGCACGGCGCTCGGCGGGATCGTCACCGGGTGTCTGGTCGGGATCGCCCGTGTTGCCGGCGAAACCGCCCCGCTGCTCTTCACAGCCCTCGGCAACATCACCTTCACGCTCTCGGTCACGCAGCCCATGCAGACGTTGTCGTTGCAGATTTACGTGTACGCGACCGGGCCGTTCGACGAGTGGCACCGCCTCGCCTGGGCGTCGGCACTCGTCCTCATGGGGCTTGTGCTCACTCTCTCGCTCACCGCGCGTTGGATCACGCGGCAACGCTATGGTAGCATCCGCTAATACCCGACTGCGCCTCGAGGCCGCGCATCTGACGGCGCTCTTTGGGCACCATCGCGCCGTGCGCGACGTGTCGCTCCTGTTCCCCGCGCACACGGTCACCGCGATCATCGGCCCGTCGGGATGCGGCAAGAGCACGCTGCTGCGCTGCCTGAACCGCATGCATGAGCTGACGCCTGGCGCGAGCGTGCAGGGCGAGGTTCTGCTCGACAACGTGAACATCTATGCCGCCGGCGTCAGTCCGATCGAGCTCCGCCGTCGCATCGGGATGGTATTCCAGCGGCCGACGCCCTTCCCTACGATGTCGATCTACGACAATGTCGCGGCGGGATTACGCGTGAACGGGAGACGCCAGCGCGCGGAAGTCGACGACGCCGTCGGCCGTGCACTGCAGCAGGCGGCGCTATGGGACGAGGTCAAGGACAGGCTGCACACCAGCGCCTTGGACCTTTCGGGCGGCCAGCAGCAACGGCTGTGCATCGCCCGGGCTGTCGCCCCGCAGCCTGAGATCCTCTTGCTGGACGAGCCGACGGCCTCGCTCGATCCTGCGGGCACCCAGCGCATCGAAGAGCTGTGCCATGCGCTCAAGCGGCTGTACACGATCGTGATCGTCACGCACAACATGCAGCAGGCGGCGCGGGTGTCGGACTACACCGCCTTCATGTACCTCGGCAGTCTGATCGAGGTGGGCAAGACGAACGAGATCTTCACAAAACCGAAAGTCGAGCAGACCGAAGCGTATATCACCGGGCGGTTCGGATGAGCCAGACGGCGTCGGTCCTCGAGTCTCGGGCCTACAACTTCTGGTACGGTCCGACACACGCACTCCACGGCATCACGTGCACCATCCCGCGCAATGCCATCACTGCGTTGATCGGGCCGTCGGGGTGCGGCAAGACGACGTTCCTACGGTCCATCAATCGGATGCACGATCTCACGCCCGGCGCGCGACATACCGGCGACATCCTCCTCGATGGCGGATCGGTCTTTGCCCCGGGAACTGATGTCGTCGCGCTGCGCCGCCGCGTCGGGATGGTCTTCCAGCGCCCCAATCCTTTCCCCAAGCCGGTCTACGACAACGTCGCGTACGGGCCACGCCTGAACGGCCTAGCGCCCACGCGGGAGCTGCCCGACCGTGTAGAGCGCGCATTGCGCCAGGCTGCGTTGTGGGATGAAGTCGCCGACCGCCTGCGGGAACCGGGTACCGCGTTGTCGGGCGGACAACAGCAACGCCTGTGCATCGCGCGGGCGCTCGCGAACGAGCCCGAGGTGTTGCTGATGGACGAGCCCTGCTCCGCGCTCGACCCGATCGCGACCCAGCGGATCGAGGAGCTGCTCGTCGAGCTCAAGAAAACCTACACAATCGTCATCGTGACGCATAACATGCAGCAAGCGGCCCGCGTGTCGGACTTCACAGGATTCTTCTACGTGGGCCACCTGGTGGAATTCGGCACGACGCAACAGGTGTTCACGCGACCCACCGACGAGCGGACGGAAGCTTACATCACAGGAAGGTTCGGATGAACGCGCAAGCCACGAGCCACAGACATTTTCACGACGAGCTCTCGGAGCTCAAAGTCGCTCTTCTCAATATGTCGGGGGAAGCGCAAGCCGCGCTGGCCGCGTCCGTGGACGCCGTCCTGCAGCGGGACGCCGACAAGGCCCGCGACGTCATCGCCGGCGACCGGGAAATCGACCACCTCGAGCTCGTGGTCGAGGAAACGGTCATCCGGCTCCTCGCCACCCAGCAGCCGATGGCCCGCGACCTCCGTTTCCTCACCGCCGCGATGAAGATCTCCAACGACCTGGAGCGCGTCGGCGATCACGCCGTCAACATCGCACAATCGGCGGAGCGGCTCCTGGCCGCCCGCCCCATCGTGCCTGAGCCCGAGCTCCTCGAGATGGCGCGCCAGGCGCGCACGATGCTCGCCGACGCACTCGACGCGTTCGTGCGCGGCGACGCGCAGGCGGGGCGTGCCATCTGCCGCCGCGACGACAGCGTCGACGCGCTGCACCAGTCGATGTTTCGGATCCTGCTGACGCACATGATGGAGGATCCCCACATCATTGGGACGGCCATGGAGCTATTTCTGGTGAGCCGCAACCTCGAGCGCGTGGCGGATCTGGCCACCAACATTGCCGAAGACGTGGTGTTCCTCGTGGAGGGGAAATCGATCAAACATCACGCCGAAGGGTAAGAGCGATCAGTAAGTCCGGTACCGATAATACGACGCCGGCTGCAGCGGCCGGCGTCGCAGCACATCCTCGGAGGCGAACAGCTTCACGAGAACGAGTCCCGCGATAAAGCCGCCGACGTGCGCGAAGAACGCCACGCCTCCCGTTTCGACATCGCTCAGACTGAAGAGACCGCTGAGGACCTGGATCAGGATCCAGTAGCCAAGCATCACCCATGCCGGCAGCGCCACTGTCGTGATAAAAAAGGGCAAGAGGATCAGCGTGTGGACGCGCACATTGGGATAGAGCAGGATGTACGCTCCCAGGACACCGCTGATCGCCCCCGATGCCCCAACCATTGGAACGATGGAATGCGGGCTGACGAAGGTTTGCGTGGCGGCCGCGACGATTCCACACAGCAAATAGAAGATCAAGAACTTCCCGTGGCCCATCACGTCCTCGATGTTGTTTCCGAAGACCCACAGGAAGACCATGTTGCCGATCAGGTGCAGCCAGCCGCCGTGCATGAACATCGACGTGAGCACGGTCCAATACTTCGGCGCCGTACCGACCAGACATGCCATGCCTGGAGCGAGGGCGATTCCGCTGCCCGGCTTGACACTCTGGAGGACCTCTCCGGGAATCAGCCCGAACTCGCAGACCGACCGAACCAATGGCCCCTGCGCTCCCGCTCCCTGCACAAGAATGAAGGCGAGGACGTTGGCGATGATAATCGCGACGGTGATGACGGCCGGCCGCTCGGTGGGATTCTCGTCCTTGTAGGGGAACATGCGACAGAATCTAAGGGAAGAGGTTCTGGAGAGTTACTCGGGATTCTTCAGCGCACCGAGCAGCGAATCCCGATCCCAACTCTCGTCATAGCGGACGCCGTTGATGAAGAACGTGGGCGTCCCATTCACGCCGCTCTTCACCCCGCTCATGAAATCGTCGCGCACCCGGCCGGCGTACGTTCCCGCGTCAAGCTCCCCGCGGATCCGCTCAGCGTTGAGCCCGAGCTCGGTCGCATACTCGATGAGGTGATCGTCGTCCAGGGCAAATTGACGCTCGAACAGGCGATCGTGCATCTGCCAGAAGGCACCTTGCGCCCCGGCGGCTTCAGCCGCTTCCGCCGCGTGTTCCGCCTCAGGATGGATCCGGGTGAGTGGGAAGTTGCGGAACCCGAACCGCAGCTTTGCGCCGAGCGTACGCACGATGTCCTTGACGATGGGGTAGGCCCTTCCGCAGTGCGGACATTGGAAATCGCCGTACTCCACGAGCGTGACCGGAGCGTCTGGCGGACCGATTGCATGATCACGAGGTCCAACAGGTAGCGTCAGCTGCGCCCGGTTGTCACGCCGACTCATGGATGCCTCCCATCATGTCTCCGCGCCAAGTAAGTCGGACGTCTACTTCAGAAACCCGAGCACCTGCTGAATTACGCCACCGTCGCTGACGATGCGGTGATGCCCCAGCCCCGTTGTCGTGACGAGCTGCGCGCCGGGCCAGGCGGCGGTAATCGCGGCTCCATCGTCCCAGCGCACCTCGCGGTCGTCCCGGTCATGAATGACAAGCAGCGGAATCCGCATCGCGGGCGCAAACCGCGGCACATCCATGTGTTTCCACTCAAAGCCGAGTCGGCGCTCGAGCCGCACCCGCATCGACGCCATGACGGGATCCCGCACGCCGAGCAGTGACGCGAATTGCGCGCTATAGGTATTCACGTTCGCAGACGGCGAGATGAAGACCGCAAGGCGCGCCGCAAGGCCGCGCTCGATCGCCAGCGCCGACGCGAAGCCGCCCAGGGAATGCCCGATGACGGTGCTGACAGGACCGACTGCCGTCGCCACCGCGAGGGCCGCGCGCGCAAACTCCGGCCCTGAGCTGAGTCGTCCGGACGACGCGCCGTGTCCGGGCGCGTCGAAGGTCACAACGCGGAAGCCGCTGGCGAGCAACGCGCCGCCGAGATCGACGAAGCGGGCGCCCCGGCTACCCCATCCGTGGACGAGGAGAACGCCCGGACCACGGTCACCCCACGACCATGCGGCCACGCGGCGGCCCCTGACGGTAAGGTCGAAGCGCCGCCCGCCCGCCAGCCATGCCGCCATCCGCTCACTGATCTGACGGCGCGGCGGCGAGCAGAACAGCCGTTCGGCCCACCGCGCCGCGAGACCCGGCGAAGCTCGCTGAACCGCGCCGAACGCCGCGCGCGTGAAACGCAGAGCCGCACTCATCCGATTAGTAGCCTTGGGGGAGTCGTCACCCCAAACGCTTGGGATCGACGCGCGGTTTCGGACATTTCCGCTGCCTTTTTGGCAGCGAATCAGGGCACGATGCTTGCCCTTGCGACGCGCAGCATCTGGCCGGCATCACATCCCTATCAGGAGCTGAGAGTTATGGCTGAGAAGATCATCGGTATTGACCTCGGGACGACCAATTCTGTTGTCGCGGTCATGGAAGGCGGTGATCCCGTCGTCATTCCCAACGCCGAGGGCGGCCGCACGACCCCTTCGGTCGTCGCTTTCACTAAGGACGGTGAACGACTCGTTGGGCAAGTCGCCAAGCGGCAAGCAGTGACTAACCCGCAGAACACGATCTTCTCCATCAAACGGTTTATGGGACGGCGCTATGAGGAAGTGTCGGAAGAGATGAAGCGCGTTCCCTATAAAGTCGTTCGGGGCCAAAACGGTCTCGCCGTCGTCGAGGTCAGCGGCAAGCAGTACTCGCCGCCTGAGATCTCGGCAATGATCCTGCAGAAGATGCGGCAGACGGCGGAAGACTACCTCGGCCACAAGGTCGAGAAGGCGGTCATCACCGTCCCTGCATACTTCAACGATTCGCAGCGGCAGGCGACAAAGGACGCCGGCAAGATCGCCGGACTCGACGTGGTCCGGATCATCAACGAGCCGACGGCGTCGGCGCTCGCGTACGGACTAGATAAGAAGAAGGAAGAGAAAGTCGCCGTCTACGACCTCGGCGGCGGTACCTACGACATTTCCATTCTGGAACTGGCGGAAGGCGTCTTCGAGGTAAAGAGCACCAATGGCGACACCCACCTCGGTGGCGACGATTTCGACGCTCGGGTCATGGAATGGTTGGTGGGGGAGTTCAAGCGCGATCAGGGCATCGATCTTTCGAAGGACCCGATGGCGCTGCAGCGGCTCAAGGAAGCCGCCGAGAAGGCGAAGATGGAGCTGTCGACGGTCATGCAGACGGAAATCAATCTGCCGTTCATCACCGCCGACCAGTCGGGCCCGAAGCACCTGAACCTCACCCTCACACGTGCCAAGCTGGAGCAGCTGGTGGATGATCTGGTCAAACGGACCACTCCGCCCATGCAGCAGGCGCTGACAGACGCGGGGCTCAAGCCGGGTGACATTGACGAAGTCATCCTCGTCGGTGGCCAAACCCGCATGCCGAAGGTCCAGGAGATAGTAAAGAGCTTTTTCGGCAAGGAGCCGCATAAGGGCGTCAACCCCGATGAGGTCGTGGCCATCGGCGCGGCGATTCAGGCTGGCGTGCTCGCGGGTGAAGTGAAGGATGTGCTGCTGCTCGACGTCACGCCGCTGTCGCTCGGTATCGAGACCCTCGGCGGCGTCACGACGGTGCTCATCCCGAGGAACACGACCATTCCGACGAAGAAGTCGGAGGTCTTCTCGACGGCCGAGGACAATCAGACCACGGTCGAGATCCACGTGCTGCAGGGCGAGCGGCAGATGGCGCAGGACAACCGTACGATCGGCAAGTTCCAGCTGACCGGCATTCCGCCGGCTCCGCGCGGTGTCCCGCAGGTCGAGGTGACCTTCGATATCGATGCCAACGGCATCCTGCACGTCTCCGCGAAGGACAAGGCGACGGGTAAGGAGCAGAAGATTCGGATCGAAGCCTCGTCCGGACTCGCCGACAAGGACATCGATAAGATGGTGAAGGACGCCGAGGCCCACGCGGCCGAGGACAAGAAGCGGCGCGACGTGATCGAGCAGCGTAACCGGCTCGATAACATGGTGTACCAGGTGACGAAGGAGTCCAAAGACTGGGTCGAAAAGTTGGAGCCGGGCCTCAAGTCGCGGCTCGACGCGGCCATCCAGTCGGCGCAGTCGGCGCTCCGCAGCGGAAATGCTGACGAGATCAGCAAAGCACTCGAGGAGCTGCAGCAGGCATATTCAGCAGCGGGGGCGTCGCTGTACGCCGCGTCGCGTGGCGCTGGCGCTGCCGAAGGGGCGGCGGAAGGCGGCGAAGGGGCGGCGAAGGGCGGCGAAGCGAAGAAGGACGAGAAGGTCGTGGATGCCGATTACGAAATCATGGACGACGATAAATCCAAGAAGTCTTAAAAGGGGGCGCTGATGTCGGTGAAGACGCGGGACTGGTTGAAATTTGGCACGCTGGTGACGCTGGCGTTTGCGCTGGGCCTGGCATTCGCCTCGGCCTTCCGGCTTCCATCGCGCGGTGAAGCGGCCGTGCGGTCGGTGCTGCAGGACACGAGTCGACCGTTGCCGCAGGCGAAGGCGGCCGTGGACCTGGGTGATGCGTTCGCCAACGTCGCCGATCACGTGAAGCCGGCCGTCGTATTTATCAAATCTGAGCGCCGCGAGCGGATCTCCAATCGCCGCTTGCCTCCGGGCTTCGAAGATTTCTTCCAGGTCCCGCGCCGTCCCCAGGTCGAGCAGGGCTCGGGATCGGGCTTCATCGTTTCGCAGGACGGCTACATCCTGACCAACAACCACGTCGTTCAGGGCGCCGACCGCGTGACGGTGCGCTTGTACGACAACCGCGAATTCACCGCCAAGACCGTCGGCACCGATCCGTTCACGGACGTCGCCGTCATCAAGATTCAGACGACCGGACTCCCGACCGTCCATCTGGGAGATGCCGATTCCACGAAGATCGGTAACTGGGTGCTGGCGATCGGCAATCCGCTCGGTGAAGCATTCACGTTCACCGTGACGGCCGGAATCGTGAGCGCCAAAGGCCGGCTCCTCCAAGGGCTGAACCAGAGCCGCTACGCGATTCAGGACTTCATTCAGACGGACGCGGCCATCAATCCCGGTAACTCGGGAGGGCCGCTGGTCAACGTGCGGGGCGAGGTCATCGGCATCAATGCGGCCATCGCCAGTCCGACCGGATATTACGACGGGTACGGGTTTGCCATCCCGATCAATCTCGCCCGCACCGTGATGACGCAGCTGATTTCGACCGGTCACGTCGACCGCGCGGTCATCGGCGTCCAGATCCGGGCGATCACCCCGGAAGACGCGGAAGACGCGAAGCTCCCGCAGATCCGCGGCGTCGTCGTGAACGAGTTCACTCCGCCTGACAACTCGCCGGCGAGACGCGCCGGCATTCAGGAGGGTGACGTCATCGTGGCGGTCGACGGCGAGAACATCGAGTCGGTGGCGCAGCTGCAGCAGCGCGTCGGCTTCAAGAAGCCCGGTGAGATCGTTCAGGTCACCGTCGTACGCAAGGGTGGTGTTCGCAAGACCATTCCGGTTCGGGTCGCCGCCGCGCCTTCGAGCGAGGAGGAGCAAGTTTCGAGCAACGACGCCGGTGACTCGAGCCGCGATTCCGCACCGATGGACAAGACGTTAGGGATCTCCGTCGAACCGCTGTCACAGGAAAATGTGCGGGACCCGGACCTCAGGCAGGTTATGCGGTCGGGTGGTGGGTTGATCGTCTCGCAGGTGTCGCCCGACGGCCCGGCGTATCAGCGACTGCAGGACGCGAGCCAGGGCAATCCGGACATCCTCTTGAAGGTCAACGGGACGCAGACGGGGTCACGCGCGGAGCTGCGCCAGGCACTGGCCGGTGTCAAGCACGGCGACATCGTTACACTGACGGTCCTGTATAGCACGCCCGACGGCTGGCTACAGCGCATCGTCCGAGTCCGCGCGAACTGATCTGGGGACTGGGCGTTGGGGGTTGGGGGCTCGGGACAACCGACTCCCTAGCCCCTAGCCCCTAATGCCCTGTCTGCCAGCATCACCACGGCGGTCGCCGCCAGCCAGATGACGAAGAGGGCTTGCGCGTAGTACATGTTCGGCGTGAACTCGCTGAACACGATGGCCACGGCGCCGTTCACGACCGCCACAAGCCAGGCCATCCAGGCCAACCCCTTCGGCCACACCCCGCCATTCCGAATCGCCCAGCCGAACATGTACGCGACGAGTCCCAGCATGAATGTCGCCATCCGTTCCGCCGCAAGCCCCATGGGATGGAGCATGTCGTAGACAAACACGGCGTGGGTTCCGGTCAGGCCCGCATCTGAGGTCGTGTACGCGCGCGCGAGCTGCCAGGCGGCGCCCACCATGAAGAGGATGTTGAGCGACCACACGGCAAACGCCAACGCCCCCATGCGCACGGCGGCGCGCCCCGGCGTTGCACCAGGGGTATCGTTGTGACGCAACGCCACACCGATCACCCCCGCGTACATGAACGCGAGGCCGAACAGCAGAGCCCAGTGGATCAGGCGCCAGTGACGTGTTTGCGCGACGGTCGCGAGCTGGTCCGCGCCGTCGCCGGAGAGCAATGGATGCATGAGACCGGCGACTCCAAACAACAGCACGCCGAGCAGCAAGCAGAGACCGTAGAACAACGGACGGCGCGGCATGGGGCCCTAATCTAGCACGCACCCGGCCCAACGATATATTGAGCCCGCCATGGACCTGAATCGCATTCTGCGCGAGGGCTTCATCGCCGGCTGTATCGGCGCGGCCGCGGTCGCCATTTGGTTTCTCGTCGTCGACTCAATCAACGGCCAGCCACTGTATACGCCCGCGATGCTGGGGAGCGCGGTGTTCTGGGGCGCCCCCGACCCCACCCACGTGGTCATCGAGCCCGCCCGCATCTTCGGCTACACGATGATTCACGTCAGCGCGTTCGTCGTGGTTGGCTGCATCTCGGCGGCGCTCGCGGCCGAGGTCGAGTACGCGCCGTCGACGTTGTTTCTCGTGGTGGTCGGATTCTGCTTCTTCGAGGTGGGCTTCTACATCCTAGTCGCGTTGCTCGCGAAGCCGTTGCTCGGCTACCTCGCCTGGTGGAACGTCGCAATCGGCAATGGCTTAGCCGCGCTGGCGATGGGCTACTACCTCTGGCGAGAGCATCCCCGAATCGGTGAAGAGCTCCGCCGTCACCCTCTCGGAGAAACAGAGGACGGCGAGTAGGCCTCTTCAGGGACCTTGGTTTCCGCATCGCCGCGTTGGTCCCAGGCCGAATACCTGAACCAGATCACCGTCATCACGATCCACAACATCAGCCCGCCGAGCACCCACATCAACAATCCGCCGATTTGCTGATCGTCCAAGGGAGATAATCCGCCCACCCTCGGCGCCGTCGCATAGAACGGATAAAGAACCGAATCCGACAGCGTGATCAGCGCGCCGGTGACGGACATCGGAATGCCCAGCAAGAACAGATACAGCATCTGCACGAGATGCTGCGCGCGCGGCAATTCCGGGACTGGCGACAGCACCGGCCACCACATGATGACCGCAGTGCTCAGAAAGACGAGGTGTTGGACGATGTGAAGATTGTGATGCCGGAGCGCCGCCTCGTACAGCGCCGGCACATGCCAGATCACGATCGGCGCCAAGAAAATGATCGCCGCCGCGAGCGGCCGAGTCACCACGCGAGCCACTCCCATGATCCAGCGGGTCCGCAGCAACGGCCGCACGACAAATGACGGCGTACCGTAGAGCAGCAGCGGAGGGAAGACGAGCGTCAGCAACAAATGCTGCGCCATGTGCGCGCTGAAGAGGTACGTATCTGAGAGGTTGTGGAGCGGTCCGTTCAGCGCCAGGAACAGCACAATCAATGCACCGGCGAAGCTTGCCACGTGCCGGCGTGCCGACGTGAGACCCCCCAAATAGACGTAAAGCCCGCCCAGGAGGACGAGCCCGGCCAACACCGTCGGATGCACATCCCATCTATTCCATGCTGGAATTTCCAATGTCCAATGATCAATGATCATTGATCATTCCACATTGATCATTGGACATTCTTTAGCTGCCGGTCCGCAGCCGCAACGCTCCATAAAAGATGAAGAGCAGACTCACCACCACCGCGACACCGAGGAGCAAGGGGCCGCCGAAGAGGAACGCAAAGAAGCGATTGTCGAACTTCAGATGCATGTAGAACATGACCACCAGCGTGAACTTGATGGCCGAGAGCACGAGGAGGATTGGCACCAACAGCGCCTGGAATGTTGGCACATAGAACACACCCACCTCGATCAACGTGAGCATCACGAGGATCGCGGCGATGCGGAGATACGTGGCCGTGGTCGCGTGCGCCTGTTCGCTCATGCCCTTCCTCTCACTGAATCAGGTACACGACCGTAAAGATCACGATCCAGACGACGTCCACGAAATGCCAGTACAGGCCTGTGATCTCGACGGTCATCGCGTTCGCCGGACCAAGTTTGCCGCGCAACGCCTGCACCCAGTGCGTCAGCAGCCAGATCACACCGACGGTCACGTGGGCGCCGTGAGTTCCCGTCAGCACGTAGAACGTCGAGCCGAACAGGTTTGTCGTGAGGCCTAAGCCCTCGCGGACAAAGTGGCTGAACTCCCAGAATTGCCCACCGAGGAAGACGAGGCCGAGCAGTGCCGTCACGAGCAACCAGAGCTTCCCCTGCTTCATGTCGCCGCGCTGCACCGCCGCCAGCGCCAGCACCATGGCCAGGCTCGACATCAGCAGGTCGAACGTGCTGAACGACGTAAACGGGATATTCAGAATCTCGTGCGGGTATGGCCCGGTGAGACTCCTTCCCTTGTAGACCAAGTACGTCGAGATGAGCGAGCCGAAGAGCAGGCACTCCGAGCCGATGAAGGCCCAGAACGCCATTTTGCGGCTGTCGAGCCCCATGCTCGTCTTAATCATCAGGTCTCGAAGGGCTCGTAGGCCCAGCGGTAGATCCCGACGATCACGACGGCCGCGCCCGCCAACACGACAGGGATCAGGTGGGACAATGCGCCGATCGCCATGATGGGCAGACCGATCGCGGTGATCAGCGGCCACCAGGACCCGCCCGGCACGTGAATCGTCGCCGGCGGCTGTTCGGGTAATGGACGCATGGGTGCATGCCGCTCCGTTTGCCACAGCGGCATGCGGCTCTCGACGGTCGGAATGACGGTGAAGTTGTAGACGGGCGGCGGTGACGGAATGGCCCATTCGAGCGTGGCGCCGCCCCATGGGTTGTGCGGCGCCGTGATCGGCTGCCAGCGGGAGCGCAACAGATTCCAGCAGAACACAAGCGTCGCCAGACCGATCACGAATGCGCCGATCGTCGACGCCTGATTGAATCCCGTCACGCCAAGATCAGACGAGTAGGTGTAGATGCGCCGCGGCATCCCGAGCAGCCCCGAGAAGTGCATCGGGAAAAACGCGAGATTCATGCCGATCATCGTTAGCCAGAAGTGCACCTTCCCCAGCGGTTCGGACAGCATGCGACCCGTCATCTTCGGCCACCAGTAGTACATGCCGGCGAACAGCCCGAGGATCGTGCCGCCGAACAGCACATAATGGATGTGCGCGACGACGTAGTACGTGTCGGTCTGCTGGAGATCGGAGGGTGCCGAGGCGTGCGACACGCCGGACAGACCGCCGATGATGAACATCGCGATGAATCCAACGGCAAACAGCAGCGACGTGGTGAACCGGATCTGCCCACCCCACAGCGTGCCGATCCAGTTGAAGATTTTCACGCCGGTCGGAATGGCGATGAGCATCGTCGTACCGGCGAACACCGAGTCGGCGATGGGGCCGAGCCCGGTCGAAAACATGTGGTGGCTCCAGACGCTCCACCCCAAGAACGCGATGACGACGCCGGAATACACGACCACCGTGTAGCCGAACAGCGGCTTCCGCGAGAACGTCGGCAGCACTTCGGAGACGATGCCCATCGCGGGCAGGATCAGGATGTACACCTCGGGGTGCCCGAACATCCAAAACAGGTGCTGCCACAGGATCGGGTCACCACCGCCCTGCGGCACGAAGAAATGCGTGCCGAAGAACCGATCGAACATCAGCAGCACGAGCGCGACGGTGATCACCGGGAACGCCGTGATGACGAGGAACTGTGTGATGAGCGTCATCCAGGTGAACGGCGGCAGGCGCAACATCCGCATCCCCGGGGCGCGCATGTTGAGGATCGTGACGATGAAATTGAAGCCCGCGGCGAGGGACGCGATGCCCAGGATCTGCAGTCCCAGCAGCCAGAAGTCGACGTTGGGACCCGGCGAGAACTGCCGGGACGTGAGATTCGCGTAGCCGAACCACCCTGCATCCGGTGCCACCGAGAGCCGGTCGGCGCCGAAGAGGGGTCCCGCGATGAAGCTCGCGTTCAGGAAGAGGCCGCCGAGCAGAAAGACCCAATAGCTGAATGCGTTCAGCCGCGGAAACGCGACGTCGCGCGCGCCGATCTGAAGCGGAACGATGAAATTGAAGAACGCGGCCGACAGCGGCATGAGCGCGAGGAACACCATCGTCGTGCCGTGCATCGTGAACAGCTGATTGAACGTCTCGGCGCTGACGCCGAGCCCGCCATCGGGCCGCGCGAGCTGGGCGCGAATGATGAGCGCTTCGAGGCCACCGATCAG
>DASWCE010000225.1:0-5633 GCA_036390255.1 Gemmatimonadales bacterium | reverse complement strand
GAGAGGACATACACGTACGCAATGCTGGCGAGGGTAAACAGCGCGATCACGATGAGTGTCGAGAGAATGATGGACCGCGGCAGATTCCTGCCCGGATCCATGATTTCGCTTCCGACGTACGTTGTTTCGATCCACCCGTCGTAAGCCCAGAGCACCCCGACCATCGCAACCCCGAACGGACCGATCAACTGTCCTACACCTTCGGACGGCCAGAGCGGTTGCCAATGTGACGGGGATCCGCCGGGCAGAATGAATGAAGTGGTAATGAGCGTTACGAGCGCGCCAATCTTCAGAATCGTCAGGATATTCTGGGTCGTCGCGCCCAGCCGCACACCGCGGCAATTCAGCAGCGTGAGGGCGACGATCGACGCTATGGCGACGACGCGAACCGCTGTTTCCGTCAGCGGCGTGAAGAACCCGATGTAGCGCGCGAATCCCACGGCGATCGCGGCAATCGAGGCCGTGTTGATGACCGAGAAGTTTGCCCAGCCGTACAGAAAAGCCCACACCGTTCCATAGGCCTCGCGCAGGTACGCATACTGCCCACCCGCCTCCGGGTACGCCGCCGCCAGTTCGGCGACTGAAAGCGCGCCCAGCAAGGACACGATCCCGCCGACGACCCAGACGAGCGTCATGAGCGCCGTGCCATTGACCGCGGCGGCGACGGTCGCGGGGACGATGAAGATCGCGGACGCGATCATCGTTCCCGCGTTGATCATGATCGCGTCGAAGAGGCCGAGCTCGCGTTTGAGGTCGGTGGTGGGTGCAGCGGTGGATGTCATGCGGCGACAACGATGGCGCGCGCCGTACGGCGGCGCAAATCAGAGCGCAGCGTCGGTATAGAAATCCAGACGCCAGCCGGTCGGCGACCGCGTGGCGCGCGTCAGATCGAAGCGCACGAGCCCATCGATGAAGCTCGCGCCGACGCCGACCCCAGTCAGCGGGCGGACGAGCGAGAGGTGCTCGCGCGGTGCCGCGCGCCCGGCATCGGCGAACAGCACGACGCGCGCCGCGGGCCAGCGATTGGCGAGCTCGAACCGCGCCCGCCAGAACGCGTCCCCGCTCGCCGCGTTGCCACCATAACCGCGCACCGTGCCGGGGCCGCCGAGATACCAGTAGCTCTGCACCGGAACCACGCCGCCCGCCACTCCGCCCGCCAGTTCGACGGCGCCGGCGATGCGCGGGCCAAGCGGCGCCGTCACGCGCAGGGTGCTGCTCGCCCGGCCGAAGCGGTAGGTGCCCACACTGCCGTCGACAGTCACGTCAGCAGTCCACTGCGGCCGCTCGGGATCGATCCCCTGCTGGGCGCGCAATGTGAGCGAAGCGCCGAGCTGGTCGGCAGAGTCGGCCACAATGTTGGGCCGGAACACATGATCGTCGTGCAGCGCGTTGGGGAAAGAGAAGTCGGTGCGCTTGAGCGCGCGGCGCTGGCGCTCGGCGAAGACCCGGATTGCCACGCGCTGCGGCAGCGTCACCGCCGGCGTGATCGTCAGCTCGGCGCCCGTGGCGCGGAAGTAATCGCCGTCGTCGCGGCCCAGCAGCAACGCGCCGAGGGAATTCCCAATCGAGAGTGAGCGCGCGGTCGGATCGACCGCCGCGAGCCGCCGAAACGCCGCAAAGCGGGTGCGAGCCGTGCCGGTCTCGCGGAGCACGCCCGCCTGGAGGTCCGGCTCCGCATCGGTCGTGGCGATGCGGGCCGCGCCGTCGAGGCGCAAGCGGCCGAGATCGAGCTCGCCACGCGCGCCGAGCGCCAGGCCCTCCACTCTATTGTAGCGGGCCAGTCCCCAGCGGGGCGGGCGGGCGTGCAGCTGCCATGGCGCTTGCGGCAGATTCCCCAGCCCGTGGGTCAACTCCTCCAGCTCGCCCGCGGTTATCAGCGTATCGTGCGATGCGCCAAACGGCGGTGGCAGCGAGCTGCTGGCAAGCAGCGCGGCGGTATCCGTGGGAATCCGCACCGTGAACGCCGCGCAATGACCGCTGGAGCACTTGCACGAAATCTTCTCACGCTGCTCGCGTTCATGACACGCGGCGCGGGCGACCGAGTCCTCTGCCTCGGTCGCGTCCGGTAACCGTGGGGCGCGCCGCGCCGTGGTGTCACCCCGGACTTCGTACTCATCGTAGATGCGCTCATAGCGCACCGGCATCTGCAGGAACGACCCCGCGGTCGCGACGGCGTCCATGGCAATCAAGCGCGGCAGCCACCAGCGTCCCGTCCACAGCCCATAATCGATCGTGAGAAACCGCACCTCCACGCGGATCGGTTTGACGAAACCAGGGATGTCCTTGTCGTCCTCGTCGCTGAGGTCCTGCTCGAAGTCGAAGGCCCTAGCGGGGCGGATCAGCGCGCGCACGACGGCATGCGAGGTCTCGTCGATCCAGAACGAGCCGGACATCAGCCGGAAGTCGAGCCGCCGCGGAATGACGCGCAGCTCACGTAACCGGATCTCACGGCCGTCGGGGAAGACGACGACGCTGGAATCGCCGGTGGCGAAGCGATAGTCGGCCTCGCTGCCGGGTGCGAGCGGGTGACGGAACGCGACCTCGTGACGCTCCCTCCGGGCTTGCGTCGTGTCTTGTCGCGAGGTGTCATCACCCCACCCGACGGTGAGGCGATCATTCGCAGGATCGAACGCGTAATCGCGGGCATCGCCCTTCAAGTCCTCAGGCAGCGATGGCTTCGGAACGGCCGCGGGAACTGATTGGCGGGCGCCGATCACCTCGATGCGCGTCACAGAGTCGCGCTGCCAGTCGATCAGTAACGCGATCTCGCGGCGATACAGCATGCGGTCGCGGCGCAACGCACGGATGCCGACGCCGATGCGCTCCCGCATTCTCGTGCGGTACGCCGTAATGGATCGGTCGACAGTTTCCCGGCGCTCCCGGGCAGTCGCGACGAGCCGCCGGGCCTGCGCATCGAGGTACGCGGAGCTGTCGCCGGGGCTCTGGACGGCGAAGACGGCAGTAACGAGGATCGCGAGCGTCACGTAGGACTCTGTACGAAACCCGGTGAAGGATAAGATTCAGGATGATGAACACCTATTGGCAGGCCAGCCGCGCTCCCCGCTACAGCCTGCTCTTTGCCTTACCTCTGTTGATCATCTATCAGATCCTGGCCGCGCTTGCGCCGGTGGAACCCGGCGGCATGAGCGTCCGCAACGGCGCGGACGTGATCCTCCAATCGGTCTTCTTTTGGCTCGCCGGCGCGTGGGGACCGCGGTTGTTCCTGCTCTGCCTGATCGGGGTCGGTGCCTGGCTGATCGCCAGAGACGTACGCTCGCACCCCGGGAGGTTAACCCCCTCCGTTCTCGGCGGGATGCTGCTCGAGTCCGTCTGCCTGGCGCTCGTGTTCGGCGTCGTCGTCGGCAGCCTCACCGCGGCGCTGCTCGGCACGCCCCCACCCTCGATGGCCCTCGGGGGAGGGTTCAGCGCACAGCGATTGACCCGCTGGACAATGCTGATGCTCTCGCTCGGCGCCGGCATCTATGAAGAGCTGCTCTTCCGTGTGGTACTCGTTGGACTGATCGCTTGGGCCGGGACCAAACTGCTGGGTTGGCGCCCGCTCGTGGCTGGTGTCGTCGCGACGATCCTTGGGGCTTTGATCTTCTCGGCATTCCACTATGTCGGACCGT
Organism: Gemmatimonadales bacterium; assembly: GCA_036390255.1. Lineage (GTDB taxonomy): Bacteria > Gemmatimonadota > Gemmatimonadetes > Gemmatimonadales > GWC2-71-9 > 20CM-2-65-7. Next base: position 2,004 of record DASWCE010000225.1, on the reverse strand, counting down.
ACGGGGATCGCCTGGACGTTTACTCTTTCGTCTTCCGTACGATCGCGGGACTCTTCTTCAGCGCTCTGTACTTGCTGCGGGGATTCGGCATAACTGCTTGGACACACGGGCTTTACGATGTCCTCCTGTTGCTCCGCTGAAGCGCCGCTCGCTATGTTAGGGCGCCATGAACGCCCCTTCTCGACTCCTCCTGTGCGTCGCGCTCGCCGCAGTCGTGGCGCTTGCGGCGTGCAGCAAGAAACCAGGCCACCGTTCCCAGGTCGTCGAATGCAGCTCCATTTCACTCGACGCCAAAGGCACGACGCAATGTCTCGTCGGACTCTATCACTGGAGGGCGGCGGACGCGCAAAAGGCAGCCACCGATCGCGCGCGCGAGCTGGATTCGCTCAAGAACTACCAGGAGGACTCAGTCTGGGGCCTCGGCTCGGCGAAGCACAAGCGGGACCTGCAGTCCTGCAGCCGCAGCGACGAGCAACTGAAGAATTGCTTGCTGGTTGCGGGCTGGCCGCTCTCGCGCGTGAACGCCGCGCAGGAGTCGATCTGGAACGGCGAGCTGCCCAAGCATCGCCACGAGCTGCAGACGTGCATGGCCAAGCGCGACTTCAACCTCTCATCGTGCCTGACGCTCTACTACAAATGGGACTCGGATCGGGCCCTGGCGACCGCTGATTCCGTCACCCGCGCGCGACTCGGGGGGGCGCGCTAAGGCTGATTCAGGATCCTGAAGACCGCTCCCTCACCCTGATCCGAGGCGACATATAGCGATCCGTCCGGCCCGACGGTGATGCCCGTCGGCCGGTACCGCGCGCCGTTCGGCGTGACGTCTTTCCCCGCAAAGCCATCGGCAAACACTTCGGCCGGACCAGTCGCGACGCCGCGCTCGATCGGAACGAACATCACCTTGTAGCCGGCCTGCGGCAGCGGCGCGCGATTCCACGATCCGTGAAACGCGATGAACAACCCGCCGCGATACTTCAGCGGGAAGTGCCGGCTGTTATAGAAGGTCATGCCGTCCGGTGCCCAGTGGCCGGGGAACGCCACGACCGGCCGCGGCGCCGACTCGCACCTCCCGGCTGTTTTCCCGTCTCCACCGTACTCCGGCTGCAGGACGTTCTGGCGGCGTCGCCAATCGTAGTAGCAGTACGGCCAGCCGTAGTCCCCGCCTGCCTCGAGCCGGAACACCACCTCCGCGGGCAGCTCGGCGCTGAGCGCGTCGGTGTAGAGCTTAGGCCAGTTTGCCGCAAGCTGATCGCGCCCGTGTTGCGCGGCAAAGAGCGAACCCGTGCCGGGATCGACGGCGAGTGCAACCGCGTTGCGCAACCCCGTGGCGTACCGCTGGCCGTCGGTTTGCGTCTGGCCGCCGTGCCGAGGATCGAATCGCCAGATGCCGCCCGCGAAATCGAGAATGGGACAGGGATCCTGTCCGGGTGACTCCGGCGCGCGATCCTGCACCTGACACGAGTTGGACGGCGCACCGATGTTCACATACAGCATGCCGTCCGATCCGACGACGATGCTCTTCGGCGCGTGCTGGCGCCGGTTCGTCAGGCCGCTGACGACTGTATCAGGACCGCCGTTGGGTGTGAGCTGGCCGATATTCCAATGCCACCGCACCACGGCGTCGTTGGTCGCGAAGTAGAGATACTCGCCGGCGAATGCGATGCCGGTGCCACCGCCGACGCCGAACGAGCTGACGACGTCGGCCTTTCCGTCTCCCGTCGTGTCGCGCAACAGGCGCACGCCGCCGCGCGCTCCCGACACCGCGACGAGGATGTCGCCGTTTTCCAGGACGACCATGTGTCGCGACGGGCCGATCGATTCCGCGACGATCAGGGCGCAGAACCCCGGCTGCAGCGTCAGCCCGGCGTTGTCGGCAGCGCACACCGGTCTTTTTGCCTGTGGCGTTGGTGCGACAATGAGAACGGCAGCAACGAGAAGCCATGCGCGTGTCATGCGAGGATTCCTGCTGGACGTGAGTTGCGGGAATATACAGCTTTCCCGCCA
>DASWCE010000224.1:0-21119 GCA_036390255.1 Gemmatimonadales bacterium | reverse complement strand
GGGGGGGGGGGGGGCTCGGTCGAAGTCTTCGAGGTACAAGCCGCCGGCAAAGCACGCATGACGACGGACAACTGGCTCCGCGGTGCGCGACTGAAGGCCGGCACGCGGTTCACATGAGAGCGGGGGGGGCACTGCCGCGATTGCACGCGATCACCGATGAACGCATCGCCCGGCGATCTGACATCGACGGGATCGCGACCGCGCTGAGCGAGGGGGGCGGTCGCGAGCTCGCGATCCATGCGCGAGGCCGTGCGCTGACAGGTCGCGAACACTATGAGCTCGCGTTCCGTCTTTCCGTCCTTCCGTCGCCGTTGTTTGTAAACGATCGTCTCGATGTGGCACTGGCGGTTCCAACGGCCGGCGTCCAGCTGGGTCTTGGCAGCCTGCCCGTCAGCGCCGCCCGCGCGCTGAATCCGCTCTGGTGGATCGGTAAGTCGGTGCACGACTTGGCGGAGGCGGAAGCCGCAAAGACCGAAGGGGCCGACTATCTTGTTGTAGGGCCTGTATTCGCTACGGCTTCGCATCCGGGCCGTTCGCCGCTGGGCTTGGCGCAATTGCGGCAGATCGTGGCGGCGGCGGGCGAGGTCCCCGTCATCGCCATTGGCGGTATCACGGCCGAGCGCGTGCGGGCGGTGCGAAGCAGCGGAGCGTTTGGCGTGGCGGCGATTCGGGCGTTGTGGGACGATGCCGAGCCGGCCGTAGCTGCACGGAGGATGCGAGAGTGGATGTCGTAATCAATGGAGAGCACAAGGAGATTCGGGGCGGCACGCTGCTCGAGGTACTCGAGGAGCTGGAGCTCGATCCCCGCGCGGTCGTGGTCGAGCACAATCGCAAAATCGTGCGCCGGCCCGCTCTCAAGGAGGTTACCGTTGCGAGCGGCGACGCGATCGAGGTCGTGCATTTCGTAGGAGGAGGATGACCACCGCAGTCGAAACCATACGCGATGAGCCGCTGACGATCGGCGGGCGCACGTTCCAGTCGCGTCTGATGGTCGGAACCGGCAAGTACCGCGACATGGACACCATGGTGCGCGCGATCGAGGCTTCGGGGGCCGAAGTCGTGACGGTCGCGGTCCGTCGCGTGAATCTCGACCGCTCGAAGGAATCGAGCGTGCTGCACTTCCTCGACCCGAAGCGGGTTTTCCTGCTGGCCAACACCGCGGGCTGCTACACCGCCGCCGATGCCATTCGCTACGCACGACTCGCGCGCGAAGCCGGATTCAACGACTTCGTCAAGCTCGAAGTGATCGGCGACGAGGAGACGCTCCTGCCCGACGTTGCCGGATTGCTCGAGGCGGCGAAGGTGCTGGTGCAGGAAGGGTTCAAAGTGCTCGCCTACACGAATGAGGATCTCGTGACCGCGCTGCGGCTCGAGGATGCGGGCTGCGCGGCCGTCATGCCGCTCGCCTCCCCCATCGGCAGTGGCCTCGGCCTGCTGAATCCGTTCAGCGTCCGCACGATCAAGCGCCGTCTGCACGTGCCCGTGGTCGTCGATGCCGGCGTGGGCACGGCGTCCGATGCCTGCGTCACAATGGAGCAAGGCGTGGACGGCATCCTGATGAACACCGCGATTGCGGCCGCGCAGGATCCCGTGGCGATGGCGCACGCCATGCGTCTCGCGACGATCGCCGGCCGGGCCGCTTACCTCGCCGGCCGGATGCCCCGCCGCGAAGTCGCGATGCCGTCATCTCCGGCCGAGGGAATGCTGGATTAAGGACGCACGTCGCGCGGCCCTCGAGATTCTCCGCGAAGTTCGCGCCGGCAAACCGCTCGCAGACGCGCGTGACCGCCACCTCCAGGGCCTCGCCGAGCGCGATCGCCGGCTCGCCTACGAGCTGTCCGCCGGCGTGCTGCGCCACCAGCGCGAGCTGGACACAGCGCTGGAGCTCGACCGTGCCGACCCCCGGCTCCATGACGTCCTGCGCCTCGGCGCGTATCAGCTGCGCTGGTTGACCCGCGTGCCGTCTCACGCCGCTGTCTCTACGTCTGTCGAGCTGGCCCGAGAGACCGTTGGAGAAGTGGGCACGGGGTATGTCAACCGGACGTTGCGACACCTTCGTCGGGAGGGGGGACGGGAGACGGGGGACGGGGCGGCGACACATCCCGATTGGATCGTCAAGCGTTGGACCTCTCGCTATGGAAAGTCGGAGACTGATCGCCTTGTCGCTTGGAACGACACGCGGCCGCCGCTGATCGTTCAACCGGCACGATGGAGTCTCGAACGTTTGGAGAAAGAATTGCGAAGCACCGGCGTTGAAGCGACGCCGGCGCCTTTCGGTGCCGGGCTCGAAATCCGAGCCACCCGTCCGCCGTCCCGCGTCCCCCATCCCGCGAGCTTACCAGGTTACAAGGAGGGCGGGTTCGTCGTTCAGGACCCCGCCCACGCCCTGATTGCCCGTTTCGCCGCGATCCCACCGGGCGAACAGGTGTACGACGCCTGCGCCGCGCCCGGCGGCAAAGCGGTCGCTCTCGAAGCCCGCGGCGCCCGCGTCCTCGCCGGTGACGCGCGCCACGAACGCATCGGTCGGCTCGGCGATACCACACGCCGCGCGGGAGTGGCGATTCGGAGTATCGCCGCCAATCTTGAGGCGGCGCCGCTGCGCCCGGCGAGTGTGGACGCCGTACTGGTGGACGCACCGTGCACCGCGACGGGCACGATGCGGCGCCATCCCGATGCGCGCTGGCGTTTGAAGCCATCTATTTTTGCGCGCGCCGCGGCGCGCCAGCGGCAGCTGCTCGCGGCGGCTGCGCCCCTCGTACGAGCGGGTGGGTTGCTCATTTATGCGACCTGCTCGCTCGAACCGGAGGAGAATGAACAGGTCGTGGAGTCCTTTCTGAAAGAACATCCGGAGTTCGCGCGGTCACCGCGCAGCGACGCAGTTCCCCCGGAGCTGCTGACACCGGCCGGCGATTTTCAGTCGCGGTCGCAGCGCCACGGGATCGACGGCGCCTACGCGGCACGTCTGGTGCGAGCGAACTGATGCGCGTTCGCCGGCATTTTGAGCCGTTTCAGGGTCTGCAAATCGACCGCCGCACCTGGAGATGGATTGCCATCGGCGCCGCCATGATCCTCGCCGGCTACCTCACGGCGTACCTCGTGCTGTTTCCCGCGCCGCTTCTCCCCGGGCACCAGGCGGTGCCGCGTGTGCTTGGCTTGACGCTCGCGGAAGCGCAGTCGGAGATCCAGAAAGCGAGGCTCCAGGTCACCGACGGCGGTGCCGAGCCGCACCCCACGGCGCCGCAGGGCGTCGTGATCTGGCAGGATCCGCCGCCCGACGTCATCGCCGCCGAGGGCACGAAAGTCACCCTGGTGTCGAGCGCGGGGCCGCCGAAGATTCCGGTGCCGGACGTCGCGGGTCTCGACGCGACGCTCGCGCAATCGATGGTGGCGGCCGCGGGGCTGACGGTGAGCCAGGTCGAATCGGTGCAGGCCGCCGCGCCGACCGGGCTAGCCATGATGACCAGGCCACCAGCGGGAACCGTGCTGGCACCAGGTGCTGGCCTAACCATCGTCGTGAGCCGCGGCGCGCCCACGATCCCCGTACCGGACCTGCTCGGCATGGCATCGGCGGACGCGCGAACCAGACTCGAAACCGAAGGACTGCAGCTCGGCACCGTGACGCGGCGCAGGACGACCGAGGGCTCGCCGGGAACGGTGGTTGCACAGAGTCCGGCGGCGGGAACGCTCGCGGCGCCCGGCACAGTCGTGGATATCGTGGTGGCCCGGAGTCCACAATGACGAACGGTGTGCGCATCGCGCCGAGCGTACTGTCCGCCGACCTGGCGCGCCTGAGCGACCAGGTGGCGCAGGTCCTGGAGGCGGGAGCCGATTGGCTGCATGTCGACGTGATGGACGGGCGGTTTGTTCCGAACATCACGTTCGGCGCCAACATGATCGAGACGCTGCGCAAGCTTACCGACAAGCCGATCGACGCGCATCTGATGGTCGTCGAGCCGGAGCACTACATCGAATCATTCGCGGCCGCCGGCGCATCGGTGTTCACGTTCCATCCTGAGGCCACAATTCACGCGCAACGTCAGCTCGACGCCGTGAAGAAGCAGGGGATGATGGCGGGCCTCGCGCTCAACCCCGCGACGCCACTCGCGCATGCCGAGGAGGTGGTGCGCGATCTGGATCTGTTGCTGATTATGACCGTGAATCCGGGTTACGGCGGGCAGACCTATCTACCCGCGTCGAACGACAAGATTACCCGCGGCCGCGCACTGCTCACCGCGCACCGCGCACAATGTTTTCTCGAGGTCGACGGTGGTATTTCAAGACAGACCATCGCGGCCGCCCATCAGGCCGGCGCCGACACGTTCGTGGCCGGCAATGCGATTTTCGCCAGCGCCGATCCCGTGCGCGAGGTGCAGGAGTTGCGCCGCCGCTGCATGGTAACGGTATGACGAACCGCCAACAGTGGACGCTGATCGCCGGGCTGGTGACCACGGCGGTATTCGGGGTTGCGCTGGCGATCAAGCTGCGGACCCAGATCAACCCGGTTGAAATCGGTTCGCGAGCCCCGGTGTTTCACGCCACCAATCTGCGCAGCAATCAGCCGGCGACGCTCGCGGACTATCGTGGGAAAGTGGTCCTGGTGAACATTTGGGCGACGTGGTGCCCGCCGTGCCGCGCGGAAATGCCGTCGATGGAGCGCCTGCACCAGAAGCTCGCAGGGACCGATTTCCGAATTGCGGCGGTGAGCGTCGACGGTGATGCCTTCTACAACCAGGAGCAGGCGGGTCCCAAGGAAATCATGGCGTTCGCGAATAACCTCGGCCTGACGTTCGACATCCTGCACGATCCCAGCGGGGCGATCCGACAGTCGTACGATATTTTCGGCGTGCCGGAGAGTTACATCATCGATCGCGAGGGCGTGATCGTGAAGCGCGTCATCGGCGCGGCAAACTGGGAAGACCCGGTGAACGAGATGCTGATCCGACGACTGCTGGGTGAGTCCTAGCGTGTTCCAGGGGATCACGCGCAACTGGCCGATCAAGGGCGCCGCACTGTTTCTCGCGCTCATGCTGTACGTCGCCGTGCAGCTGCAGCAGCCGGTCACGACCAGCTTCGACGTGACCCTCAACGTGCTGTTGCCGCCGGGACGGGCGCTGCTCAACAAGCCGCCCAAGGTCCGGGTCCAGATTTCCGGCAAAGGCAGTCAGATTCTGAAACTCCGCTCGCTCGCCGGCAACATCACCCGGCGCGTCCCCGACACCCTGACATCACCCACCTATGCGATTCACCTCGACCCGACCGAGGTCGAGCTGGCGCTTCCCAAAGGCGCCGACGTGCGCGTGATGGAGGTGCGGCCCAGTGAGATCACCTTGGCGCTGGATAGCGTGACTCGGAAAGAAGTTCGCATCGTGTCGCTGGTCAGTGTTACGCCCGAGTCGGGCCAGGTCCTGCACGGCGGCTTATCGATGACGCCGACGACGGTGCGCCTGGTTGGTCCGGAAAAGAGTCTGGCCGCGATCGATTCGGTGACGACGGTGCCGATGGAGATCACCAACGTCTCCGACGAATTCACGCGCAACGTCCCGATCGACACGATGCCGCTCGGGATCGTGCGTCTTTCGCCCAAGCAGGTGACGGTGACCGGCGACATGGGCCGCACCGCCGAGCGCTCCTTCGGCGGGATTCCCGTCGAGACGGGCGCCGGCGCGATCACGAGCTTCATCGTCACGCCGGCGCGCGTCTCGGTCACCGTCAGCGGCCCGGAAGAGCGCGTACAGGCGCTGACGCGCGACTCGCTCCGCGTGGTCGCGCATATCAGTGGATCCACTGGCGGGTCCGCCCGGATCACGGTCATCGCTCCACGCGGCATTACCGCCCGCGCTGTTCCCGATTCGGTCATGGTGAAGCGGCGCGCCCCCCCTCCGCCCGCCCCCCCGCCGGCCCGCCCCGCCCACCCCCCCCGACGCCGCCCCACCAGTGGCTGACGCCGTCCTCGGCATCGAAACGTCGTGTGACGAGACCTCGGCGGCCGTGCTGATCGGCGGCGAGCTCGCGAGTCTCGTCATTCTGTCGCAGGACATCCACAAGGTGTTCGGCGGCGTAGTCCCCGAGCTGGCGAGTCGCGCGCATGTCGCTGCGCTGCCGGCGGTCGTCGATCGGGCACTCGCGGAAGCCGGTATCGCGCCAACCGCGATTGACGGCGTTGCGGTCACGGTCGGGCCGGGGTTAGCGGGGGCGTTGCTTGTCGGCGTGGTCTACGCCAAGTCTTTCGCCTTTGCCGGCAATCGCGCGCTTATCGGCGTGCACCATATGGAGGGGCATCTCTTCGCTCCGGCGATCGAGGACCGCGACCTGACCCCGCCGTTCGTGGCGCTACTCGTGTCCGGTGGCCACACGCTGCTGCTCGATGTGCCGGCCTGGGGTCGCTATCGCCTGCTCGGCGAAACCCGCGACGACGCGGCGGGTGAGGCCTTCGACAAAGTTTCCACGCTGCTCGGCCTTGGATATCCCGGAGGTCCCGCGATCGAGAAGCTCGCGCGCGACGGTGATCCGGGGCGCTTCAATTTCCCGCGTCCCATGCTCGACGAGGGATTCGAGTTTTCGTTCTCGGGTCTGAAGACCGCGGTGCTGCACGCGGTCCGCGCCTCGCAAGACCTGGATCGCGATCGCCCGCACCTGGCGCGCGGGTTCCAGGACGCCGTGCTCGACGTGCTCGTCACCAAGCTAGAGCGCGCCGTGCGCGCGACCGGCTACGCCACCGCGGTGTTGGGAGGCGGTGTGGCGTGCAGTCGCGCACTCAGCCGCTTGGCGGCGCAGCGGCTGGGCGGACTCGCGCGCGTCGCGGTTGCCAGCCCGCGGCTCAACGCCGACAACGCCGCCATGATCGCACGCGCGGGCTGGCACCGCCTGCGCCTCGGCGAGCGCAGCGATTGGACGCTGGACGCTCGCGCCGACCTTCCGCTCCCCGGCCTCGAAACCGCTGAGATTCCGACATGACCGTGTATCCGTTCGCGATTCACCTTGGCCCGCTCGAGCTCACCGGCTACGGGCTGATGATGATGGTCGCCTTCTTGATGGCGGGATGGGCAATTCAGCTCGATCTGCGGGCGCGCGGGCTCGACGAGGACTACGCGGCCGACATCATCATCGCTGGCGTCGTCGGCGGGCTCATTGGGGCAAAACTCTGGTACGTGTTTCTCACGGGTGAATCGGAGGCGCTCTTCCGCCGTGGGGGGTTCGTCTGGTACGGCGGCTTTCTCGGCGCAACCGCAGGCATCCTGCTGAACGGCTGGCGCCGCCGGGTGCCGGCGCGCTTCACCGCCGAGATCGGTGCCGCGCCGCTGGCGCTCGGGTACGCGCTGGGGCGCGTCGGCTGTTTCCTCGTCAATGATGATTACGGCATTCCCACCAGCCTGCCGTGGGGGATGAAATTTCCGAACGGCTTACCGCCCACCACCGTGCAAAATCTGACGATGATGCACGTGCACTTCCCGGCCGGCACCAATCCCGCAGAAGTGGTGGCAGTACACCCGACCGAGATCTACGAGACGGTCCTGATGCTGCTTGTGTTCTGGTGGCTGTGGCGGCGGCGCGATCACGGGCACGCGATCGGCTGGCTGTTCGCGTGGTATCTGGTCCTCGCGGGAGCCGAGCGCTTTCTGGTCGAGATCGTCCGCGCCAAAGACGACAGGTTGCTCGGATCGTTTACGCTTGCTCAGGCAACGAGCCTGCTGCTGATGCTAGTCGGCGGGGCCTTGCTCACGAAGTGGCGGCAGCCTGCGGGGGGAGGCCCGCAGCCGTTGCCCGAATCACTGCGACCGAAGCAGGTCGCCCCCCCCTCCCCCCTCGGCAGGTGAGGCTTTGACTTTCGGGCGCATCGCCCAGACGGCAGCCGCCAGCGCCAGCGCCAGCAGCAGGCCCTGCAGCAGCAGCGACTCGAGCGTCGGATAGATCCCGAGCACGGGAATGCGCGGCGCGCCTTCGATGACGGTCAGCGGGATGAGCCGCGCCTCCTGCAGCTCGGCGATTCCCTTCCCCGCAAACACGAACGCCATGTAATAGAGCATCGCGCCCGTGACCGCGAAGAACGGCTTCATGGCCACGCGCAATCCAAGCTGATTGATCAGGAAGTAAACGGCGATGAGTCCCACCACGCCCGCGGCGATGCCGGCAAGCACTGAGACGGTGCTAGCCCCAGCCGACGTGAACAGCGCTTTATAGAACAGGATCGTCTCGAATCCTTCGCGATAGACCGCCAGAAAGGCGACGGCGCTGAGCGCTGCGCCGGAGCCGGACGACAGGGCGTTCCGCATCTTCCCGTGCACGAACGCGGTCCATTTCGCGGCTTCGATCTTGGACAGGAGCCAGTAGCTCACGTAAAAGAGCACGGTGGCGGCGAGCAGCATCGTGCCGCCCTCGATGATTTCGCGCTGACCCGGCGTCACCTGCAGCAGCAGCTCGACCAGGACCCACGTGAGCACACTCGCGCCCACGGCGATCCACGCCCCGCGGGCCACCTCTCGGCGCCGCTCGGGGGCGCCGGCCTTCGTGAGGAACGTCATGAGCGCGGCGACGATGAGGATCGCCTCAAAGCCCTCACGAATGAGCAGGAAGAATGAATTGACAAACAAGCTCGCCGCCGATGGGCGATCGGCGACGACCCGCTCCGCGCGCTCCAGTCCCGCGAGCAGCCGCTCGCGGATCGTATTGCGCTCCGCCTGGTCCGCCTTCACGGCGCGCGTCCGCAGCCATGCGAAGTTGCCTTCAAGCTCGCTCGCGAGCCCGGGATTCTTGGCGCGAATCGACGTTTCCACCTGCTCGAACGTCATGTAGGCATCGACCGCGATCTGCTCCGAGCGCTTCGACAGCGCAGAATCGATCTGGTGGCGGACCGCGTCGAAGATCGCTGCCGTCGCCGATCCACCGTACTGCATCGCCTGCACGTAGGCCGCGACCGCCCAACGATCCTCGGTGGGAAGATCCTCGGCGAATTCGGGCATCGCTGTCCCGGGAGTGCCGATCGCGATGCGGCGGAAGATGTCGAGCAACGACTTGTTCCCCATCACGGCGCGATCGGTGAGATTGGCGGGTGGTGGTCCCTTTAACGTCTTGGCTTTCGGCCCGTCGCCGCGCCCAGACTCCCCGTGACACGCCGCGCAGCGTTCGCGAAAGACGACCGCGCCGCGATCGAGTGACGGTGGCCTGGCGGGGATCGGCTCGAGGACCCGCAGCCCGCCGGCCGCGGCCGTGATGCTCCCGACCAGGCTGTCGGTTACGCGATTGATCGTGTCGGGCGGGGCGAGCGCCTCGAGGAGCTGCGAAAGGCGCGTGAGCGTACGGCCGGTGCTGGCCCGCGCGGCGGCCGGAAGGCCCGGGACGTCGAACTGCGCCTGCTGAATGAAAAGCTTGGCCTCGTCGACCTCTTCGGGCTGCGTGATCTGCCCCCCCGTGGGGACGACGCCGAGGGCGTACTCCTTAGCGGCCAGGGAGGCTGCTGCCACCACCCGACGCGCCAGGGCCAAAGAATCAGTCGCCTGCCCCGCGAGTGGCTGAACAAGGCAGGCGCTGAGAACCAGGGAGATTCTGCCGAACCGCACGGCAGGAAAGTAGAGTAATTTTGTCGGGAATTCAATCTGTTGATAGCACTGCGATTGCGATCGCCGCCTCGTGCGTGTGGGAAAGGGACAGCAGCACCCGCTTCACCCGCAGCTCCCTGGCCCGATTGGCGGCAAGTCCGGTCAGCTCCACGTCCGGACGGCCGTCCGGGGCCCGCGTCACCTCGATATCGCGCCAGCCGATCCCCCGCGCCGCCTCACTGCCCTGGAGCGCCTTATAGACCGCTTCCTTGGCCGCGAGCCGCACGGCGACATGCTCGGCAGGATCGGGGCGCGAGCGACAGTAGTCCGCTTCGGCAGGCGTGAGCAGTCGATCGAAAACATGCGCGCCCTTGTCGGCGAGCATCGCGCGCGCGCGCGAGACTTCGACCAGGTCCACGCCGACGCCGATCGCGCTCATGGCGCTGGCCGCGCAACGAAGAGTCGTCGTCGGTAGTGGCGGCCGTCGACATCCACGACGATGAGGTACGCGCCGTTCACGACCCGCCGACCGCCGCCGGTTGTGAGATCCCAAGCATATGCGTTGCTCGCGGCTGTAACCGTGGTCGTGTAGAGCTGCTCGCCCGTGAAGCTGAACACGGACACCCGGGCGCTGCTTGTGCCGGTCGGCCAGGTGATAACGACTTGATCGCCGCGCACGGGATTCTCCGAAACCTCGGCGCCCTGGGCGAATGCCCCCGTGCCAGGCGCACCGCACAGCACCAGGGCTAGAAGCCCAGTTGTGCCGCGAGCCATGCTGGAGCGGGCAAATAGCCGCCGAGGATCAGGCCGAGCCAGATGAGGATGATCGAGAGCGGCGTCCACACCACGAAGATCGGCCAGAGCGGAGGGCGCCACGCCGCAACCGCGTCGAACTCGGGCATCCAGCGCGCACGCTCCTCTTCCACCTCGGCCTCGAGCGCGAGCCAGGCGGCCTCCAGCCGGCGCGCGACGGTCCCCAGCGCTTCCTGCCACTCGGCGTGCGCATCCTTCTCCAAGACCGACGCGTCGGCCACGCGGCCGGCCGCGGTCTCCAGCGCGTCGAGCGCGGCGACGAACGTGCCGCCGCCGGTCCCCAGCCGCGCCACGATCGCGCGCTTCTCCGCGTTGCTGAGCAGGCGCCGGCGCAGGCGGCGGCGCGGCAGCCGCACCTGGCGCGCCGTACGCGTGATTTCGGCGTCGAGCGCATCGGCGACGCGCCCGCCCGCGCGGCGCACGGCATGTTCCCACGCGGCCGCCCAGGCGCGGCGCCCGGTCACTTCCAGAATGCGCGCGCGATCCTGACTCGCGGCTTCGCGCGCCGCCGCGGCGCGTCCGTCTCCACCCAGCTCGAGCACGCGCGTGGCCAGCTCTTCACGGATATCGTCGAGGGGAACCCAGGGGTCGAACAGCCGCCGCGGGACGACGATGCGCCCGAGCGACGGGGCAAGCTCGGGCACGCGCAGCGGCATCAGCAGTTTCATAGCGCCAGACGTGCGGTCCGGCCGGTCCGCTGCTCGTAGGCGTCGACGAAGTGCGTCAAGGCCTCGGGGAGGAACCGGTCGCGCGCGAGTCCGGTAGCCCGCACCGCATTTTCGATCGCCGCCGGCTGACCTTCGATCTCGACCAGCACGTCCATCGCCGGATACCACTCGATGCGGATCGCTGCGCCGCCGAGGCGATACTCCGCGATCTTGCGGTCGATGCGCAACACGACCTCGTACCGCAGCCGCTCGAGGATGAGACGGGTGGCCTCGGGTTGCGCGACTTGCGCCTCGTGCTCCTCGCGATGCTTGTAGCCATCGCGCACACTGACCGGCCCTTTCCATCCCAGCACCCCGAAGGGCGAGCCGTTGTCCGGCTTGTAGACCCGCAGCCGCAGCACTTCATCGCGCTTTTCCAGTTTCCCGCGACGGTCGTAGCGCCGATCGATCATGTCGCCGCGGAAGACGAGCTCGGCGCCGGCTGCGAGAATCGCCGCTTCGAGCGCGCCGGGATCGTCCACGCGGGCCTTCAGCTCGAGCTCGTCGCCGGAGTGGGAACGGGTCACGCGAACAGGGCGGCGAGAACAGCCTGCGTGTCGCCGAGGTTTTCGAACACGTGAGTAGCGCCGGCCGCGCGGAGCGTCGCAGTGTCGTAAAAGCCGGTCGCCACGGCGATAGTCCGCGCACCCATGGGGCGCGCGCACGCGACGTCGTCCGGCGTATCCCCGATGATGACGATGTCATCGCCCGTGAACGGGCGGCCGGTGCGCTCGGCCGCGCGCCTCGCCGCAACCGCAGGAAGATCGGCGCGCCGGTGCGAGTCGGATCCAAACGCTCCGACCGTGAAGCGCGTGGGATCGAGACCCGAAGAGCGCAGCTTCAGGGCCGCGCCGTGTTGCACGTTCCCGGTGAGCAGGCCGACGAGCGCGCGGCCGTCGGCTTCGTAGGGCTCGAGCGCCGCAAGCAGATCCATGATGCCTGGATACAGCCTGGTGGCGTGCGTGGGTTTGGCGAGCTCGGCGGTGAGCAAGTCCACGTAACGGCGGCACACTGCGGCAATACGATCGTCGGACTCAGACTCCGGGTGCCCGGCCAGCGTGAGCAGCTCGCGCACGATCTGCGGATCGGTCTTGCCATCGAAGCGATAGCCTTCGATCGGCCCCGCCGTGCCCATCTCGTCAAGCAACGCGCGATGGATGGCGCGTCTCCCTGCGCCGTTGGTCCACAGGAGGGTGCCGTCGATGTCGAAGAGGATGAGCCGCATGATGCAAATATTAGGTGTCTGGTGTCAGGTGTCAGGGTCCTGACACCTGACACCTGACACCTATCCCGGTCTTCGAACCCCAACCAGGGTCTCGCGCAGCCTTACCATGCGCGGCTCATCGCCAAACAGATGGTCCCCCCCCACGCCACCCCGCGACAGCGCCGCATGCACGATGCGACCCGCGCCGGCCCACAACGCCACGTGTGACACTCGGCCCCGCTCCGCAAAGAAGAGCAGATCGCCCGCCTCATAGCCGGTCCCATCGGGCGACATCGCGATCTCCTTGCCTTGCCCGAATTGCTGATCGCTGTCGCGCGGCAGCCTGATGCCGCGCGCACTGTAGACAGCCTGCACGAGCCCGGAGCAGTCGATCCCCCATTCCGTGCGCCCGCCCCACAGATAGGGCGCGCCGGCGTACCACTTCTGCGCCAGCTCCGGCAGCGCGAGATGCCGTGCTTCGACGCGGAGCTCCTGCTCACGGCGTACGCTCCCGGCGGCCACCGCGCCCGGTTGTCCATCGGCCAGCTCCACGACGCCGCGACGCAGCGCGACGCGAGCTCCCGTCGGGAGTCGGCGGCGGCCCTCCGCGGTCACGATATCGGCGCTCAGCGAGCGGGCGGTCGCGCGCTCCGTCCAATCTTCCGCCCAGTCGGTAGGACCAGTCGCGATGTATCCTGTGTTCAGCCACGCGATATAGCCGTCCGGCGCGCGCACGCGCAGCCATTCCGCGCGTTGCTCAAGGACCTCGAGGACCTCCCCGTGCAGCGCCTCAGTCGCGCGCGGCGCGGAGACGCGCGGCTCGCCCATGAGCGGCGCCAGCGCCGCCGTCACGATCGCCGCCGGTGCCACGACGCCGTCGGGAATCAACTCCACTTTTTCGACAAGTTGAGATTCGCCGGCCAGCCGCCGCAGCGCATCGCGTGCGTCGCGGCTCGAGGTCACACCCGCGACGCCCTTCGGCAGCAGCGAGATCTCGAACACCGCAAGCCGGCTGTCTGGCGCCCACTTGCGCCGGATGTCGTCGACCGCGCGCTCGATTTTATCCATGGCGCACGGCGCGCTCGACTGCCTCGGGGACGACGAGCGAGGCGATCGCCTCGACCTGCAGCGGTGACTTCGGCTTCGTCGTGGCGGTGCTGACGGCGAAGATCACATCGCCGTCGAACAAGGTGCCGTAGGGCGTGATGCGCCGGGCGAGCGCATCGCTACCCGACTGCGCGAGCGTTTGCAGCTGCACGCGATCGAGGTCGGCGTTCGTCGCGATCACAGCGAGCGTCGTGTTGCGATTCAGGCGCTCGGGATCGCCGAGCGGCGCGCCGCCCTCGGCCAGATAGCGGATGCTGTCCACCGAGCCACCGATGATGTCGCCGCGCGCGTTGCGCACGTCGCCGATTGCGTTCACGACCACGAGCGCCGAAACAATGACATCGCCGAATCGTGCTGCCCAGGAGCCGAGGCCGGCCGGGACCATCTTCTCGAGCCCGGCGGCCTTACCGCATGTCGCCCCGCGGCCCACCCCCACGCGTCCTTCGGCGAAGTCCGCGGTGGCATTGTCGCACGCGCGATAGGCGTCGTCCGGGCTGGGCCACCCAAGCGGTTTCCCCGCATTGCCCAGATCGAAGATCACAGCGGAGGGAACGATCGGGATGGTACCCTTGTCGCCGACGGGCAAGCCGCGACCGCGCTCGCGCAACCAGCGCATCACGCCGTCGGCCGCACCCAGGCCGAGCGCCGAGCCACCGGTGAACAGAATCGCGTCGATGCGCTCGACGAGGTGCCGGGGATCCATCACGTCGAGCTCGCGCGTGCCGGTGGCACGGCCGCGCATGCACACCGCGGCCCTGAGCCCGGTCTCCGGACCGAGCACGACGGTGCAGCCGGTGCCGTGATCCTCGATCGTCGTATGACCGACCGTGATACCGGGGACGGCGGCGAGATTCGTGCGCGCTGGACTCATTGACGCGCCAAGATAACCTCACCAACGTTGACGGCCATGACTCCTCCAAAAATCCCCGTCGACCGCACGACTGTGCTCGTCGTAGACGATGAAGACGGCATCCGGCAGGCGCTGACGCGCTTTCTCAGCCGGCTGGGCTATCACGTGCAGGCGGCATCCAACGCGAGCGAAGCGCTGCAGCGGCTGGCAGAGCATCACCCCGAGGCGATGCTGTGCGACATCCGGATGCCCGAGACGAGCGGCGTGGAGTTGCTGCCGAAAGTGCTGGCCCGGGATCCCGACCTGGCGGTCCTGATGCTCACGGCGATCGACGAGCCGCGCACGGCGATCGAGTGCCTCAAGCTCGGCGCCTACGACTACCTCATCAAGCCCGTGGACCTCGAGGAGCTGGAGTTGTCGTTGCAGCATGCGTTGCGGCAGCGGCAGCTCGAAGTCGACCGGCGCGAGCTGGAGCAGTGGCTGGCGCGGGAGGTGGCCGTGCGCACCCGCGATCTCGAAGAACGGTCCGCGGCGATCGAAGAAGTCGCGCTGGATGCGCTGGCAGCGGCGCGGGACTGGGCGGGGTCGGAGGCGGCGCTGAGCAGACTCGCCGAGGAGCTCGGTGCGCCGCGAGAGGAGCTGGTCGCCGAGTTGAAGCGCCGGCGGGGTTAGGCCTTGTCGGCCTGCGCTTTTTGCTCGCAGGCCTTGCAGCGCATGACGCCGCGGAAGGTGCAGATCAAGCAAATGAACGTCCCGCAGTCGGCGCACGGATAACCTTCCGAGGCCCGCTCTTCATTTCCGCAGGCGCGGCACACCATGGCATCGTGTTCCTTGAGTTTGGGCTTCTCCATGGACCCTAATCTTATTCCCCCGGCGCCGCGCGGCCACCTCGCGGACCGCGTCGCGGCTTGGAAGCCTCGGGGCGGTATGAGGTTAGGCGTTAGACCTTCAAACTGTAGGCTTTGATCTTGTTGATCAGCGTCGCGCGCGAAATCCCGAGCTCGAGCGCGGCGCGCGTGCGGTTCCCAGCATGATGGCGCAACGTCCGCTCGATGTGTTGCCGCTCCAATTCGGACAACGACTGAGCCTGATAGCGGCGGTCCGTCGGTGCGCGCTGGCGCAGATCGGGCGGCAGCTGTTCGACGCCGATCGTCGGTTGCCCGCGCGCCAGAATCATGGCACGCTCCAGCACATTCCGCATCTCACGCACGTTGCCCGGCCACGGCGCCGACAATAGGCGGTCCAGGGCGTCGGTGGTGCACTCGCTCGGGCATCCCGGCAGTTCCGTCTTGAGATCGAAGAGGATGCGGTTGATCAGATCGAGACGGTCCTCGCGGGTGCGGTCGCGCAGCGGCGGCAAGGTCAGCGGCATGACGTTGAGGCGATAGTACAGATCCTCCCGGAATCGCCCGCTTTCTACGTCGCGGACCAGGTCGCGGTTCGTGGCGGTGACCAACCGCACGTCCACTTCCAGCTCGCGCGTGCCGCCGAGGCGGCGGAACTTCTTCGTCTCGAGGACGTGCAACAACTTTGGCTGCAGCTCGATCGCGAGCTCGCCGATCTCGTCGAGGAAAATCGTCCCGTGATCGGCAAGCTCGAAGAGCCCGACCTTGCGCTCCTTCGCGTCCGTGAAGGCACCCTTCTCGTAGCCGAACAGCTCCGAGTCGAGGAATGTGGCTGATAGGCCGCCGCAATTGACCTCCACGAAAGGACCGCCGGAGCGCGGCGACAGGTTGTGAATCACGCGTGCCACCCAGCCTTTGCCCGTCCCACTCTCGCCTTGCAGCAGTACCGTCGATCGCTCACTCGCCGCGAGCAGCTCGACTTGCTTTGCCAGCGCCTGCATCGCCGGCGACGCGCCGAGCGATCCCACACCCGCGCCCTCATCATCGAGCGCGCGCAGCCGCGCGTTTTGCCGTGACAGTCGCATTTTCTCGGCGACGCGCGCGATCGCGGCGGACAAATGGGTCATGTCCACCGGCTTGGTAAGAAAATTCTCCGCGCCGAGCTGCATCGCCTTCACGGCCGTCTCGATGTCGCCCTGTCCCGTCAGCAGGATCACCGCGCCGCCTTCGCGACGCAGCCGCTCGAGCACAACCAGGCCACTCGCGTCCGGCAGATGCAGATCGAGCAGGACGACGTCGGGACGTACCCGCCGGTAGGTCTCCATCGCCTGTTCGCCTGTGCCCTCGCGCCAGACTTCGTAGCCGATGCGCTCGAAGTAGTCTCCGATCGCGCGCAGCACCGCCGGATCGTCGTCGACCAGGAGCAGCGTGTCAGCCATGATGCGCCTTGAATGCGGGTCCGACCAAGACCGACAGCGCGCCCGGTAACAACCGCGCTTCAAACGGCGTCTCGCCGGTGACATCGCCATCGAGCTGCACGGGTCGCGGCGCGCCGTCCGCCACCTCCACGCCCACCGTCCGTCCCCGCGCCCACCATATCCGCCGCCCCTTCCCGTTGCGGCCGCGACCCAGGATCAATTCCATCACTGCGGTCGCGCTCTGGAAGGCGCCATCGGCATCCAGCGCCATCACATCGAGCCACCCGTCATCAGGCGACAGATCGGCACGCAGCTTGAGGAACCCGGGCGGGAGCTGGCCGCAGTTGAGCACGAGCACCATGGCGGCGCGGACGTCCTCCATCTTGCCGTCCACGGTGACGCGGTGTCCCGCGCTCCGCACCGAGGGAAGCGTCAGCGCGGCGCGGGCGATGTACGCTCCAAACTTCCAGCGTCGCTTTTCCTGGGTACCGGTTCCCGCCATCAGCTGCGCGTCGAATCCCGTCCCGGCGACGACGGCGAAGTAATGCGCGCCGTCCGATCGTTGCACGACGCCGAGATCGATCGGATGCACGCGCGCGTGCAGCAGCGCACGCGCGGCCCCGGTGGTCGTGCGCGGCAGGCGCAGGTTTCCGGCGAGCACGTTGCCGGTGCCTCCCGGGACGACGCCTAGGGCGATCCCGGACCCGGCGATGCCGGCCGCCACCTGCATCGCGGTGCCGTCGCCGCCGTGGCTCACGAGGACGTCGAATCCCTCGCCGAGCGACTCCTCGGCGATGCGCCGCGCGTCACCAGGGCCCGTGATCGTGCGCAGATCCACGTTCCAGCCGCCGCGGCCCAGTATCTTCAGAATCGCGGTTACGGCGCGCGCGTCGGCGCGCGCGGCGAAGGGATTGGTGATCAGCAGCGCGCGCGTCACCTAGTAGCGCCGCTCCCAGAACAAATCGAACCCCACCTGGCGCGACACGGGCGCTTGCGTGATGGTCGCGATCCCGCAGCTCCGCACCGGCTCGAAGCTCGCTTCGCTGCGCCACTCGTGGCTAAACCGGTACTGCAGGCTGGCCCCGAAGACGTTTGTCAGCCGCGCGCTTTGATTGGTCTGGTTCGGTGAACAGAACCCGGCATTCAGCACCAGGAAGGTTTTGCCGCCAATCGCCCATCCCGCGGCGACCTGCGCACCGGAGAAGGGGTTGTTGGGATCGCCCGGACGAATCTCGAAATAGTCGAGCGGCACTCCCAGATCGGAGACGAACGTTCGCTCCAGCTCGCCCGCGAACGCCGATGCGAACACGTTGCCCACGAGCGCCGTCTCGCCGCTACCCAGCTGGAAGCTCGGCTTGTTGAACATCAAATACGAGATGAGCTCCGTCTGCGACATATCACCCTGATCCGACTCCAGTGTCAGCTTCGGCACGAGCAATGTCCCCTGAATGTGCGCGATGACGGTGATGTCCTTGTTGTCCCCGGTCCCCAGGAAGGGGTGCACGACGTGGCGCGCGGAGATGTCGAGCTCGGCATTCAGATCCGGCGTGCCGAGATAGCGCACGGTTCCCTCCGAAACGACGAACTCGCGCGTCACGGGACCAACTTGCAGCCGGTACGTCCCACGGGGCGCCTGCAGCGTCCCGCTCAGCACGTAGTTGTTCCGGACTTTGTTGACCTGCGCCGATCCCGTGAGCTGAATGTTTGCTTCGTTGGACCTGAGCCACGCGTCTTGACCCATCGTCAATTGCAGGTTGTTGATCGCCAGGCTGTCGAAAAACAGGCTCTGGAACTCCGGACCGAGCCGTTGCCGGCGGATGAGTGAGGTATCGATCAAGTCCTGCACCCACGGCTCATCCAGGTTCACGACACGCTTGTTGACGAGATCCGCGAAGTGGAGCACACCGGACGTCACGGTCCCCCGGCCCGTCAGGGTCGCGCCGAACACCGGGCCGGTCAGCGCCAGGCGGCCGCTCGCGGTAACCGTCAAATAGCCGCGCAGGTCCAGCGCCTTGAAATTTGACGTCGTGATGTTGAGCGCGAGCACCGGTTTGGTGAGCCGTTCGAGGCGCATGTAGCCAGTGAGCTCCGCGCGGCCTTGTTCACTTGTGGCGGTGAGGCTGTCGACCCGAATCGTGTCGCCCTGCAGCGAGAGGCGGCCGCTCATCTTCGCGTACCGCACGTTGAGCGCGGGAATGGTGGCGGCCGCGTTGCCGATCTCGAGCCCGCCCCGCAGCCGCGGCGCCTCCCAGGTGCCCCCGATGCCCAGATCGGCGTTGAACACGCCCTCCACCTGCTGGACCGTCGTCGTGACGGCGGCCAGCACGCCGAGATCCACGCTGTCGGCGCGGGCCTGCACAGAGAGGGTGTCCGGCAGCTGCCGCTGGGCAACCGGTACGAGCGCGAGATCGAGGGGCAGGTGCGCGGTGACGTTCAGGACCTGCTGCCCCGACCGCCAAAGATGGAGCTCTCCATTCAAGCGGCGGTTCCGGTAATCGATGATCCCGTCCATGAACGGCGCGTGGAAGGATCCGAACGACGCGTCGGAGAACGCGAACGATCCGCTATAGAGTGGATTGGCGCGCGTACCCGTGGCGGCCACGGTGGCTGTAACGGCGCCCGCTACGCCCAGCGTGTCACGCTCCAGAAGGGCGTAGATGCCGGTGAGCGGGAAGCCTTCTAGCCCAAAACGCGCGTTGATCGGACCGCGGGCGGGCAGGTCGCCCGCCATGGCGAAGCGACCCACACCGGCGGCGCTCTTGAGCGCGGTAGAATCCACATGCAGCACGGAGTCGCTGAACGCCAGCCCCGTTGGATGCTCAAGGAACCACACGCCAGCCGGCACCAGCACCGCGAGCGAATCGACGATAGCGTGGCGCATTCCTCCGCCCGGTCGCGCGTATCGGCCGCCGGCCAGGAACGCACCCAGATCGCCGATGCGCGAGCGCGCGAACCAGGTGAGCGAGTCGCGCGTGCCGCGGGCATGCGCCGCCGCCGCCCCGAAACCGAGCCGGCCGTAGCCGAGCGAATCGAGGTTCGCGTCGACTTCGAAATGCGGCACCGGTCCCGGCTGATAATCGACCGTCCCTTCGCCCTTGGGCAGCCGCCAGCCGCGCCATTGCAGATCCGCAACCTTGGCGTTGGCCTCGATGGACAGCGAATCGAGCGCGCCCACCAGCGACAACCGCACTTGCGCTGAGCCATTGAGTTTGGCTTCACCGGACGCGGCCACGACGCTCGGACCGGCGAACCAGGTCACGAGGGAATCGAGCACGCTGAGACTGTCGGCTGCGAAGTCGAACACCAGCGTGCCGCGATCCGGCCGGCGCCAGCCCAGCGCGCCGCTGCCGCTCGTGAGCAATCCCGGCAGCTGCAGTCGCAGCGAGTCGACGAATAGTTGTCCGTCCGCGAAGCGCACGCGCGTCGCGCCGGTGTCGATGACTGCTCCCGCGAAGAACGACGGATCGAGAAGGACCGAGAGCGCGCCTGTGGGCTGGGTGACACTGTCCGCGGCGACGCTGCCGGTCGCGGTGAAGGTGAGTCGCGACGGCGGCGCACCTGGGCGGGCCAGCCAGCGCCGGAGGTTCACATCCTGCGCGTGCAGCGTGAAGTCCTGGGCACCGTAGCCGGGATGGACGCCGCGGGCGCCGAGCAGCAACGTCCCGTCGCCGCGCACCCCGCCGCCGCCGCCCAGCATATCGAGATCAGCGTGGGTCTCGAGGCCTGCGATGTCGCCGCTCAGGCGGATCGTCCCGGTGAGCGTGCCCCGCAGCGGGAAATGCGCGATCCGACCGGTCAGCCCGTCAAGCGCCAACGAATCGGCGCGGACGTCGGCGGCGACGCCGAGAACGTCCGTCCGCGTATCGAGTCGAATGACCCCGCGGACCACGCTCGCGGGACGGTCGCCGTCGTGATGCCGGAGTGTGCCGCTGAACATCGCGTTCTTGAGCGTGCCGGTCAGCGTTCCGCCCGCGTCCAACTCACCCTGGAGATCGAAGCCCGGGATGAGCCGCCGGACCGTGCTGATGTCGACGCGGGCGGCCGTCACGGCGAACGGATGAAAAGCGAGATCTTTCCCGGCCAGGCTGATCTCCCCCTTCCCCCGGATCTGGCTTTCGGGCCACCCCGGAACCAGCGAGTCGCGGAAGGACCAGTCGGTCTCGATCTGCAGCGCCCTCATCGGCCCGTCCACGAGGGTTTGACCGTTCAGGCGGCCGTAGAAGGGCAGCGCATTGATGTAGACGCGCGGCAGATCGAGCGAGAGATCGCGTGCCGTGAGATCGCCCTGCCGCAGGGCCACCAGCCCCGAGTCCGCCGCGCTGAATGCAGTGACATGTCCGGTGAGCCGGCCCGCGCCGAACGTGAGGTCGAGCGGTCGCAGCTGAATCTCGAGCACCCGGCCACCATGCGACGCGAGTGTCACCCCGCCGTGCAGCACGGCCTGGTCGGGGAACCGCGGGTCGATGAACCGGATGTCGGAGAGCGTCGCCGAGTCGGCGCCTATCACGAGGTTCCAGAGCAGCGTATCGCGCGGCCACTGCACGGTGCCGCGCGCGCGGAACTGGGTGCCGGGGAACCGCACGCGCGAGAGGTCGAGGTCGAGCGTGCGCCCGTCGATCGTCACGCGGCCGGCCACGTCCGC
>DASWCE010000223.1:0-25399 GCA_036390255.1 Gemmatimonadales bacterium | reverse complement strand
ACTCTCGGGCATGACCCAACACCAGGACCATCACGCCCACCAAGCCCACCACGCCCCGACGCAGCACGAGCCGGTCGCGCACGAGACGCACGACCGGCACGCGGGGCATTCGTCAGAGATGTTTCGCGATCGGTTCTGGCTATCGATGGTTTTCACCATCCCCGCCGTGCTCTGGTCGGAACACATCCAGATGCTGCTGAGGTATCGCGCACCTGCGGTCCCCGGCGCGAGCTGGATTCCCACGGTTTTTGGAACACTCGTGTTCCTGTACGGTGGCCGCGCGTTCCTGCAAGGTGCCTGGCGCGAGCTGAAGGACCGGCTCCCTGGAATGATGACGTTGATCTCCCTGGCTATCACGGTGGCGTTTGTCTTTTCCTGGATCGTCCAGCTGGGGCTGATCTCGGCGGACGCCCTGTGGTGGGAGCTGGCGACGCTGGTGACGATCATGCTGCTCGGCCACTGGATCGAAATGCGATCGATCCAACGCGCCCAGGGCGCACTCCAGGAGCTCGCGAAGCTCCTGCCAGATACCGCCACACGCCTCCGCGATGGCGCAGAGGAACGCGTGCTCGTCGGCGACCTGCGCCCCGGTGAAGTCGTCTTGATCCGACCCGGCGAGAGTGTTCCGGTGGACGGCACGATCCGAGCGGGAGCCAGCTCCCTCAACGAAGCGATGATCACCGGCGAATCCCGCCCCGTGAAGAAGCGTGAAGGCGACGCCGTCATCGCCGGCACGATCAATGGCGACGGCTCGCTGCGCGTGGAGGTCACAAGCACCGGCGCGGATACCAAGCTCTCGAAGATCATGCGCATGGTGGCCGATGCGCAGCGGTCCAAATCGCGGGCGCAGCAGCTGGCCGATCGCGCCGCCCAGATGCTCACGCAAATCGCCATCGCCGCCGCGCTGCTGACGATGGTCGCCTGGCAGCTGCTCGGTGCGCCGATCGATTTCGCCGTGGTCCGCACCGTTACGGTCCTCGTGATCGCGTGCCCTCACGCGCTCGGGCTCGCGGTCCCGCTCGTCGTCGCGATCTCGACGACACTCGGCGCGCAGGCGGGTCTCCTTGTTCGAGACCGACGTGGCCTGGAAGAAGCGCGCTTGCTCAACACCGTGATCTTCGACAAGACGGGGACACTCACGCTCGGCGAGTTTCGGGTGGTGGACCTCACGGTGGCCGACGGTATGTCCAGCGACGCCGCGCTCCGCATTGCCGCCGCCATCGAACGGGAATCGGAGCACCCGATCGCACGCGGCATCGTCAAGAGCGCCGAGGAGCGCGGTCTCCAACTCCCGGTCGTGAAGGATTTCCGCGCGTTACCAGGCCGGGGCGTGACGGCGACGGTCGAAGGGGTGGAGTATCAGCTGGGCGGGCCCGCCCTGCTGAGCAGCACCAAAGCGACTGTGCCGGAACGTCTCCGCGACGCCGCCAACACCGCGACGCAGCGCGCACAATCGGCCATCTATCTCGTGCGCGATGGCGGCGCACTCGCCGTCCTCGCGGTGGCGGATGCGATCCGGCCGGAAAGTCGCGAGGCCATTGCCGCGTTGCATCAGCGCGGCATCGAAGTCGCCATGTTGACCGGGGACGCGCGCGCCGTCGCCGATGCCGTAGCGAAGGACCTCGGTATCGACACCGTGTTCGCGGAAGTCCTCCCCGAGGACAAAGCGTCCAAGGTGGAGGAGCTGCAACGTCGCGGCCGAAAGGTCGCGATGGTGGGTGACGGCGTGAACGACGCACCCGCCCTGGCTACGGCCGACATTGGTATCGCGATCGGTGCCGGGACCGACGTGGCCGTCGAAGCCGGGCATATCGTGCTGGTGCGCTCCGATCCGCGCGATATTCCGAAGATCATCACGTTATCGCGCACCACGTATCGCAAGATGGTCCAGAATCTCTGGTGGGCCGCGGGCTACAACATCGTCGCTATTCCGCTGGCGGCAGGCGTACTGGCTTCACGCGGCGTGCTGCTGACGCCGGCGCTGGGGGCGGTGCTCATGTCGGCCAGCACCGTGATCGTCGCGATCAATGCACAGCTGCTCAAGCGCGTCCGGTTATGAACGCGCTTCGACACCTTGCGCGACTCTATCGCCATGCGAACGTTCCGAGGACTTGACTCGACTCGAACGCTGGATCGCCTCGCGCGTCGCGGCCAACGGGGGCGGTGACCCCCCCCGGTCGGCCTTCCGCCTGCTGCCCACGGGTCTCGAGGCGTTCGTCGCCCGCGCCGTCCTCATCGAGCTGGCCGAGCGCACGCTCGACCTGCAGTACTACATCTTCCATCCCGACAAGACCGGCTCGCTGATCGTCGATCGCCTCATCGCGGCGGCCGACCGCGGCGTACGCGTGCGCGTCCTGCTGGACGATTGGGGTACACTCGAAAAAAAGGACGAATCAGTTGCCGGGCTGGACGCCCACCCGAACATCGAGGTCCGGCTCTTCAATCCGTACACGCACCGCTCAGGACTGTACCGTCTCGCTGAGCTGCTGACGAGTTTCACACGCGTCAATCGCCGCATGCACAACAAGCAGTTCATCGCCGACGGGATCGCAACGATCCTGGGCGGCCGCAACATCGGCGACGAATACTTCGGCGTCGGCGAGCTCGATTTCCAGGATGTCGACGTCCTGGGCGCCGGACCCATCGCGCAGCAGTCGACCGCGAGCTTCGAGACCTACTGGAACAGTCCGTTCGCCGTGCCGATCGCACAGCTCGCCAAATTTGCTCCTGATCCGAGCTTCTTCCCCGCGGCCCGCACACAGCTGCGAGATCGGTGTGACAGCCTGCGCGACTCGGTCTACGGAAAAGCGCTCGTGGAGTCACACCTCGCGCGGGACCTGCGCGCCGACGACCTGCACGTGCATTGGGCCGCTGCCCGCGTGATCGCCGACCCTCCCGAAAAGCTGACGGAACCGGTCGGCACGCGCCGCGATACGTACCTCGGGGGCCAGATCTCCCCATACGCTCGCGCGGCACGAACCGATCTGCTGGTCGTGTCACCGTACTTTGTTCCGGGCACGGCGGGCGTGGAATTCTTCAGCAGCCGGCGCCAGGACGGCGTGCGCGTACGCGTCTTGACCAATTCGCTGGCCGCGACCGACGTTTGGCTGGTGCATGCCGGCTATATGAAATACCGCCGTCCCCTGCTCGACCACGGCGTGCGGCTCTACGAGCTGCGGCCCGAAGCCGCGGGGGCCAAGAAGCGGCGCGCCTCGAAAGCCACCATCGGCTCTTCACGCGCGAGCCTGCACGGCAAGACGTTCGTCTTCGATCGCACGTCAGTCTTCATCGGCTCGGTCAACCTCGATCCCCGCTCGCTCGAGCAGAACACCGAAGTGGGCGTGCTCGTCAGCAGTGCCGAGCTGGCCCGCGAAGTGGCGGCGCTGTTCGATCGGTGGTCGAGTCCGGAGCAGGCGTACGAAGTGACACGTGGTACCAATGGCGGCCTGCGATGGACCGGCGGCTACACCGATGAGCCCGAGGCGGGATTCTGGCGTCCCCTCGGCGCGAAATTATTCTCTCACCTGCCCATCGAACCACTGATTTAACTGGAGACGTATGCTGACCTTGCTTCTCGTACTGCAGGGCGCACCGCAGCGACCCGCGCAACTGACACGATTCCTGCAACAGAGTATCGAGCTCGACGCCGGGCAGCTCGAGGCGGTCGAGCGCGGTGAGCCCATCGTGAAGGTGCTCGAGACCCGCGATCGCCGCGATGTCGCGATCTTCGGCATCATCACGACCCCGACCTCACGCGAGCAGCACACCCGCGCGATGCGCGACTTCCCCACTTCGTTGCGGACACCTACGCGCACGCAGCTCGGCGTCTTCAGCAATCCGGCGACGGAGGCGGACGTCGCCGCGGTCACGATCAATAGCCGCGACGTCGCGGAGATGAAGAACTGCAAGCCGGGCGACTGCGTCGCCAAGCTACCGGCCACCGACATGCGCCGTATTCACGAGCAGATGAACTGGTCGGCGCCCTCCGCGGAGCTGCAGGCGCAGCTGAGCGTCTACGCGCGACGTCGTCTGGTCGAGTACGTCACCGACTACCGCACACGGGGCGATTCGGCCATGGCGCTCTATGACGATCGCGGCAAGCTCACCGTCCGCTCGAGCGAAGCGTTCGCCGCCCAGCTCGCCGAATCGCCATACGTCTACCAGACGGTGCCGTCACTGCAAACCTATTTCGCGAGCTATCCTCGCGGAGCGCTTCCGGCAGGCGCTGCGGAAATCGTCTTCTGGTCGGAGGACGTGCTCCCCCGCTTGCGGCCGATCCTGAGCGTGACGCACCTGGTCGTCTATACGCCGCCGGAGCTGCCGGGCATGACCCTGGCCGCCGCAAAGCAGATCTACGCAGACCATTATTTCGAGACGGCCGTGGACCTAACGGCTGTCGTGGATCGCAACCCCGGGACCTATCTCGTGGTGCTGCGGCGCTATCGCTTCGACAATCTGCCTGGCGGCATCCTCAACATCCGCGGCAGGGCGATCGGTGCGCTGCGGGATCAGCTCACGCTCGATTTGCGGCGCCAGCAGCAGAGCGGGAGCGCGCCACGGTGAAAGCCGCCGCGCGCGCCATCACGGCCGGCCAACCCCTCGCCGCCAGTCGTGAGCCACCCGCGATCCTCTCGCCGTTCGTCGACGCGCTGGCCACCGGTGGGCTGTCGCTGCTGGTGCTCGTCCCGCTGCTGGTCATGGGACGGACGGAGGTCCTGGTGCTCAGCGTCGGCGTGCAATCGTGGGTCGGCGCGCTGGTGAACATGCCGCACTTCCTCGCGTCCTACCGGATGGTCTACCGCACGCGCGAGAGCATCCGCGCCCATCCCTGGGCCGCGATCTATGTCCCCACGCTCCTGCTGATCGCCTGCATCTCGGCCGTCGTCGCCAGCCGCTGGACCGACGTTCCGGTGTCCGCGCTGCTCACGGTCTCGAGCACGTACCTCGCGTGGCATTACACCAGCCAGGCGTGGGGCATGGTGGCCACGTTCACGTATCTGGACGGCAACCCCTTCAACGCGGTCGAGCGCCGGCTGGTGCGCTCGTCGCTGTATATCCTCGCGGCCTGGCACGTCGTCTGGTTCTTCTACCTGGGCTACGATCGGTACGTCGATCTCACGCCGCTGTACGTGGGTCTCAGCGTCCTCACGGCGGTTGCGCTGGTGATGGGGCTGGCCGGCTTTGCGATGCACAGGTCGCGCACCGGCCGCGTGGCACCGCTCCGCGCCTGGATTCCCTGGATTGCGATCTTCGTCTGGTATGCGGCGATGGCGCGCGTCGGCCTCCCCGCGCTCTTCATCGTACAGATCGCGCACGCGCTGCAGTATCTGATCTTCCCGTTCCGCGTCGAAATGAATCGCACGCGCCGCGCGGTGGGAGCAGGTCCGTCGCGGCTGGTGGCGTTTCAGATCATGCTCTATCTAATCGTGCTGCTGGTCGGCTCGATTGTGGCTTCGATCCTGTTGCCGCTCGGTGCCATGGCCGTGGTCACCAACTGGCTAGGATCGCGGCCGGGCCAGGTGGTGGGCTTTGCCATCAGCGCGTTCTTCAATATCCATCACTACTTCACCGATGGTGTGGTGTGGAAGCTGCGGGATCCGGCGGTGCGCGCAGATCTGTTCGGGCACCTCAAGGCTTGAGAGTCCACCTCCTCGACGGCACCTACGAGCTGTTCCGGCATTTCTACGCGATGCCGAAGCAGATCGACCGGGACGGCCATGAAGTAGCCGCGATCATCGGCGTGCTGGGTTCGGTGCTCGGCATGTTCGAGGGTGGCGCGACGCACCTCGGCGTGGCGACCGACCACGTCATCGAATCGTTTCGCAACGACCTCTGGGCGGGCTACAAGACGAGCGCGGGGGTCGAGCCGGATCTCCTGGCGCAGTTCCATCCGCTGGAAGACGCGCTCGGGGCGATGGGCGTGGTCGTGTGGGCGATGAAGGAGTTCGAGGCGGATGACGCGCTCGCCGCGGCCGCGCAACGCGCCGCGGCGTCACCCCCAGTCGAGCAGGTGATCATCTGCACTCCCGACAAGGATCTCAGCCAGTGCGTCCGCGGCGAGCGCGTGGTGCAATTTGACCGGCGCAAGCGCGAGCAGCGCGATGAGCGCGGCGTCGTGGCACGCTTCGGTGTCGGTCCCGCATCGATACCCGACTACCTCGCGCTGGTCGGCGATTCCGCCGACGGCTTTCCGGGCATTCCGGGTTGGGGCGAGAAGGCGTCCAGCGCGGTCCTCGGTCGCTATGCGCACCTCGAACGCATTCCCGCAAAGTCAACGGATTGGTCAGTGCCGGTGCGTGGCGCCGCAAGGCTCGCGGCTGCACTGCAGGAGAATCGCGACCTCGCTCTGCTGTTCCGCACGCTTGCGACGTTGCGAACCGACGTGCCCGTATTCACCGACGTCGAGGAGCTGCGCTGGCGCGGGCCTTCCATGGAGTTCCAAAGCGTGGCACAACGATTGGGTGCGCCGGGTCTCTGGGATCGGGCGCGCCGCATCACGCTCACGGATTAAGGTTTCTCTCAAGGCCGGCGCCCCAACTGCCCGCTCGCCCACAGCCCCGCCTGCACCGAGGTCTCCGCAGTCGGGCCCTCGAACGCCTGGACGCGGATGCCGGGGCGCCCCCCCCCACCCCCACCCCCACCCTCGCTCACGGCGACGAAATGCAGGATCGCGATAGTGCCGTCAGCGGGAGTGTACTTGAGTCGGAGCTGAGCACCTCCAGCTTCGCCGCCGGAGCTCAGCGCAATCGCTCCCCCCGCGCGGGCATTGAACTGATCTATCCACCGCTGCAGCACGTCCATCGCATCCTTTTGCATCAGTCCCCCTGGAATACCCGAGCTTCGAGCGGCCGCGAACGTAGAGTCCCGTCGGGCGCCGACTCGACGAATTGCAACGCGTGAGCAGGCAGCCAAGCGGGGTAGTGGCCGGGCGCGCCCCACCCGCTCGAGTCGTACGCCTTCCGCCCGTCAATGACTTGGAGGAGTACGATTCCGGACTGCGGCGCCGCCGCAACGGCTGCGGCGTCGAAATCCCCAGTCGCCACGATCATCCCGACATCAGCCTTCGCGGCGGTGAGCCGCGACGGCAGCTGCGTGACGATTTCCTGCCCCACCGCACCATCTTGGCGGTAACAGGCAATCAGGGCGCGCTTGCGCCATTGCCCAAGGCCTAGCGACACCAGAAGTTCCAGAACGAACCCCTGCTGTGGTTCGGGGAGCTCGCTCCGTCGGTGAACGAGGGGGTCACCCACGTCCATTCCCGCTTTCCGCAGTTCTCGGACGATGAGGATCTGGTAGTACGCTGGAGTGATGTCGGGTGGCGAACCCATGGCACTAATCTTACGGCGAATCCCGGCCCCCGCCCCCCCGCCCCGCGCCCCCTTGACGGCGGCGGTTTCAGGGGCGACACATCAGGTACGTAAACACACGTGAGGTTGTCCTTGCGCCGCATCGTCGTCGCTCGCCTCGGTGTACCCGCCGCCCCGGTTTCAGTCGGCCGTTCTGGCTTCGCAACCATTTCCATCACCGTGCGGTACGACTTCTAAAGGAGGGACGGGCTCCATGCAGGTCAGCCGACGCGAATTCTTGCGAGCCACCGCCGGCGCAGGCGCCGGCACCGCGATCGGCGGACTCGTCGGGCTCGGTGCGACGCTCGCGCCCGCTCGCGCCGCGGCGCAGGAACTGCGGCTCAAAGACGCCAAGGCGGTGCCGAGCATCTGCCCGTTCTGCTCGGTGGGATGCGCGACCCTGGTGCACGTGAAGGGCGACCGCATCGTCAACATCGAAGGCGATCCACGCAGCCCGCACAACGAAGGGACGCTCTGTCCCAAGGGCGCGGCGATCTACCAGCTGCACGTCAACCCGAACCGCCAGACCAAGTGCCTGCACCGCAAGGCCGGCGCCTCGAGCTGGGAAGTCGTCGAGCTCGAGTGGGCGATGGACCGCGTGGCCGAGCTGATCAAGAAGACGCGCGACGACACGTTCATCGAGAAGCTTCCCAACGGGAAGACGGTGAACATGACGCCCACCATCTTCGCGCTCGGCGGCGCTACGCTCGACAACGAGTTCAATCACCTGTGCCAGAAGTTCTGGCGTGGACTCGGCGTCGTCGCCATCGAGAACCAGGCCAGGATATGACACAGCTCTAGCGTCCCCGGTCTGGGGACACGGCTGGGTCGTGGCGCGGCGACGACGTACCCGCGCAACCTCGAGCACACCGACTGCTTCGTCATCATGGGCTCCAACATGGCGGAGTGCCACCCCGTGGCGTTCCGCTGGCCGGTGAAGGCGAAGCTGAACGGCGCGAAGCTGATCCATGTCGACCCGCGCTTCACCCGCACGAGCGCGCTCGCCGACCTGCACGTGCCGATCCGGGCCGGCTCCGACATCACCTTCCTCGGCGGGCTGATCAACTACGTCATCAATAGCCGGCGCTGGAACACGGACCCCTTCTTCAAGGAGTACGTGGTCAACTACACCAACGCCGCGACGGTCATCAACGACGACTTCAAGGACACCGAAGATTTGGACGGCGTATTCTCGGGACTCGTCCAGTTCACCGAGCCCCAGTTCTGGGCCTACAATGGATTCCTGGGTCGCTACGACAACGCCACGTGGCAGTACAAGCGCGGTCCGAAAGCGCCCGGAGCGGTCACCAAGGACCTCATCGCCCGGCGCGCGGGGCCGCCGTTCGACGACCTCGTGCGATCCCTGAAGCCCGGACCGGCGGAGAAGGACCCGACGCTCCGCAATCCGCGCTGCGCGTTCCAGCTCCTCAAGAAGCACTTCAGCCGCTACACGCCAGAGATGGTCGAGACGGTGTGCGGATCGCCCAAGGAGAAGTTCGTCAGGGTCGCCGAGATGCTACTCGAAAACTCGGGGCGCGAGCGCACCAGCGCGTTCGCATATGCGGTCGCCTGGACGCAGCACACCTACGGTGTCCAGATGATCAGCTGCTGCGCGCTGCTCCAACTGCTGCTCGGCAACTTCGGCCGGCCGGGCGGCGGCATCATGGCGCTGCGCGGCCACGCCGCGATTCAGGGCTCGACCGACGTGCCGACGCTGTACCACTCCATCCACGGATACATGAACGCGCCGTCGGCCCTCCGCCCGCACGACACGCTGCGGGACTACATGGCGGTGGAAGCGACGCCGACCGGCTACTGGGGCAACTTCCCCAAGTTCATGGTCTCCTATCTGAAGTCGATGTACGGCGACGCCGCGACGACCGAGAACGACTTCGGCTACGACTGGCACCCCAAGATCCTCGGGGACCACTCGCATATGGCGATGTTCGCCGCCATGGCCGAGGGAAAGGTGAAAGCCGCGGTGATCGTGGGGCAGAACCCCGCCACTTCCTTGAACGGCGGCGCCACGCGGCGCGCCCTGCGCCAGCTCGATTGGCTCGTCGTCAAGGACAACTGGCTCACAGAGACGGCGACGCACTGGTACCTGGCGCCGGAGGTGAAGAGCGGCGAGTTCAAGAGCGCCGACATTCACACGGAAGTGTTCTTCTTCCCGACGACTCAAATCGCAGAGTACGACGGCAGTTTCACCAACACCCAGCGCATGCTGCAGTGGCATTCGTTCGCCGTGAAGGCCCCGGGTGATTGTCGCACCGACAGCTGGTTCTACCACAACCTCGCCAAGCGGATGAAGAAGGCGTATGCCAGCTCGACCCTGCCGCGCGACCAGGGCTGGAAGAACACGTCGTGGGACTTCGACCCGGATGCGGGTGAAGCACCCCTGTATCCGGGCGAGATCAGCGCGCGCAAGGTGCTCCGCGAGATCAACGGCTATGTCACGGGCCACCCCGAGCAGCAGCTCCCCGGGTTCGCGGCGCTCAAGGACGACGGCTCGACGACGTGCGCGTCGTGGATTTATTGCGGCTGCTACCCGGCGTGGGACCAGAACCTCACCGCGCGCCGCGAGCCCGACCCGCCCGGCGTGCCCGGCGCCCACCTCAAGTGGGGCTGGGCGTGGCCTGCGAACCGGCGCGTCATGTATAACCGCGCGTCTGCCGATCTCCGCGGCAATCCCTGGAGTGAGCGGAAGCGGTGGATCTGGTGGGATCCGACGTTCGTCAACCCGCCCGACCCGAAGACTGGTATCGCGCCGCCTCGCGGCAAGTGGGTGGGGTACGATGTTCCCGATTTCGGCGCCACCAAAGCGCCGGACGCCAAACCCAAGCCGGACGGCATCGGGCTGGACGCGCTGTCAGGTACCGACGCCTTCATAATGAAAGGCGACGGGCGGGGCTGGCTGTATGCGCCCTCCGGCTTGGTGGACGGCCCGTTCCCGACGCACTACGAGCCGCACGAGTCGCCGGTCCAGAATCCGCTCTACAAGCAGCAGACCAGCCCGGTGCACAAAGTCTGGTCGGCGGGCAAGGCGTGGAACACCCTCGCCGCCGTGGCGGACCCGAGGTTCCCCCACGTGATCACCACGTACCGCCTGACCGAGCACTATCTCGCCGGCGCGATGAGCCGGTGGCTGCCCTGGCTCGCGGAGCTGCAGCCTGAGCTGTTCATCGAGATCGGCAAGGCGCTCGCGGAGGAAAAGGGCATTCGCAATACCGATTGGGTCATCATCTCGACGCCGCGCGCGCGCGTGCGAGCCAAGGCGCTCGTGACCGACCGCATCGGCGTGATGCAAGTCGCCGGCAAGCGCATTCACCACGTCGGGATGCCGTGGCACTGGGGCTGGGCGGGGCTGTCGATCGGCGACGTCGTCAATGATCTCACCGCTTGGGTCGGCGACCCCAACGTGTCGATCCACGAAGGCAAAGCTTTCGTGTGCAACGTGGAGAAAGCCTGATATGCCAGAAGCCATGGGGTTCTTCACTGACACGACCATCTGCATCGGCTGCAAAGCGTGCGAGGTCGCCTGCAAGAACTGGAATCAGTTGCCCGCCGAGGATGGCGGTATCCGCGAGATGTCGGGCGACAGCTACGACAACACGCGCAAGCTCGACGGTATCCATTGGCGGCACGTCAAGTTCATCGAGCAGTTCGATGGCCCGTACAACGGCCGCTGGTTGATGATGAGCGATGTGTGCAAGCATTGCGTCCAGGCGGGCTGCATCGAAGTCTGCCCGACCGGCGCCATCATCCGCACGGAGTTCGACACCGTCGTGATCCAGTCAGACGTGTGCAACGGCTGCCGCGCGTGCATCGCCGCGTGCCCGTTCGGCGTGATCGACATCAACCACGTGTCCGGCACTGCGCAGAAGTGCACGCTGTGCTACGACCGCATGCAGGTTGGCCTCGAACCCGCCTGCTCCAAAGCCTGCCCCACCGATTCAATCCAGTTCGGACCCATCGCCGAGCTGCGCGTCCGGGCGCAGAAACGCGTGGAACAGCTCAAGGCACAGGGAGAGAAGCGCGCCCAGCTGTACGGAGACGATCCAAACGGTCCGTTGGGTGGCTTGAACTCCTTCTATCTGCTCGTCGACAATCCGGAGGTATACGGCTTGCCGGCAAAACCCCAGCTGCCGAGCCGCAACTTGCCGAAGAGCGGCGCGCTTTCAGCGGCGACCGGCGCCGTGCTCGGCCTGGTCGCGCTCGTGGGGATTCGCAAGCGGCGCGTGGAGGAGGTCGCGGGGGCCGGGAACGGCGGCGGGAGTGGCAATGCCTGACACCTACTTCACGGCATCGCCGCATTGGATCTGGTACATCATCCCCTACTTCTTCATCGGCGGGATCGCCGGCGGCGCCTACTTCCTCGCCGCGCTGCTCGAGTGGTTCGGGCGGCCGGAGGACCGGCCGGTGATTCGCACGGGTTACTCGCTCGGTTTCTGGGGCGCGGTGCTGTCGGGTGCGCTGTTGACCTTGGACCTCGGCCGCTCGCTCCGCTTCTGGCATATGCTGTTCCAGTCGAACAATCTCCCGCACCTCATGTTCAAGAGCTTCTCGCCTATCTCGTTCGGCGCGTGGGCGCTGCTGCTGTTCGGCGCGTGCGCGTTCGTTTCGTGGTACAGCGACAAGACCGGCACAATGTTCGCCAAACTGATTGCCGCCGTCGGGGGCCTGTTCGGCTTCATCCTCGCCGGCTACACGGGCGTGCTGCTGTCGGTCACGAACCGGCCAATTTGGGCCGACAGTCCGTGGCTCGGCGCGTTGTTCCTGGCCTCCGGCGCCTCGACCGGCGCGGCGGCACTGGTCCTGTTCGCCCCCGGGCGCGGCGCGACGCAAAGCTCGCTCCGCTGGCTCGAGTCCTTCGACGCGCGAACGCTCGTCGTCGAGCTCCTCCTCTTGATCGTGTTCGTCGTGTCCCTGGGAACTGTGGCCAAAGCCTGGCTGAGCGTTTGGGGCTTGCTGCTCGTCGTCGGCGTCGGCGGCGCGGGGATCCTGTGGCCGCTGCGGCTTCATCTGAAACCCGCCCCCGCGGGTGCTGGCGCGCTCCGCAATCCCGCGCTTATGGTCCTGCTCGGCGGCTTCCTCCTGCGCTTCGTCGTGCTCCTCGCGTCCAATTCAATCGAGTTCCAGCGCGTCGCGGCGGGAGCGGTGGTGCGATGAAGGCGGCGGTCGCAGCGGTCACGGCGGTCGTAGCGCTCGCAGCGTGTGCGGCGAGTCCCGAAGCGAGTCGGACGCGCGGCGGCGGGCCTGGGGCCGATCCGGGTAACCACGGCGCCATCGTGCAGGTCCACGCGGGTGCGAAGATGTACTACAAGACGCCCTGTCGAACCCCCAAGGTGAAATGCTCTGGCCCGCTGCCCGCGTCCGGCGGCTAGACACCGAGATTGCGCGGCGCCTCGCGCAAGTCCGGCAGAACAACCCCGAGTCTGAGACCTGGCTGGCGCTGGTCGAGGCGGCCTTGGCGGAGACTGCGGACGTCGGTCGCTGGCGCGCCGCGATTCCCGCCCCCACCGCAGATCGACCCGCGCGCGCGCCGCTGCTGCAGGGCGCCGAGATCGCCGTCGACAGCCGAGCAGTCCGTCGGTTCGTGCGACGCCTCGCCGATATCGCCGCGTTGAATGGTGGCGCACTCGATCGTCTGGACGCGGTCGAGGTCGTCGAGGCGGCGGTCTGCCAAGATGATGCGCGGATCGACGCGCTCGCATCCGGAGATTCCTCCTCGCTGCGCGTGGTCGCTCAGGTCGCGGCGTTGCCGCTGCTCGTCGCGGCCGCCCAGACGATCGGCGGGTCCGTCTCCGCCGCCTGGTGGGAGGGCTACTGTCCGGTGTGCGCGGCCTGGCCCACCCTCGCCGAATTCCGCGGCCTCGAACGGAAGCGCTGGCTGCGCTGCGGGCGTTGCGCTACGGCATGGGAGCTGCCCTGGCTACGCTGCGCATTTTGCGGCGAGACACACCACGAGCACCTCGGCTACCTGGCGCCCGAAGAGGGAGAAACCTCACGCAAGGTCGAGGTGTGCGACACATGTAAGGGCTACCTGAAGGCGGAGCCGACGGTCAGCGCACTCCCCTGGTGGGGCGTGGTGCTCGATGACGCCGCGACCGTGGCACTTGACGTCGCGGCGCTCGATCGTGGCTACCACAAACCGGAACGGCCGGGCTTTGCGCTCCAGGTTCGGATCGACGCCCGCGGGAGTGGCTTCTGGACGACCTGAGCCGCCCCGGCGACGTTTGTCGTGAGCTCTTGGCGGCGCTCGACGCATCGGAAGGACGGCGCAAGCGGCGCAAGCGCGACACCACGCCCGACGCGATCGGGCTGGCGGTGAAACGCGACTTGCTCGAGCGCGCCGTCGCCGCCGATCCGGAGCCCGAGGCGTTCGAGGGTTGGCTGCTCGAGCAATGCGCCGCAGCCGGGGCGGCGGAGGGTGGCGTGCGCGCGATGGCGCTGTCCATTTTCGAGGAGTGGCGTCTGGCTCGGGATGCCGTGTCCTTCCGCTCGTGGCTGGCTGAGGGCGCGCCGTCCGACGACGCGCGCCGGGAAGAGTGAACGGAGGCCGTATGCGAACCATGTTGCTCGTAACCGCACTCGCGCTCGCGGCAGCGTGTGGCGGGAAAAAAACACCGGCCGGGGAATGGCGGCAGCTCGCCGCATCGGACGCCGTGAAGGTCTTGAAGGGCGATGATAGCCCCTATCGCATCATTTACAATCCGCCGGTCGACCTCGCCAAGAAGACCGGGAGTTGAAGCGCCTCGCCCTGCGCGCGCATTTGAAGCCGCGTCACAAGCTGTGGCTCAATTGGAATGGTGCCTTCCTGATGGGGCCACGCTACCTCCGCTTTCTCGAAGCCGTGGAGCGGACCGGGACGATCCGGGCAGCAGGCCGCGAGGTCGGCTGGAGCTATCGCACGTGTCTCAACCGCATTCGGGCCATGGAGCGCGTGCTCGGCGCCAAAGTGCTCACCACCACTCGGGGCGGGCGCCGCGGCGGCGGCGGGGCCCGCCTCACGGCCGACGCGCGCCGCCTCAAACGGTTGTTCGCGCGGTGGCGGCGGACAGCGCTGCGCTCGAGTGATGCGGCGTTTCAGAAAGCATTCGGGTGACGATAGGCACGATATTGCCTATCGTACACACCCGCCGTAGGTTTTTTCCCCACCTCCATGCTGACGTTGAAGAAAACACTGATCCTGTTGTCTCTCGTCTGGGTCGCCGCCTTGCGTCTCCAGACGCGCGAGGTCGTCCTCGCGAGCACGACGTCCACCCGCGATACCGGACTCCTCGATTCCTTGGTGCCGCGATTCGAAGCGCGCACCGGATATCGCGTGAAGCTCATCGCGGTGGGGACGGGGCAAGCGCTCGCCTTGGCTCAGCGCGGTGACGCGGACGTGGCGCTCGTGCATGCACCCGAGGCTGAGCGCGCGCTCGTCGACTCCGGTTACTTCGTGCGCCGGCGGCTTGTCATGCACAACGAGTTTGTCGTCGTCGGTCCCGCCGCGGACCCCGCGGGCCTGCGCGGGATGCCGGACGCCGCCGCCGCCCTGCGGCGCATCGCCAACGCCCGAGTCCCATTTGTCTCGCGTGGAGACAACTCGGGCACCGAACAGCGCGAGCGGATGCTGTGGCGCAAGGCCGGCCTCGCGCAACCGCACGGCCAAGCGTGGTACATCGAGTCGGGCCAGGGCATGGGCGCGACGCTCCAGATGGCGAGCGAGAAGGAAGCCTACACGTTGACGGACATCGGGACCTATCTCGCCTGGAAGAGCAAGATCGACCTGGTATCGCTCGTGCAGGGCGATCCGGAGCTCTACAACGTGTACCACGTCCTCGAGCCGAACCCGAAGAACGCGCCCCGCATCAACGTTGCGGGTGGCCGCGCATTCGCGGACTTCCTCGTCGACACCGCGACGCAGCGGCTCATCGGGGAATTCGGCAAGGCACGGTTCGGGCAAAGCCTGTTCGTGCCCGATGCCGGGAAGCCCGACCAGTGGTGATCGCCCTCGCGCTTCTTGTGCAGGCGGCGGCCGGCCCCGCCAGCCCCTACCCGCTCGCTCCCTCGCCAGTGCTCGACCTCCACACGCTGTCGCATGAGCTGCGGCTCGGCGGATATCTGAGTGCGCGGCAGACGCTGCGGCGGGACACCCTTACGGCCATCGTCAACCGCGCGCGGCTCACGGCGCAAGTGCGACCCGCTCCCTTCGCAGCCCTCCGAGTCCAGGCGGACTTCTCGGCCACGGGCTTGGCGCGCGCGGATACGGTGCCAGCCATCCTGCTGACAGACGCCTACATCCAGGTCGTGCCACCCGGCACGCTGGACGCGCGTGGTCCGCGCGCGCTGCATCCGGCCGTGATCGTTGGGCAATTCCGCACGCCGTTCTCCCTGGAATACCTCACGCCCTTCTCCTTGCTCCAGACGGCCAACCGCTCGCAACCGATCGACCGTCACACCACGCGGCGCGACATCGGTCTGCTCGGACAGCTCGCCGTGGGTCACGCGCTGACCTTCACGGGTGCGCTCGTGAACGGCGAGGGCTCGAACCGCCTGACGAACCCCGACGGGCGCGAAATGGCGATTGGGCGTCTCACGGTGTTCCCGCTCCCGCGGCTTGCGGTGGCGGCGAAATACCTGGGACAGTGTGGCGACCATCGCTGGGGATACGACGCACGGTGGATCGATCACGGCGCCATCGTGGAAGGGGAGTTCCTGGCGCGCCGTGGACCGTTCAACAGCACGACGACCGTCGATGCGCGCGGCGGCTACCTGCTGGCCTCGTACAAGCCGCGTCCGTGGCTCCAGCCGGTGCTCAAGTGGGAGCGCCTGCGCGACACTCGTACCGCAGGCGTGACGACCACTACTACAGTCCTCACCTACACCACGGCGGGAATCAACCTGCTCTCCGCTGGCGAGAGCATTCGGCTGCTCGTCGACGCGATCCACAAGTCCGAGCCGGGCTTCACGGGGACAGAGCTCGAGGCCCAGCTCCTAGCCATATTCTGATCTCAGCGGACGATCAGCGTGCCGTGCATGGTGGGATGGAAGGTGCAAGCGTACCGCTTGGTCCCCCGACTGCTCGCGACGTAACGACCTGTCTGCCCCTGTAGGAGCTGGCCCGTATCCCATGTCGTGCGGCCGCTGCCAGTCGCGGTGTGGGGCACGATATCGCGGTTGATCCAGACGACCGTGTCCCCCACCACCACGGTGAGGACCGCGGGATGGAATTCCATCCCGCGGATTTCGACCGTGTGGGTCGTCGGTGCTTTACTCAGACCCAGCAGCAAGAGCAGCCAGAGGATCACTTGCTGCTCCGGGCCGTCCCGCCCAACTGACTTCGGAGCTGCTTGGCATGCTCGAGGTGCGTCGCGATCGCGGGACGAACTTCCGTGAGCAGTTTGCGGAGCTCCGCATTCTCCGTCGTGGGGATCAGGACCTTGTCGATGGCATCGAGGACGGCCTGATGATAGGCGACTTCGCGATCAATGTACGCGCGATCGAATGCCGCGCCGTGCAGGGGCTCGAGGGACGCGCGCGCCTGCTTCGCGCCCGTCAGCAGTGACTGGCTGACGGCGTTGTCGGCAGGCGTGACGCCGAGCTTCGAGGCCAGCGCCGCAGCCTGGGCGTTTACCGCCGTATGGTCGGTGATCATGGTGGCGGCGAATTGCTTCACGGCGGCGTTCGTCGTGCGGGTTTGGGCGAACTTCGCCATGTCGATGTCGATGCTGTTGGCGGTGACGGCGACATGAGCGACTTCGGGATCGGACAGATCGGGCCCCGCAGCGGGCGCCGCGTTCTGGGCCGGCAACGACGAGGCGAGGGCCAGACTCAACGCGACGAGCAGCGAGTGACTGGAGCGGGACATCCCAACCTCCTCAGTGTGTGTTCGATGGTTTTGGTGGACAGCTCAAGCTGTCTGACTAATCACACTTTGTCAAGTATTTGATGTGATTACTAGACAAATCAATACTTTCAGCGTATTCTGAGGCCATGACCAACTGGCTTGCACGGCTCACCGGGGAAACGCAGGCACGGCTGCTCGGCCTGCTGCGGCGTTCGCGCCAATCGATCGCAGGCCTAGCCAGGGCACTGCGCCTGACCGACAACGCCGTGCGCATGCACATCGCGGCGCTGCGTCGCGACGGCATTGTCGAGGACGTCGGCACCCAGCGCGACACGGGCGGGAAACCGGCGCGTCTCTACGGCCTCACCCGCGAAGGTGAAGAGCTGTTTCCCAAGGCGTACGCGCTGGTGCTCGGCAAGCTGGTCGAAGCGATCGTTCGGACCGAGGGCCGCGAGCGC
Organism: Gemmatimonadales bacterium; assembly: GCA_036390255.1. Lineage (GTDB taxonomy): Bacteria > Gemmatimonadota > Gemmatimonadetes > Gemmatimonadales > GWC2-71-9 > 20CM-2-65-7. Next base: position 7,760 of record DASWCE010000223.1, on the reverse strand, counting down.
GCCATCGAGCTGTTGCGTGCCGTTGGGGCGCAGGCGGCCGCCCGCGCGCCCGACGCGACAAACCGACAGCAGCGGATGGAGGCTGCCGCGGGGGCGTTTCGCGAGCTCGGTGGCGACGTCGAGCTTGAACAGACGCCCGACGGCTGGCGTCTGCACGGCTACGGATGCCCCCTCTCCGCCGTGACGTCAGGCCATCCGGAAATGTGCGAGCTGGGCAAGGCGCTGGTGGAAGAAGTCGTTGGCGCAGCGGTGACCGAACGCTGCCAGCGCGGCGATCACCCCCGCTGTGCGTTCGAGATCGCCGCGAGCGCTTGAGTGTCGAGCTACCGTTACCTGATCATCGGCGGCGGCATGACCGCCGATGCCGCCGCCCGCGCGATTCGCGAGGCCGATGCTCAAGGCAGCATCGGCATCGTTTCCTCCGATCCGCACCCGCCCTACAATCGCCCGCCGCTCTCGAAAGGCCTGTGGAAAGGCGACGATCCCGCAAAGACCGTATGGCGCGGGACAGAAACGATCGGTGTCGACCTGCGGCTGGGCCGGCGAGTGACCGCGATCAACACGAAACAACACACCGTCACCGACGATCGCGGAAACAACATTTCCTACGAGAAGCTCCTCCTTGCCACGGGGGGCACACCGCGCCGGCTGGCGTTCCAGACCGGCCAGATCATCTACTACAGGACGTTCGATGACTATCTCCGCCTCCGCGCTCTCGCGAACGAGACGCTGCGCTTCGCGGTCCTCGGCGGTGGATTCATCGGCTCCGAGATTGGTGCAGCTCTAAAACTGGTGGGTCGAGACGTCACGATGATCGTTCCCGAGGAGGGCATCGGGGCGCGAGTCTTCCCCGCCGATCTCTCGAAGTTTCTGGTCGATTATTACCGCGAGCAGGGTGTGGACGTGCGGACAGGTGAGGGCCTGGCCAATCTGCAGCAGAGCGCCAGCAAAGTCATCGTGAAAACGACGCATGGCAAAGACATTCCGGTCGACGTGATCGTTGCCGGCCTCGGTATCGTGCCCAACGTGGAGCTCGCCGAGCAAGCGGGATTGCACGTGGAGAACGGCATCGTCGTGGACGAACTGCTCAGGACCAGCGCTCCGGACGTCTACGCCGCCGGCGACGTCGCCAACTTCTTCAATCCCGCACTCGGGACGCGGATCCGTGTCGAGCATGAGGACAACGCCAACACGATGGGCGCCGCGGCCGGCCGTTCGATGGCCGGCAAGGGCGCGCCTTACACGCACCTGCCCTTCTTTTACTCGGACCTCTTTGCGCTCGGCTATGAAGCGGTGGGAGAGCTGGATCCACGGTTGCAAACGGATAGCGTCTGGAAAGAGCGGTTCCGCGAAGGCGTGATCTATTACCTCAAGGACGACAAGGTCCGTGGCGTGTTGCTCTGGAACACCTGGGGGCAGGTCGATAGCGCGCGCGCCATCATCGGGACGACTGGCCGATTGGAATGATCAATGATCAATAATCATTGATCATTGGACATTGACAACAATTTGCCTCCACTGTCCCTGCCTGAAGCGCAGCACACTCAACACGCACCGCGTCGCGTGACCCGCCAGAATCGCCAGCCAGATATCGATCGGATCGAGCGTCCCCGTCTGCTGCATGACGAAGCAGATGCCGAGCGGCACGAGAATCTGCGAGATCATCGAGATATAGAGCGGACTCTTCGTATCCCCCGTACCCTGCAACCCGCCTGTGAATGCCAGGGCCACAGTTATGAAGAGGCCGGAGACGCTCAGCACCCGGAGCAGTTGTACCCCAACATCGACCACGACGGCGTCATGCATCCCAAACACCGCGAGTAGCTGCCGCGGCAAAAAGAGAAAGAAGAGACCGACGCATGCGGCGACCGACAGCCCGTAGCGCGCAGCGATGTGCACGGCCTCGTTGGCGCGGTCCGGATGCCCCGCACCAAGATTTTGCCCCGCCACGGCCGCCGCCGAACCCATCAATCCCACCGATGTCCACGTGATCAGTGAAAACAGCTCGGTGTAAGAGACCGCGAACGCGGCCTGCGCGGCGGCGCTCTGCGCGAGCGATCCGATGAACGACAGCATCAAGACGCCGCCGATGTTCATCGCGATCCCCTGAATCCCGGTCGGAAGCCCAAAGCGGAACAGCTCGCGGATGATCGACCAGTCCGGTCCCCAGCCTTGGCCACGCGGGAACGCGACCACCCAGCCGCCGGTCCACAACTTCCAGAGCGCGTAGATCGCCACGAGCCCGGCCGTGATGCACGTGCCCATCGCCGAGCCCCGCGTGCCGAATGAGGGGATCGGCCCCAGCCCGCGGATCAGCACGATGTTGAGGAGCAGGTTCACGACCGTCATTACGATGCCGAGGATCATCGGCGTCCGCGCGTCACCCGCCGAGCGCAGCGCGCCGCCCAGCATGAAGAAGATCATCATGCCGCTCGAGAAGCCGAACATGATGCGCAGATACGGCAACGCCTCGGCTTTCACCGCCGGGGCGGCGTTGACGAGGTCGAGCAGCCAAGGGGTGACCAAGTAGCCCACCGGTGCCAGGATGCCGAGCGCGAGCCCGATCGCGGTGAGGAACGCCTGGTAGACGACGCGGTCGACCTTCTCCGGCTCCCCCGCTCCGGCGAATCGTGCCACCAGCACGCTCATGCCGGTGAACAGCGATGAGATGAAGACGATGACGACCAGGAAGATCTGCCAGCTGACGCCGATCGCGGCATTGGCCTTGTAGCCGACGAGATTGCCGACGAGCACGTGGTCAACCATGCCTTGCAAGCCGCCGATGGCGTTCGTCAGCATGGTAGGCCACGCGATTTTCCACACCGCCGGCCGCAGCGGTCCTTCCACGATCGAGCGATCGTAGCGCGACGTCGAAGCCGCGACCTCCGTCATCTAGAGCGCGGGGACGGCGGAACGGCGCCGTGCGAGCAGCGCATCGAGGCTCCAGGGTCCGGCGCCAGCCGCGGAGTAATAAAGGAAGGTGAAGCAGTAGAAGACCGCCGGCGCGCCCTGGTTCAGGACCGGCCAGAAGCCGTGACCCGCATGCCCGATGAAATACGCGAACGCCATCTCGCCGGACAGGATGAAAGCAACGGGCCGAGTGAAGAGGCCGAGGAGGAAGAGTGTGCCGCCGACGACCTCGATGATCCCGGCAAACCAGATGAGCGAGCCGACTGGGGCGACTCCACCGCCCGGCAGGATCGGAGCCGGAAACGCGAACCACTTCGCTGAACCGACCTGGAAGTAGAGAAAGGCAACGACGATTCTGAGGATGCTCAGCAGCTGCGGTGCCCACTCCTTTTTCACAGAGCCTCCATTTTCTTCCGCAAGAGTTCGCGCTCGCGGGCGTTTTGGGTGAGCGACGCGGCGCGCGCTAGCTCAGCGCGCGCCTCTTCGAAACGGCCGAGCTTCGCCAGGAGATCCCCGCGGACACTCGGGAGCAAATGATACCCGGCCAGCGCCGGATCCTTCGTCAGCGAATCGACCACCTCAAGGCCCGCGGCCGGCCCGAACGCCATGCCGAGCGCCACGGCCCGGTTCAGCTCGACGATCGGGGAGGGCATCAGTTGGGCGAGTCCGTCGTACAGCGCCACGATTCGCGTCCAATCCGTCTCCTCGGGCGCACGGGCGCGCGCATGGCATGCGGCGATGGCCGCCTGGAACGTGTAGGGGCCATACGCCCCGCCCAGCGCTTCGGCGCGCTCGAGCGCTGCAAGACCGCGGCCGATCAGGAGATGATCCCAGCGGCCTCGGTCCTGATCGAGCAGCAGGATCGGCTCACCAGCGGGACTCACCCGCGCGTGCAAGCGCGACGCCTGGATCTCCATCAACGCCACGAGTCCATGCACCTCGGCCGCTTCTGGCGCCAGCTCGGCCAAGATGCGGCCGAGACGCAGCGCGTCCTCGCACAGCGCGGGCCGAACCCAGTTCTCCCCCGCCGTTGCCGAGTAGCCTTCGTTGAAGATGAGATAAATGACCTCGAGCACAGATTCGAGCCGGGCCGTGAGCGCCGCGCCGCGTGGCACTTCGAAGGGCACATGGGCGGCTGCGAGGGTCCGTTTGGCGCGCACGATGCGCTGCTGAATCGTCGCCTTCGGAACGAGGAAGGCACGGGCAATCTCGTCGGTCGTCAGGCCGCCCAACAGTCGCAAGGTGAGTGCGACGCGCCCTTCCGTCGTGAGGACCGGGTGACAGGCCGTGAAGATCAAGCTCAGCAAGTCGTCGCCCACGTGATCGTCGATGGCCGCCGCCAGCGCCGACTCGGGACTGACCTGTCGTTCTTCGAGCTCACGCCCGAGATGATCGTGCTTCCTGTCTTGCATCTTGCCGCGCCGCAGATGATCAATGGCGCGATGCTTGGCTGTTGCCATGAGCCAGGCGCCCGGATTGTCCGGCACGCCCGACTCGGGCCACTGCTCCAGCGCGGCGACGAGCGCGTCCTGCGCCAGGTCCTCGGCGACACCAATGTCACCGACGATGCGGGCCAGCCCGGCGATGAGTCTGGCAGATTCGATCCGCCAGACCGCATCGATGGTCTCAGCAACCTTCTGGCGGCCCATCCATCATCTGCCGGACGGCGCGCCGGTCTCGCGAGTCTTCACGATGGTCATGAATCGCATGGTTATTTCCCCGAGCGTTGCTTATTCTCTTGGATCGCCGCACGCTGCCGCTCTTCCTGAGCGCGTAGCTCGGGAGTGAATTCCGCGCCGAAGTCCTCGGCTTCGAAGACCTGGCGGAGCTCGACCTCACCGTCATTGAAGGGAATCCGCTTCGCCCACTCCAGCGCTTCCGCGCGCGACTTCACTTGCCAGATCCAGAACCCAGCGACCATCTCCTTGGCCTCGGTGAACGGCCCGTCACGCACTGTCCGCTTGCTGCCCGAGTAGCTGATGCGCGCGCCCTTCGACGATGGCTGCAGCCCCTCGCCGGCGAGCATGACGCCCGCCTTGACGAGCTCATCGTTGAACTTCCCCATCTCCGTCAGCTCCTGCTGGCTGGGCATGGCGCCCGCCTCGTATTCCTTGTTGCCCTTCACCATCACCAGGAATCGCATCGCCGTCTCGCTTTCTTTGAGGTCCAGGTCCGATCTGCCTTCACCTAGACGTCGAACGAGCTGCGCAGAAATCGACACGCGCTAATCCCATTGTGGTAGGCCTACTTAGGGAGTAGACTCGGGGCGTGACCCTTGCGATCTGAGAGGAACGTCATGTGCCGAAACATCAAAACGCTGGCCAACTTCGAGCCGCCCGCCACCGATGACGAGATTCGCGCCTCGGCGCTGCAGTTCGTGCGCAAACTGAGCGGCACGACGCATCCGTCGCACGCCAACGAGGCGGCGTTCGATGCCGCCGTGGATGATGTCACCATGATTGCCCGCCGGTTGATCGATGCGCTGACGACGAAGGCCCCACCCCGGAACCGGGAAGAGGATGCTCGCAAGGCGCGCGAACGCGCCGTGAAACGGTTTGGCTAACCGAGGGATGCCCTGGCTCGGATTCGAACCGAGACGCCTTGCGGCACTGCCCCCTCAAGACAGCGTGTCTACCAGTTCCACCACCAGGGCGGCGCCAGAAACCTAGACCACACCCGACTGCGAAGCAACCGCTCGCGTGATCGCCGTCTCGGCGCGGGTGTGATGTTCGGCTGCTCGCGCAAACTCGCACGGCGCATAGCTTTTCGGCATGGAGCTCTGGGTCGCGTTCGGCTTCGGCGCTGTAGTCGGTGCTCTGATCGGCTACCTGTTGGGCCGGCTGAAACAGGTGCCGGTGCCGCAGGCGCGTCCCGCGCCTCCGTCACAGCCGCCACCGACGTTGAAACTCTCCACACCCGCCTCAGTCAGGCACGTCGTGCTCGACGAAGGCTCCGCCAACGTTCTCAACGCGCTGAACAACCGGCTCGCCGCGATCGGCGGCCTGGCCGATTTGCTGCACGGCAGCCCCCTCGATCCTGAGCGCGCGCGCGCGCTCGTGCTGCTCCACGGCGAAGTCCGGCGCGCGGCGGAAATCACGAGCCATTTCCTCGAGCTCGCGACGCATCCGGCCGGCGCCGCCGAGCCGTGCGATGCGGCGGTCGTGATCAACGGTGTGCTGGCGGAGCGCGACTCGACGTTCCGCGAGCTCGGGGTGAAGCTGACGCGATCGGTCCCCGCAGACTTGCCGATGGTCGCCTGCCCCATGGCGCAGCTCACGGAGATGCTCACGAAGCTGCTCGACTTCGCACTGCGGCGCCTGCGCGCCTCACAGCCGCCGCGCGAGCTGCGGCTCGCCGCGATTGCAACCGGGCCTTCGGTCGTCGTGTCGCTGTGGGACTCGGGCACGCCGTTGGCGGTGGAGGCGGAACAGCGCCTTACATCGCCGTTCCGCTTTACGCAATCAGGCGGTGGCGGTGAGGTCGAGTTTGCGCTCGCGCGGGCCCTCGCGCAGTCGGCGGGCGGGAGCCTGCGCCTGCGGCCGCGCGGCGGCAGCGCCGGGGCCGAGGTCGTCGTCACCTTGCCGCGCAGCCTGCTGGGCGCGCAGCCGGCGCACGCCGCGCCCGCCGAGAATCTGCCGCGCATGCGGATCCTCGTCGTCGACGACGATGCGGTGAACCGGCAGGCGATGGTGTTGCTGCTCGAGCGTGAAGGCCACCAGGTGGTCGCCGTCGAGAATGGACTCGAGGCCATGGAGCGCCTGGGCGACCGGGACAACGCGTTCGATGCGATCGTAACGGACCTGCAGATGCCACGGCTCGGCGGCCGCGCGATGTACGAGCAGCTCGTCAACAGCCGGCCGCTCATCGCGAAGCGGTTCGTGTTCGTGACGGGCGATCAAGCGCGCGGCGAGACGCGGTCGTTTTTGGAGAACTGTGGACAGCCTTCTGTGACGAAGCCCTACGACCTGGGCGATTTGATCAACGCAATAGGAACGGTTTCCAGAAAAAAATAGCTCGTGCTCAGTCAGGCGCGTGAACGCTCGGCCCGCCGTTCGTTCATTATTCGGTTGGCGTGTTTGGCGGTGACGTGAAGTTCAACGGCGGGCAGGCCGCGAGCAGCGCGACGGTCAGCTTTCTGCAGGTGGGAGCGAGCCTGCCGCGCTAGCGCGCCGAATGCGATGGGCCGACTCGGAATCGAACCGAGAACGTACTGATTAAGAGTAATTTGGCTAGGCGGGACCAACAGATACTAGTGGGTACTACCAAGCACGAATCAGTGGTTTCCTGAGCCCGTAGCTACCCCTCACTTTCCGTTGGACCTTTCACTCTGCTTTCACTGCTGCTGTCTGCTGGTAGGGGTCTCGTCAATAACATGATGAGCATGTTCGGTACCGCTACCGAACGAGCAGGGAACGAGCGAACTCGTCACACTCGGCGTCGAACCGTTTGAAGTCGGCGTCGTTCTTCCGAAACAACTGCACAGCAGCTTTGTTGGCCCGGCGGATCAGCAGATAGCGGACGAACTTAGCGACGACCAATAATGAACACACTGCCCAAAGCACGGTCCGAACGCCGGACCTGATCGGGGAGCTGACGAAGGCGGGTAGGAACTGGAAGACGACCAAGAGAGTGAGCAAGACGCCCCACCCAACTCGCAATGACCGTTTCGCGCGGCTTAGGGGTGCGGTGGAATGTGGAAATACGTCACTGGCCGGCGTGATCGTCCAGAAACGTCGCATGTCGTGATTCACGAGCCGGACGGCCGAACCGAGCGTGGCTCCGTCAAAGAAGACAGCAATCCGCGTCACGGTGTGCCCGTCGAGAACCGGGATTTCTCTCTGACTATCCGA
>DASWCE010000222.1:0-3603 GCA_036390255.1 Gemmatimonadales bacterium | reverse complement strand
GACTCGAGCTACGTCCTGATCGCCGAGAACTGGTATCTCGATTGGTCGGTCGCCGTCGACGGGCGGCCGGGGCAAGTCCTCCGGGGGGACAATTCGCTCCTGACGATTCCCGTGGCCGCGGGCGCGCGCCGGCTCGAGCTGAGCTATCACTCGCGCGCGATTGCGCGTGGCCTTGCGATCGGGCTCGTGAGCCTGCTGATCGTGATCACCGGCTTCCTCGTACCCCCGGCCTGGCGGCGGAGACCGGCGAGTGCCTGAGCGCGCGCTCGTCGTGATTCCGACGTACAACGAGGCCGTGAACGTCCCTCAGCTCGTGCTGCAGGTACTGGAGCAGGATCCGCGCCTGGACGTCCTCATCGTCGACGATGGATCACCGGACGGGACGGGGCAGATCGCGGATAGCATGGCTCGCGCCAATCCGCGAGTGCACGCGCTGCATCGTGAAGCCAAGCTGGGACTGGGGACGGCGTATATCACGGGCTTCAAATGGGCGCTGGAGCGGGGATACGACTATGTGTTCGAGATGGATGCCGACTTCTCACACGATCCCGCACACCTCAAGGAGTTTCTCAGAGCTATTCAGGATGCGGACCTCGTGCTTGGCTCGCGGTACCTGGACGGGAAGGTGACGGTGGTCAATTGGCCGATGGGCCGCCTGATGCTATCGTATCTGGCCAATATCTACGCCCGCTGGTTCACGGGTCTTCGAATCTGGGACCTTACGGGGGGGTTCAAGTGCTTTCGCAGGCGAGTCCTCGAGGCGATTGACCTCTCGCAGGTAGTTTCCAACGGGTATGCCTTTCAAATCGAGATGAGCGTTCGTGCATGGCGAAAAGGGTTCAAGTTGCGAGAGATCCCGATCGTGTTCGTCGACCGGACAGAGGGGCAGAGCAAGATGAATCGGGCCATCGTTCGGGAGGCCGTGTGGAAGGTGCCGCGCCTCCGGCTCATGACCTGGTTCGGACGCATCTGATCGGTCTTCCGGTCTACAAGATGACGGGATCGGGCAACGATTTCGTCATGCTTGACGCGCGCGTATCGTCACCGGCGGAGTGGACGCCCCAGGACATGCAGGCGGTATGCGCGCGCGGCATGGGCATCGGTGCGGACGGGATCGTGTTCGTGGGACCGGGCTCACACGCCGGTGCGGCGCGCATGATCTACTACAACGCCGATGGCTCCCACGCCGCGATGTGCGGCAATGCGGCGCTCTGCAGCACCACGCTGGCGGCACATCTGTCCATTGGTCCCGCTGATGGCATCGAGCTGGAGACCGACGCGGGGACCTATCAGGGCCGTAGCCTCAACGGCGGTCGCGCCGAGCTCCATCTCGCACCCGTAGAAGCGCCCGCAGCCGTGCCCGGTCTTGGGCTCGTCGGCCGTGAGCGCCAGGCCGTGCTCAGCCGCGTGGGCGTGCCGCATCTCATCGTTCTCGTCGATGAGGTGGATCAGGTCGCGCTGATGGAGCGCGGGCGGGCCCTGCGGTTCGATCCGGCGCTGGCGCCCGAGGGGGCCAACGTCAACTTCATTTCGGCTGACGAGAACGGAACCTGGCGAATGCGGACTTATGAACGCGGGATCGAAGGCGAGACGTTGGCGTGCGGCACCGGCGCCGTCGGCGCTGGGTGCGCCATCCAGGAATGGGGACTGGGACGGCTACCCATCAACATTCAGAGCCGTAGTGACCGAATCCTTGGCGTGCGAGCAACCAAGGCAAGCACCGGGTGCTACGAGGATGTCTGGCTTGCTGGAGAGGGGAGAATGGTGTTCAGAGGTGTGATTACTTGAGTCGCTTGTCCACATTCACACACGCATCAACTTAACATAACATCTATTATACGACTCAAACATGCTAGAATCTATTTCGGGATTGATCCCTTCGTGAGCTCGGCGAGCCGCACTTTGGCTTCTGTAGCGGCCGCCTCCTTCGAGAATTCCTGCACGATTCTGCGGTAGTCCGCCACTGCCCTCGCCGTGTCACCCGCGGTGGTCCAAGCTCGACCGGCATCCGCCAACAGCTGAGCCTTCAGGAAGTCGAGGCGGGCCGCTGCTGAACCCTTCTCGTAGGCGTCTCCAGCCTCCCGTGTGCGCCCCATGTTTTCGTAGGCGGCTCCCAAAAGGCTGTAGGCCTGCGCCCGGTAAGGCTTGCCGGCACCGCCGGCGTAGTCCTTGAGCACCGCGACGGCCTGCGGCGGCTGGCCCTGCAGCAGCCGCACGTTCGCGAGCAGCAGGCGGCCTTCTTGCGCCGCGTTGGTGCCGGAATAGTCCTCGACGACCTTGGCCAACTCGCTCGCCGCGAGCGGCAGGTTCTGATTGTCGAACGCAAATCGTGCGCCCGCCAGATTGCGGCTCGCGATCTCCTCGGCCCGTCGCTTCGTCGACAGCGTCCAGAGAAACAACGCCGCGGCGATCACGACAATCGTGCCAGCCCACGAGGCCAGCTGTCGGTGCGCTCTGACCCAGGCGACGGCGCGATCGGAAAACGCGGTCCCTTGAGCCGCTAGTGGCACTGCCGCGAGGTTAGCCTTCGAGCCGGGCTTGCCGGTGGGTGCTGCCGTTTGCGTCGCCATTGCTCCTTCGGAGAATGATCAATGTTCAATGTTCAACGATCAATGATCATTGATCATTCCACATTTGTGGTCGCATGCCCCTGGGGTGACTCGAACACCCGGCCAACGGTTTAGGAAACCGCTGCTCTATCCACCTGAGCTACAGGGGCTCACCCGGAGCCGCCGGTGGCGTAAGCGGCGAAATCTACGTGAGTTAGGCGTAGTGCAGCAAGGCCTCGACTCGCCTACCCTGTAGGCGCTGCCGGCCCTTCAGGAAATCCAACTCGATCAGAAAACTGAATCCGACGACTGCCGCGCCGGTGCCTCCCACCAGCTGCGCCGCGGCGTTCGCCGTGCCGCCCGTGGCGAGCACGTCGTCCACGACAAGCACGCGGTCCCCTGGCTGCACGGCATCATGGTGCATCTCGAGCGCGTCGGTGCCGTACTCTAGTGCGTATTCGATGCGCTGCGTGGCCGCCGGGAGCTTGCCCGGCTTCCGAATGGGCACCAGCCCCGCCCCGAGCTCGAGTGCGATTGGCGCACCGAATAAGAAGCCCCGCGATTCGATCGAGACTACCCGTGTGATCCGAGTGTCACGGTACGGTTCCGCCATGAGGTGAACCGTCTGGGCGAATAGCTTCGCGTCGAGCAGCACCGGGGTGACGTCTTTGAAGATGATCCCGGCCTTCGGGAAATTCTTGACGTCGCGGATCGTCCCCTTGAGCTCGTCGACGAGCTGCGATTTATCGGATGTCAAAGGACCTCGGGATATCCAGTTCAACTGGAACTTGAAGTCGTTGGACGTCGTCGACACGCGCATGCGAGGGGCCGCGACGGAGCTGCTCCTCGAATTGCTCAAGTGCCGCGTCAGGTCCTTCAGAAACTACTTCAACCGATCCATCCGGGAGATTGCGCGCGAAGCCGCCCAGCTTGAGGCGCAGCGCTTCACGCATGACAAACCACCTGAACCCCACGCCCTGAACGCGCCCCTGGATGATCCAGCGACGGAGGCTCATTTTGGACGTCGCCGGCGGAGGATATAGATCCCAACGAC
>DASWCE010000221.1:0-5095 GCA_036390255.1 Gemmatimonadales bacterium | reverse complement strand
GCTCGCGGATGGAGCCGCTGGGGGAGACTTCGAGCTGCTGCTGCCGCTCGCACGCGGCCTGGTCGGTTTGTCGCTGCTGCCACACCATCCCGTCGGTGAAGACGGATACTTCATGCTCCTGCTCGCACCGGGGGCAGCGGCAGACGCCGCCGCGCTGCGTCGCGATCTCGTCGCCGTGATCGACGTGTCGGGCTCGATGTCGGGTGAAAAGATCCAGCAGGCCAAATCCGCGCTCATTCAGCTGCTCGCATCGATGCGCGAAGGCGACCGATTCCGGTTGGTTGCGTTCTCGGGCGGCGTCCGGCGCTATGCGCAAGGCTGGACCAACCTGACTAGCGACGCGCGCCGCGACGCGGAAAGCTGGATTCGGAGTCTGGACGCGGAAGGTGGGACCAACATCGCCGGGGCGCTGGCGGAGGCGTTCGCCGAATCGCCGGCGGAGCAATCGCTCGGTGTCGTCGTCTTTCTCACCGACGGCCAGGCGAGCACCGGAGAGACCGATCCCGAGCGCATTGCCGAGCGTGCCGAGCAGGGGCGCGGCAGGTTCCGCGTGTTTTCATTCGGCATCGGCGACGACGTGAACACGTTCCTGCTCGACCGGCTCACGGAACGCGCCCGCGGCACCACCGAGTACATCCGCCCCGGTGAGAACATCGAGCGGGCCGTCGGGGCGCTGGCGGCGAAGGTCGCGAGTCCCGTGCTTACCGACGTCACGATCGCGGCAGGCTCTGGCGTCGAGCTCTACGATCTTCAGCCCGGCAACCTGTCTGACCTGTTCGCCGGCGATGAGATGGTGGTACTCGGTAGATACCGGGGAGCGGGGAGCGAGGAGCAGTCCGTGACGGTGAGCGGGCGACGGAACGGTCGCCAGGAGGAGTTCCGCACGACATTCGCTGATCGTGAGAACGGCGACGCGCGCTACATCGAGCAGCTTTGGGCCGCTCGCAAAGCGGGCGCCCTGTCGCGCGAGATTCGTCTACATGGTCAGACGCGCGAAGTCATGGACGCCTTGAAGCAGCTCGCGCTGCGATACGGCATCTTGACCGAGTACACGTCCTATCTCGTGCAGGAACCCACGATCGCGTTGCGGCGCCAAGCGGAGAATCGCGTGCTCCAGGCTCCGGCCGCGGCGCCGGCCGATCAGGCGGGGGCGGGGTATGTCGGACGGGCGGCGCAGGAGAAATCGATGGCCGATGCGGTGCACATCGATGGTGTCGCGGTGAGGGGGACCGTCAACGTGTCGGAGCTGGATGAAATGCGTCGCGCACGGTCGGGGATCAACCCGACGCAGCGCATCGGGGGCCGGCTGTTCATCATGCGCGACGGCACCTGGACCGACCTCGGTCACGGCGACTCGCTGCGGGTGGTGAGCATCGCTCCCTACAGCGACGCGTACTTCGCGCTACTGAAGGCCGTCCCAGAGTTGCGGGAGGCCGCCGTGCTCGAACCGGCGGTGTTGGTGGCCGGACGGCGTGCGAGTATCAAGATTGAAACTGGTGGGAAAACAACGCTCTCTCCAGGTGAGCTGGAGAGGTTGGTACGGGAGTTTCGGGAATAATCGAATGCGAAATGCGAAGTGCGGAATGCGGAATTTCACGGCCAGTGTCTCGACCTGTGGAACGTTCATTTCGCATTTCGCATTCCGAATTTCGCATTAGTCTCATGCCCGAAGACCTCGCTGACGTGTATCGCAACACCTATCCCGCGCTCGTGCGCTTCCTGTACCGCAAGGTCTGGGACGCCGAGCGCGCAGAGGATCTCGCCCAGGAGGCGTTTGCGCGGGCACTGGTTCATCGACCGGAGAACGCACGCGGATGGCTCTTTGTGGTGGCGGCAAACATGGCGCGTGACGAGGCCCGCCGGGCCGCGCGAGAGAAACGGCATCTCACGCTGCTCAAGAGCGAGCCGGATGCCGTGCACAGTGCGCCGGAAGACGAGATCGATGCCGACACCCAGCGCACGCGGGTTCGCGCGGCACTCGACCAGCTCACGCCGCGCGATCGCGAGGCGCTGCTCTTGTGGGATGCCGGAATGTCGTATGACGAAATCGCCGCGCAGACGGGACTGGCGCGCGGCGCGATTGGAACCACGCTGGCGCGCGCGCGCCGGAGATTAGTCGAGGCCTATGATGCCGGACAGGAAGGAGGAGAGCATGTCGCACGTGGATGAGGGAACGCTGCACGCGTACCTCGACGGCGAGCTGCCCTCCGGTGATCGGGCGACGCTCGAAGCGCATGTCGCGCAATGCGCGACGTGTCGCACGGCGCTCGCCGACGAGCGCGCATTGCGCGATCGGGCGAGTGCGGTGCTGGGCCGGGCGCGGCCGCTGGAGCGTCCCACGCCACCGTTCGAGCAGATTCGCCGCACACCCGCACGGCGCCCCTGGCACGTCCGCATGCCGTTCGCCTGGGCCGCGTCGATCGTCCTTGCGCTTGGCGTCGGTTATCTGCTGCGCGGTCCCGGAAGGGAATCCGCGGCTGACAAGCAGCAACCGATCGCCGCCGAGCCGATTGCCCAGCCGATCGTCATCGCGGAGAACCGGAGCGCGAGGGCGCCAGCCCCGTCAAGAGAGAAAGCAACGACGCGTCGACCGCCGCCAGCTCCAGCCCCGGCCGATGAGATCGGGCGCGCAAGCGAGCAATCCAAAACACGCGCAGACCTCGCGGCGTCCACCGTGGCGGTCACCGAGTCCGCGCGCGAGCGCACACCGGATTCGCTTGCGCGTGATCAGTCTCCGGTGTTCAGATTGGATGGCGTAGTGGTGAGGGGAGCCGCCCCCGCCCCCGCCCTCGGGCCCGCCCCCTCAAGGGGCAGTGCATGGCCGGTCATTACACGCGTGGCTGCGGGGGCACTGCTGGGCACCGATCCCGTCGGTCTTCCCGGCCTGCCGACGCGCGCCATCCGCCTCGGTCCCGAGGCTGGCGGCGTGGTCGTCGAGCAGGCACTCGACTCAGCGACGGTCATTCAGATTTTCCAGCGTCCGGCGAGCGCGGCGGGCGCGAAGGCTGTCCGGTCGGACCGGTTGGCGCGTTTCATCGGAGGATTGCGGGTGGAGATTGCGGGTCCGGTCTCGCTCGATTCGCTGAACCGGCTTCTCAACCAGGTACAACCGCTGCCCTAAGAAGCACCCCGTCGCCACGCGATCAGCTCGGCGACGACACTTACCGCGATTTCCTCTGGCGTTACAGCGCCGATCGCGAGGCCGACGGGCACACGCACGCGGCGCAGGCTCTTCGCCGGTACGCCCGCCGCGGTGAGACCCTTCGTAACCACGATCTTCTTGCGCCGGCTTCCCAGCAAGCCGACGTAGCCCGCATCCGACGGCGCGACGCGCTCGAGAATCAGCGCGTCGTTGCGATGCCCGCGAGTGGCAATGACGACCGCATCCGCGGCCGTAAGCGGATAGCGAGTGAGTGTGGCCTCGACGTCGGCGGCAAGCACCGCAACGTCATCCGGAAAGCGCGACGCGTCCGCATAATCGGCGCGGTCGTCGATGACCACCACGCGAAATCCGGCCGCTGCCGCCGCGCGGGCGATCGCCGCGCCGACATGCCCTGCCCCGAAGACGAAAACCCGCGGGGCGGGTCTCAGGCGCTCCTCCATGAAGCGACCATCGCGGGTGAGCGTCGCGGCGGCGGCGGATGACTGGTGCGCGTGGAGCGGCTCGAAGGTCTTCACGGGTCCTTCCGCCCGATCCCACGCCGTCGCGGTTCGCACCAGCCCTGAATCGGCGGTGGCAGCGAGCTCGAGCACACGCACGTACTGCTCGTCGGCGACGAGCGGTTCGACAAAGATGTCGACGGTGCCGCCGCACGAGAGACCGAGATCGCCCGCGAGATCGGCGTTCAGGTGATGCGTAAGGATCGCGGGC
This sequence comes from Gemmatimonadales bacterium, assembly GCA_036390255.1. Lineage (GTDB taxonomy): Bacteria > Gemmatimonadota > Gemmatimonadetes > Gemmatimonadales > GWC2-71-9 > 20CM-2-65-7. Next base: position 1,224 of record DASWCE010000221.1, on the reverse strand, counting down.
CGGCGCTGCGCCTGTGCGTCGAGCGCGGCGCCGATGACCTCAGCCTCCACGCAGCCGCCGCCGACGGAACCGAGGAGCCGGCCTTCAGGCCCAACGAGCATCTTGGTGCCCGCAGGAACGGGAGTCGAGCCGCGGGCGCGCGCGACCGTCGCGAGCGCCCCTCGCGTGCCGGCCGTCGCTAAATCAGCCGCGACGCGCCAAATGTTCATCCCACAAACATACGCGCCGCGGCTGACTCTCATCTTCGCCGATGTTTACGGCGTCACAACGATTTGGCCGGACATCCCGCTGCCGAAGGCGGTCGAGTGGATCGTACAACGATACCGGAACGTGGTCGCGGTCGTCACGGTGGGGAAAGTCCGCGTGTGTGTGCCAGTCATCTGGTTAGCTGCGTTACCCTGGCCGTCTTCAAACGTAATGTTGTGATTGTTCGCACCTGTCCAAGTCCACGTGACGGTGCCACCACTCAACAGCGGCCCGTTCGACGGGGTGAATGAGTTGTCTGCCACCGTCACCGAAAGCGTAGGAGCGGGTGGCGGCGGTGGAGGCGGCGGAGGCGCTGGAGGTGGTGGCGGAGGAGGCGGAGGATTGGCCCCCGTGCTGCTGCCGCAAGCAACCGCACCAACTATCGCCGCAATCGCCAGCAAACGACTCAAAGACATGACAGGCCTCCGCGCGGTAAAAGAGACTAAGGTAAGGAGACTATTTGATGTAATTACTTCTGTATCTGAACGCTAGTGCTGCTCACGTTGCAACGCGTCGGCGGCAAGACGAGGTGAGATGATCGGATAGCGGCCGGCGAACCAGCCCCACGAGAGGAAGAAGAGCCCCGCGAAAAACAGCGTTACGCCCGCTTCGGTCAGGCCGATCGCCGGACCCCTGCCACCGTTGATCGAGGGCACGATCTCGAGATAACGCTCGAGCCAGATGCCCACGAGACTCACCAGCGCGAAGCCCACCATCGTCGGCGAAAACGTCTTCGGCTTCACGCCGAGCAGGCCGATGAACGGGATCAGGAACACCATCAGGAACACCGCGATACCCACGGGGCGCCACGCGCCGGTCAGCCGATAAAAGATGAAGTACGTCTCCTCGGGCAGGTTGCCGTACCAGATCACGAGGAACTGCGACCACATTAGGTAAGCCCAGAAGACGGTGAATCCGAAGCACAGTTTGCCAAGGTCATGCTGCTGGCGCGATGTGTAGATGCCCCCAAGGCCCATG
>DASWCE010000220.1:0-8960 GCA_036390255.1 Gemmatimonadales bacterium | reverse complement strand
GGCGGCACCAAGCCGATCTATGTGCTCACGTCCGCGCACACGTTTTCTGCCGCCGAGGCGTTCGCGTACGATCTGCAGGCCCTGAAGCGCGCGACCATCGTGGGCGAGACGACAGCTGGCGGTGCGCATCCGGCATCAGAGGGACGTTTGGGGGAGCACTTTGCGATCAGTGTGCCGTGGGGGAATTCGATCAATCCGATCACCGGCACGAATTGGGAAGGGGTCGGAGTCGTGCCGGACGTCAAGGTGTCCGCAGACGAGGCACTGGCTGTGGCGCAGAAGCTTATTCGGGATAGGGCACCCTAGTTTAGGGCCGGGCCTCGCGCCAGACAGCGATCGTGCCGCTCCACTTTTCTTTTGGATGCTGGTCTTTTGGGTGGTAGGCAACCACTGAAGCGCCCTGCAGCGCGAAGCACCGGTAGCTGCGCTGCGAGGTCGTGAAACCGCCCTGACAGTTCGCGCTGAGCATGGCCAGCAGCGGCACCCGCAGAGTGTCGCGGTCGGGAAGCATCGTCACAGAGTAGGGGGGTGGCGACGGCGGAAGCTGCAAGCTGTGCATCTCACCACCGGCTAAACGCACCGACACCGCCAAGCCCTGCCCGAGCCGGATTCCCTCCACGGTGCTCGCGCGCTCGTATACCCGCACGAACCACGACGTCCAGCTGTCGCCAATGTAGATCTCGACGCTCGTTTGCCCCGGGCCGCGTGGACGGATGCGCCATCCCTCGAGCGCTACAACCGTGCTGTCGTAAGAAACCCCGGCGGTGAACAGTGTCACCGGCCGGCCCGCAGAGTCGACAGGCGCGAAGGACAGATCCTGTGAGGAATCACCAACCAGGAGGTTCAGCACGCGTCCACCGAACACGTCGTGGACGGGTCGGCAACGCACCAGGAACGGCGTGACCAGCGCGCCGAGCGAGGCACGTAGTGTGGCATCGCCGGCTTGCGTGCACTTGAGAACACCCTTGTCGGATACCGGGACGGCTAGGCCGGACGTCCATTGGAAACGGACGCCCGTATCGGGCAGCGCGTGCCCAGCCGCGTCGAACACGTGCATTGGCATCCGCACCGCGACCACGTTGTTCACGACGACCGTGTCGGCGATTCCCGCGACGAGGCGCGCAGGCGGCGCCTTGCAGGCAGCCAACGCGAAGAGCACGACGGCCGAAACTCGACTCAAACGCCGAACTGCCGCAGATGATGGTCAAGATGCTTGTGCAGCATCACGCCCCAGCTCGGGCCCGAAATGCGTCCAAAAACTCGACTCGCCGGCCACGCGGCGGCTGGTCCGCGCGCCGCAAAGCGCTGCACAAGATCCCGCAGCCGACTCACATCCGCTGCCCACGTGGTGGGACGCGTCGCGAGAAACTCGGGCGGACTCTTCCCTTTTCCTCTCGGCCACGGCACGACGTAAATCGCGAGCCAATTCAAGGGAAAGTGCGTCAAGGGACCGGAAGGTTGATCGGTCTCGAGTTCGCCGAGCCCCTGCCGCAGATCGCAACTGACATGGCACACCATTTCGGGAGCGGTGAACCGACCCCAAACTGGCTTTCGATCTGGCGTCAGGCGGGAGATCCGATCAAGGATCGCACTTCGAGCGGTTGGATCAAACAGGGAAGCCATGGGCATTCAATATTCTACGCGCGCCAACAGCTTCAAGCGCTTGTGAGGCGGCGGAGGCTAGAATACTCTGAACAAGAAAGGCGGGTGACTCGTATGATGACACTGCTGCTCATCGCGGCGTCCACCCTGATCGGCATCGCCGGCTTCGCGGGCCTCCTCCACCTGATCCCCCGGCTCGGCGCCGCCGGGACCCGAATCAGTGCATGGCTCTGCCGCGCCCCGGGGCTCGACCTCGTCGTGTCCCTCTTTACGTGGTTCCCGCCCACTGTCCTGGGAATCGTGTTCGGCTGGCGCGGCGTGGTGGGAGCGATCGTCGGGCAGGTGGTGGGGATGCTCGTCTGGATGTTCGCTCACGAACTTGCCAACCGCACAGACGTGGGCGGGCCGCGCATCGTCACGTTCCTCAACCGCACCGTCGGACGACTCAACAACCACGTCGCCCTCTGGGTGACTGCGCTCGCCCTGCCCGTCTTCTTCGTTCTTCGCGTGGCGGAATTGTGGGTCTATCCCATCCTCACGCCGCTCGTCGGCCTGCCGCGATACCGCCACGCGGATTGGGTGAACGTCACCCGCCAGAAGTTCAACGGCCTCGTGGGACACGACCTGATCTGGTGCCTGTACTGCGACTGGATGACCGGCGTGTACTCCCTCGGCGCCGAAATGCTGCGCAACGTCGAGAGTTTCTGGTGCCCGATCCGGTTCGCCAGCGGGAAGAAGTGCGACAACTGTAAGCTCGACTTCCCGGACATCGAGGGCGGATGGGTCGCGCCGGAGGGGACGATGCGCGACGTCGTGGCGGCGTTGGAAAAGATGTACAGTGCACCGGCGACGGCGGACCTGCCGAGGGACCAGCGACACCCGTGGTTCGGGCACCCAATGCGTCAAGTCACGAAACGCGCGCCGGCAAACGCGACTTCATGACTGTTTCGAGACGAGGGGAGTTGAGCCCTCCAAGAGGCCCTCACACGCCCGCAAACCACGGATAGCCCTGATCCTCCCAATACCCACCCGGCCGCTCGGCTGTAAAGGTCATCGACACGAGATACTTCGTCATCTTGTAGCCGAGCTTGGTAGGCGAATACAGCCGCAGGGGCGCGCCGTGGCTCGGCGGCAAGGGATTGTCATTCATGCCGTAGGCCAGGATGGTCTGCGGGTGCATCGCGCTCGCGAGATCCCAACCATTCGAGTAGCCCGAGTCGAACGAATCGAAGCGCACGTAACGCGCCTGCGGGAGCATGCCGCAGCGCTCGGCAAGGGCCGAGACCGCTACGCCGTGCCAGGTCGCGATCGCGCTCCAGCCTTCCACGCAATGGTGCTTGACCGTGTACGTCGTGCGCGGCATCGCCTGTAAATCGTCTATCGAGAACGTGAGCGGCTGCCGCACGAGTCCGCTGACCTGAAGCCGCCAGGCCTTGGGGTCCTGCAGCAGCGGCATCATCGGCGAAATGAAATAGCTCGGCAGCTGGGCCGTGCGCTCGGCAATCTCATACTGCGGCGCCAGCCGGTGCTTGGAGAACAGAATCTTCTCGCCCACCCAGTCGTTCAGTCGACTGACGTCCAGCAACAGAGGACGCACAGCGTTGCCGCCGTCCCAGCCACAGGCGGCCGCGACCGACGCCGGGCCGGCGACGGCCGTCAATCGCAGAAATGCGCGCCGGTCAATCACGGCTCGGGAACCGGCCGCGGTACCAACCGGAGATCATCGCGCGCAGGGACGCGGGATCCACGACGAATACCAGAATCACGTGGACGACGAGAAACCCCGTGAAAATCCAAACTGCCCAAAAATGCCAGTAGCGCGCCGCCTGAAACCCGCCGAATAGCGCGGTCAGCCACGAGAGTTGCGTCGGCTTGTAGATCGCGAATCCGGTGAGCACCGAAAGCACACCGAGCAGAATGATGAACGTGTACGCGAGCTTCTGGAGCGGATTGTGCTTGCCCTGCGGCGGATGATCCTTGCGCAGGCGGAGATAGTACTTCTGCATCTCGATCGCGCCCCGAATGTCCCGCGGCCGGAACAATAGCGACCGCCACTCTCCGCTGAGGGCGAGATACGACAGATACAGCAAGCCGCCGAGAATGAGCGGCCACATCAACGCGAAGTGCCAGTTCAATGCGCCCGCGAGCCAGCCGCCCAGCCGGCTCCATTTCGGGAATGCTTGGTTCTCAAAGGCATTGACGTAGTAGGGCCCACCACGGTCGCCAAAGCGCGCGTACGCGCCGTAGATCTGCAGCCCGCTCATGATCATTCCCGCGAGCAGCACGAACGTCATCCAGTGCGTCAAGCGCACGATCCAGTGGTGCCGTTTGACCCCTTTGACGGGCGCTGCGGGAGGCGTCGCGGGGAGCGGGGGAGCGGCCATGGGCTAAGTATATTCCGTACCATGCGCGCTGCAACGTTCCTCGTCATCGCCGGTTTCGTGTCTTGCCGCCCGCAACAAGCGGCTGTCATGACACGCAACGCCGACTCGCTGAGCTTTGCCGACGTAACCCCGCGCAATTCGGCGGACAGCTCGTTGCTCACACCGCGCGTGATCACCGAGCCGACGGTGGTCGTGTTCTGGCTCGCGGCGGCGGACACCTTCTCGGCCGATGATCAAGCCGAGGCGCTCGACGAGCTCAATTCCACCACCGAGCGAATCGAGCCGACGCTAGGACGGCACAACATCAAGCTCGTCCCGACCAACTCCGACACGATTTACGTCGCCCTGCCCAACCGGCAGCGCCGCATGATTCTGTTGACCGGCGTGGACTACCCGTTCGGGTACGTCCTGGTGGAACCGGGCAGCGCCGAGCGCATTCTCGCAGGACTCTACGAAGACGACGAGCTACGCGACGAGATCGAGGCATATTTCGATCTGCCGCCCTCCGACAGCGCCGACGCGAGGCCGCGGATCTCGACTTGAGTAAATCGCTGCTGCTGCGCGGCGGCCGTGTGGTGACGATGGACGCGACGCGGCGCGTCCTGGACGCCGATGTCCTTGTGGAAAATGGCCGCATAAAGGCGCTCGGGCCGACCCGACGGGCCGACGGGCGGTCAAAACCAGCGATCGTTGACTGTCGCGGTCTTGTTGTCCTGCCCGGTCTCATTCAAGCACATATCCATCTCTGTCAAACGCTGTTTCGCGGTCTCGCCGACGACCTGTCGCTCGAAGCCTGGCTCGAGAAACGCATCTGGCCGCTCGAAGCCGCACACACCGACACCTCGATCCACGCCTCCGCGATGCTTGGCGCCGCCGAGCTGCTGCTCGGCGGGACCACGGCGATTCTCGACATGGAGACCGTGCGCCACACGGGGGCCGCGTTCGAGGCGCTCGAATCGATCGGCATCCGTGCCACCGCGGGAAAATGCCTGATGGATGCGGCGACAAACCCCCCGCGCTTGCGCGAGACGACTGACAAAGCACTCACCGAGAGCTCAGACCTGTGCGAGCGCTGGCATGGCGCCGCCGGCGGGCGATTGCGCTACTGCTTTGCCCCGCGCTTCGCGCCGAGCTGCACAGGTCCGTTGCTCCGGGCCGCGAGCGACCTGGCGGAACGGACGGGGACCACAATTCACACGCACGCGGCGGAAACGCCGCTCGAGCTCGACACCGTGAGGCGCGAGACCGGCCACGACGAGATCGCGTATCTCGATTCAGTCGGGATCTCAGGGCCACGCGCCGCCCTGGCGCATTGCGTCTGGGTGGACAAGGACGATATCGCCGTGCTGGCGCGCCAGCGGACGAACATCGTCCATTGCCCGAGCTCCAACCTGAAGCTCGGTAGCGGCATCGCGCCCATTCCGGAGATGCTGGCCGCTGGATGTCGGGTCGCGATCGGCGCTGATGGAGCGCCGTGCAACAATCGTCTCGACGCCTTCGCCGAGATGCGGCTTGCGGCGCTGATTCAGAAGCCCAGGCTCGGGCCAGACGCACTCCCCGCGGCGCACGCGCTGGAACTGGCCACGCTCGGCGGGGCACGGGCTCTGGGACTCGAATCGGAGATCGGCTCGATCGAGGTCGGCAAATGCGCGGATCTGATCGCGCTCGATCTCAGCGGCCCCCACGCGCAGCCCGACGACGCCGATCTCATATCGCGGATCGTGTACAGCGCGCGGGCCGCCGACGTGCGACACGTCATCGTGGACGGCCGGATCGTCGTCCGCGACGGATCACTCAAAACCGCTGATCGCTCGGAGATTCGTCGTGCGGCAAATACTGAAGCTCGCCGCCTGCGCCGCGCTGTGGGCCTCTAGCCTCAGCGCGCAGGGGGACAGCCTGTACGCGGCATGGTGCAGCCGCTGTCACGGTGCCGATGCACACGGCGCGCCCGCGGCGTCCACCCGGCTTGAGGTGCCGCCCGCTGACCTCGCCTCGTGCGCGGCATCGACACCGGAGACCGAGGAGCAATGGGTCGGTATCGTGACGCGCGGCGGCGCGGCGTACGGTCTGTCGATCGACATGCCGGCGTACGGTGAGGGTGCCACCCCCGAACAGATTCGCGCGGTGGTGCGCTATGTGCGCTCGCTGTGTCGCGACCGTGGCTGGCCGCCCGGCGAGCTGAACTTTCCGCGGGCGTTTCTCGTGGAGAAGGCCTATCCCGAGAACGAACTCGTGCTGGTCGCACACGGGCGCGAGCAGCAGGCAATCTACGAACACCGCATCGGCCGGCGGCTCCAGTTCGAAGCCGAGGTGGTCGCCCTGTTCGATTCCCTCGATCGGCCGTTCGAGGGAGGATCTGCCTCGCTCAAGTACAACGTGTGGCACAGTCTCGACCAACGCGCGCTCGCCACGCTCGGTGCCGAAGTGACGCCACCGCTCGGCCGCCGCGATCACTGGGAAGTGGAGCCGTACATCGCGGGCGGGATCGAGCGGGCGCGCTTCGATCTTCAGGTCCAGGTGGTGGGTGGTTGGGAGGAGGCGGCGGGAGTGAGCGGCGCGTCCTATCGCGTTTCGCTGGGCCGGCGCACCGGCCGCCTTACGCCGATGCTGGAAGCCGGTTGGGACGTCCCGCGCGAGGGGCCGGACCAGCTGGCGCTGTACCCGCAGCTCTGGTTTCGCCTATCCCGCCTCGGGCATGTCGCGGGCTCTATCGGTGCCGAGGTTCCGGCGCTTGGCATCTCACCACCCAGGTCACGGCTGATCGCTTTTCTGCTGTGGGACTTCGGGGACGCGCCGCTATTCCGAGGCTGGTAAGCCGTTCCCGCTGACGCGGAACCGCTGAATCGTCTGCGATAGCGTCGCCGCGGCATCGGAGAGGTGCTGCGACGTGGTCGTGAGCTCGCTGAGTGAGGCGATTTGCTGTGCGGTGGCCGCGGAGGTCTGGCGCGCGCCGCTGGCCGCATCCTCGGCGATCGCCGCGACTTCTTCCATGCGGCGCAGTACTTCCTGCATCCGCTTGGTCTGATTCTCGGTTTCGGCCGCGAACTTGGTGGCGAACTGCACGGTCGCGTTCAAGTCGGCGAAGATCGCGTCCAGGGCGCCGTGCACGGTGGTGGCCACGCTGCCGACACCCTTCGCGGCTTCGCGGCCCTGCTGCATCGCGTCCACGACGCGTGTGATCTGCTCCTGCGTCGCCCGCACGCGAGTCCGCACCTCCTCCGCCGAGCGCGCGCTCTGCTCGGCCAGCTTGCGGACCTCGCCGGCGACGACGCGGAAGCCGAGCCCGTGCTGGCCCGCGCGCGCGGCCTCGATCGCCGCGTTGAGCGCCAGCAGGTCCGTCTGGCTCGCGATGCGCGTGATGCCGTCCACGAGCTTGCCGATCTCCCGGGAATCGCGGTCGAGCGCGCCCGCCACCTCGGACGCGTGGTCCATGTGCACCATCAAGTTCATGAGCAGGGAGCTGGCGCGCGCCACTTCCTCCCCACGCTTATGCGCCTGCAACGCGATCTCGGTGATCTGCCGCTCGGCCGCCTGCGCGCGGGCGTGCAACGACGTGGCCAGGCCGGAGGCGGCCTCGGAATCCTGCCGTCCGTATCCGATGAGCTGGCGCTGGCGCTCCGTGCCTTCGGACAGGTGCACGGTGGTGCTGGAAATCGATTGCGAGGCGGTCTGCAACTCCCGGGCGGCGGTCGCCAGGCTGCGCGCCATGGCCGCGAGCGTATTCCCCTGGCGCCCGATCTCGCGCAGGATGTCGGCGATCGCCGCAGTCGTCCGATTCACGGACACGCTCAGGAAACCGAGCTCGTCGGTGGCGCCAGCGGCGCTGCTCCCCTCTCCCGCCCCTCCCGCTTCCATCCGACGGGTCAGGTCGCCGCGCTCGATCTCACCGAGCACGCCGCGCGCGGTCCGCAAGCGATCGACGATCTGCACGAGGGCCGGCACGAGCGCGACGCACGCGAACACCATCACCAAGCTCTCTTGGATGTAGAGCGACCAGCTCCAGCCGTGCCCCGTCACCTGCGTCACCGCCGTGACCAGCGTGAAGGCGGTCAGGTTGATGATCAACGCCCCCCAGGCCTCGCGCCGCTCGAGGTACAGCGCGGCCTGGAGCGGGGCGATCAGGTATGCGCCGTAGAGGATATGACCGTTCGGTCCCATCGCAAACAACACGGCCGAGATGAGCAGACAGCCGACGACGAGATTGAGCTGCGCGTACCACGGCTCGAACGCGCCGCCCTGCACGAGCCGGCGCACGCCGGCGTTGGCTCCCGCGAAGCTTGCGGCGAAGACGAGAATAAACCACCAGGAGATCGTGGCGAGCCCCGCGAGCTTCACGGCCGCGAGCAGCACGATGCCGAATCCGACGAAACCCCAGCGCGCCCGCGTGTTTTCCAGTACGTAGTGCCGCTGCTTCGCGAGTCGCTCCGCGAGGAGCTGATGTTCGAGACTGGTCACATGCGGAATAGGTAACTGGCTTTCAGGAAGAAGCCATCGCCGGTGCGGCTCAGGTGTCGAAAGCTGAACGGATCCGCCTCGGTGAGCGAGGCGCCATATCCAAAGAACAAGACGGTTCCCAGCGTGGGCCGATAGGAGAACAGGAAGTCGTTTCGGAAGTCCGTGGTCGTCTGACCGGCCTGCTTCGCGCCGTTGATGAATAAAGTGTCGCCGGTACGCGGATCGCGCAGCGCCGCAATCTTCTGTGCGGTGTACTGCCCGACGTAGCGGAAAAAGATGGCACGAGTGAGTTGGTACTCGACTTTGAGCCGGGGGATGTTGGCGCTGGAAAACCAGCTACCGTCGCGCGCGCGCATGATCACCTGATGCGGCCATTGGGCATCGAAGCGCAAGGTCGACGTCGGTTTCCACGTGCCCGCGAGAAAGATGTTCCAGGCGCGGCCTTCGGCCGCTTCCGAAAAGATCGCGCCCGATCTCCGCCCGAGGCTGATGTTGATCTTCACCGTGCGCTCGGGCGTC
>DASWCE010000219.1:0-1873 GCA_036390255.1 Gemmatimonadales bacterium | reverse complement strand
GATCGCGGCTGGGGGGCGGAGGCGCACATCCCCGCCTTGCAGTCGCTCCCGGATGACTTCGAGATCACGGCGCTCTCCACCAGCCGGCGCGAATCCGCCGACGCCGCCGGCAAGCGCTTCGGCGTGCCGCTCGCGTTCGATAATCACAACGACCTCGTGAACAGCGCCGACGTGGACGTCGTCGCGATCACCGTGAAGGTGCCGCATCACTTCGAGCTGGCGACTGCGGCGCTCGACGCGGGGAAGGCCGTCTATTGCGAATGGCCGCTCGGTAACGGTCTCCAGGAGGCGGAGCAGCTGGCCGCACTGGCGAAAAAACAGCGCGTCCTTGCCGTGGCGGGGTTGCAGGCACGCGCTGCGCCGCCGGTGCTCTACATGCGCGACCTGATCCGGCAACTGTACGTCGGCGAGGTGCTCTCCACCACGCTGATCGGCTCCGGAATGGGCTGGAGTGGCGCGGTGCCGCCGTACAACGCGTACCTCAACGACCGGAAGAACGGCGCGACGCTGCTCTCGATCGCGCTCGGCCACGCGGCGGACGCGCTGTGCTACTGCCTCGGCGAGGTGCGAGAGCTCTCGGCCACGATGACTATGCGCCGCAAGTCATTCTCGATCGCGGGTACGGGCGAGAGCCGGCCGATGAACGCGGACGATCAGGTGGGCGTCACCGGACTGCTCGAGGGCGGCGCCGCTTTCTCGGTTCACTATCGCGGCGGACGTTCGCGCGGTACGAACCTGCTGTGGGAGGTCAACGGCACCGAGGGCGACCTACAGGTTACGGGAGACGGCGGCCAGGCCCAGATCTTCGATCTGACCGTTCGTGGCGGCAACGGCGCGCAGTCCTCGCTCGAGGTCCTGCCCGTGCCGCCGCAATACCACTTCTCGCCGCTGCAAGGTGCTGGCACCAACGTCGCCCAGGCGTACGCGCGGTTCGCCCGCGACTATCGCGAGGGAACTCATCTCTGTCCCACGTTCGACGACGCGGTCACCCGCCATCGGATGTTGGACGCGATCGAGAAGGCGGCGGCAACAGGTCAGCGTCAAACGCCCGGTTGATCATCGTCAAGGTCAGCGGCAGCGGCGAAACGAAGTCTCGAGCGGCTTCGCTGTCGATCAAGGTGGCTGTGATGGTCCGGCCTGGGACCCTCAGGCGCAGCCTATGCGATCGCTTTGCCATCTTCGAACACGCCACCGGTTGGCCCACCAGGCGGCAACTGCACACCCCAGAGCACGCTGGCCGAACCCTGTTCCACCGATCGTGGTGCGCTGCGTCCTCCCATGTCAGTCCGCACCCATCCCGGACTTATGGCGTTTACGAGAATCCCCCGTGGCCTCAGTTCCTCTGCGAACAGGCGCGCCATCGCGGTGAGCGCGGCCTTGCTCGCGCCGTAACCGTCGGGGGCTTCTTTGGCCAGGCGCTCAATCTCAGCGAGTGACAGCTGGGGATTTGACAGACGCTTGACCAGGCCCTCCGGCTGAGCCGAGAGCTGCCCGAGGCTGCTCGTCACCATCACCACGCGTGCATTCCGGGCGAGGAACGGCTCCAGCGCTCGTGTCAGCAGCAGCGGACCGAGCACATTGACGTCCCAAATCTCACGCGCGGGTCCTCGATAAACGCCGGCGTTGTTGACGAGCGCGTCCAGCCGTTGGTTCCGCGCCCGAAGCCGTTTGGCCAGGGCCTCAATCGATTCGGGTTTTCCCGTGTCGACGACTTCCGCCTGCGTTCCTGGCGGTGCCGAGTTGGCATCTCGCACGCCGGACAGCACGTGCCAGCCCTCGGATGCGAGCGCGCGAGCGACTTCGCGTCCGATGCCGCGGCTCGCTCCCGTAATCAGCGCCGTGGAAGTCATGGCCGCAGCAGCACCTTGATCGC
>DASWCE010000218.1:0-2845 GCA_036390255.1 Gemmatimonadales bacterium | reverse complement strand
TCGGGCCGCCCCTGTATGCCGGGCTGCTCTCGCGCCGGGCACGGCTCGAGCCGCGGCGCGCGCCGTGAAGCCCTGTGCCGCCTTTCCCCGCCCTCCTTGCGGACCTCCGGAATCGCGCGCAACATAGCGGCGTTGCGGTTTTGTGCGGCTAACTGAGCATCAGGTCTGGAGGGTCCGTGGCACAGCGCATCTGGTTGTTCTCGCTCGCGCTGAGCGTCGGCGTCGGCATCGGCGCAGCGGCTCAGCAGCGTCCCATCTCGGGGAAGGTCGTCAGTGCGACGACGGCGACGCCCATCGCCGGCGCCAGCGTTTCGGTGGTCGGCACGCCGATCGGCGCCGTCACGAACGACCGGGGGGAGTTCTCGCTGGCGGTGCCCGAGGGAGCGGTGACCCTTTCGGTCCGCAGCGTCGGCTTCAAGCGCCAGCAGTTGGCGGTGCGGGCCGATCAGGCCAACGTTAGCGTGACCCTCGAGCCGGACGTGTTCAATCTCGAGGCGGTGGTCATCACGGGGCAGGCGACCGGGGTGGAGCAGCGGAACCTGGCCAACGCGGTCACCACCGTGAACGCCGAGCTGCTGAACCGCGCCCCGACGCAGACGATTGAGAGCGCGCTGCAGGGGAAGATCCCCGGAGCGGTCATTCAGATGAACTCCGGGGCACCGGGCGGGGGCGGCCAGATCAACCTGCGCGGCGTGACGACGATCAATGCCGGCGTCGACCCGCTGATCGTAGTCGACGGGCTGGTGATCGCCAACGATGCGATCGCGAGCAACATGAATGCCGTCACCGCGGCGGCGGCGGGGGGCAATGCGTCCAACCAGGACAACTCGGTCAACCGGATCGCCGATCTAAACCCCAACGACATTCAGAGCATCGAAGTGTTGAAAGGCGCGTCCGCGGCGGCGATCTACGGGTCGCAAGCGGCGAATGGCGTACTCGTGATCACCACACGGCGCGGTCGTCCGGGCGCGCCACGCTTCAGCGTCACCCAGCGCTTCGGGACTTCCGCCTTGTCGAACACCCTCGGCTTCCGTCGCTTCAGTGGCGTCGCCGAAGCGACGGCGGCTTTCGGACCAAACGCCGCAAGTTTCTGTACCTTGTCGGGCGGCGGGTGCCCGGTCTTCGACAATGAGCGCGCGCTTTACGGAGAGCACCAACTGACCGTCGAGACCAACGCCACCGTCACCGGCGGGAACGATCAGACGACCTATTTCCTGTCGGGTCTCGTGAAGAAGGACGGGGGGATCGCCCAGAACACCGGCTACCAGAAGCAGTCGATCCGGGCGAACCTGGACCAGGTCCTGGGCAGCCGGTTCAAGCTCAGCGTCAACCTGAATGCGATCCACAGCCTGTCGAATCGCGGCATCTCGAACAACGATAACACGGGGACCAGCACGTACCTCGTCTATCCGACGACGCCGAGCTTCGTGGATCTGCGGTCGGTGAACGGGGTGTACCCGAGAAATCCGTTCGCGCCGTCGAATCCGCTGGCGACCTTCGCCGAGCTCAAGAACGCTGAGGACGTGTGGCGCATCTTGGGCACGACGACCGCCAAAGTGGATGTGGTGACGACGTCGACCCAGCATTTGGTGTTCAACCTCACCGGGGGTCTGGATTTCTTCAGCCAGCGGAACGACGTCCTGTCGCCCGCCGATCTTCAGTTTGAGCCGCAGGACGGTCAGCCGGGCACCGTCGTGCTCGGGAAGGCGACCGATCTCCGGTTGAACCTCGTCGGCAGCGTCGTGCACACCTACACGCCGGCTTCGAACGCCTTTCAGGCGACGACGTCGGCGGGCTTCCAGTACGAGAACCGCGATCTCAATCTGACGAACGTCGTCGGGCGGACGATCGCGCTCGGGCTGCAGAACGTGAGCCAAGCGGCGAGCATCACGTCGAACCAGGCGGAGCAGCCGGTGAAAAACGCGGGGCTGTACGCGCAAGAAGAGCTCCTGACCGCGAGCCAGCGATTGCTCCTGACCGCGGGGATCCGCGCCGACCGCTCGAGTGTGAACGGCGATCCCAGCAAGTACTACCTGTTCCCGAAAGCCGCCGCGTCCTACCGGTTCGTGCTACCCATTGGCGGGTTGGACGAGTTGAAGGTGCGCGCCGCGTGGGGCCAGACCGGTAACCCGCCGCTGTACGGCGTCCGCTTCGTCCTCGACAGTACGGGCGCGCTCGGCGGCCAGGTCGGGCAGTTCCGCGCCTTGACGCTCGGGCTCGATTCAATCAAACCCGAGCGGAACACCGAGATCGAGGGCGGGTTCGACGCGACCTTCGGCAACCAGTTCGCCACGCTGGGCGTCACGCTGTATCAGAAGAACGTGACCGATCTGCTGCTGCTCCAGTCCGTGGCGCCATCGACGGGGTATCGGCAGCGCATCTTCAACGGCGGCAAGCTTCGCAACCGCGGCATCGAGGCCGCGCTCGCGGTGTCGCCCGTCCGTACGGCCGACGTCAGCTGGATTCTACGGTCGACCTTCTACATGAACCGCAGCAAGATCCTGGAGCTACCCGTTCCCGCGTTCAACACAGCCGGGTTCGGGCTATCGCTGGGCGCGTTCCGGATCGAGAAGGGCAAGTCCGCGACCCAGATCGTCGGACTGGACGGCGTGGACGGCGATGCAAATCCCAAGTTCCAGATGTCGTTTTCGAGTGACTTGAACTACAAACGGTTCAGTTTGGGCTTTCTGTGGGACTGGAAGCATGGTGGGGACATTATCAACCTGACCCAGCTCCTGTTCGACGCCTTCGGCAACTCCGTCGACCAGGTTCCGGCAGGGAACAAACGGATCGGCGACTGGGCTGGCGGGCAGACCAAGGTGTACATCCAGAACGCCTCGTACCT
>DASWCE010000217.1:0-7249 GCA_036390255.1 Gemmatimonadales bacterium | reverse complement strand
ACCCGGACGAAGCGACCTCTCGTGTCCCGGCTGTGCCGCCAGGCGCAACGCCGGTTAGCGATGTCGCGCGGGGATAACCGCTGAATGCATCTAAGTGGGAAACCCTCCCCAAGATGAACACTCCCGAGCCGCAAGGCTCCTGAAGGGCCCTGGGAGAGTACCAGGTTGATAGGCGGCAGGTGTAAGGCGCGCGAGCGCTTCAGCCGAGCCGTACTAATTGCCCGTGAGGCTTGATCTCTCCGCAGTCCAAGAACTCGGAGTGATTTCTCACCACCACGAATCCACGCACTCGTCGTTTGTCTTGCTGGCGACTAGCGCGACAGGGCCACACCCGTTCCCATCCCGAACACGGTCGTTAAGCCTGTCAGCGTCGATGGTACTGCGATCGCGAGGTCGTGGGAGAGTAGACCGCCGCCAGCGTCTCATGCGAAGCCCGCTCCAATACATCGGAGCGGGCTTTTGCGTTTACTTCTGGTCGGGCCCTTCAAGCAGCCGCGCCAAAGTCCCCCGCAGTCGCTCGAAATCCACCGGCTTCGCGAAGAACTCGACCGCCCCGAGCGCCACGGCCTGCGGGCCGAGCTTCGAGTGCGCGCTCATCGCAATTACCGGAATCGCCTGAGTCTTCGTGGACGCGCGGAGCCGTTTCAGCGTGTCGAGTCCCGTGCCGCCGGGCATCTGGATGTCGAGCAGCACGATGTCGGGACTCGTGCGCTGCGCGGCCATGAAGGCCTGCATCGCGTCCATCGCCGTGACGACCTGATAGCCGACACCCCGCAGCTGCGCGCCGATGGTCTCGAGGGTCACGTTATCGTCGTCGGCCAGCAGAATTTTCTTGCCAGGCATGCGGCAAGAATGTACGGCCGTTTGGTCTCGACGTCAGTGCGACGCGGACCTCACCTCGGCAAATCCGACGTAATACGCCGCCCAGTTGGTCGTCCGGCCGCCGACGAGTACGCCGGGCAGCTGTTGCACAATCCTGAGCAGCGGCGTGTCGTCCGAGTCCTCAGATTCGTCTGACTCGAACTCCCGGAGTCGAATCTTGAGCTCCTCGGCCGGCGTGCGCGCATCCGAGACGATGAGGAGCCAGTAGCCGAGCTCGTCGACCGAGAGACGCTGCTGCGG
Organism: Gemmatimonadales bacterium; assembly: GCA_036390255.1. Taxonomy (GTDB): domain Bacteria; phylum Gemmatimonadota; class Gemmatimonadetes; order Gemmatimonadales; family GWC2-71-9; genus 20CM-2-65-7. Next base: position 6,127 of record DASWCE010000217.1, on the reverse strand, counting down.
CCGGCCGGATGGCTGGGGTGGTGACTCGCGCGGGCTGGATCGGCTCACACAGCCGGGATCCGGTTTCGCGTTCAGATTCGGATCGAGGAAGGGAACGCAGGGGAGGGATCCCGAAATCGACGACAGGTCGACGGGCGTGGCGGAAACGCGGGACTCACCGGACCTGGGCACGTCCGCGGTGACGACATGGGCGCCGGAGGCCACGGCGGGATCATGGCCCCATGAGGGCGACACCTGGTCGATTCCTGCTTCCGTCACGCGCAGCACGATGACGTGAGCGGGGACGGTAAGCTCAAACCGCATGTGGCGTGCGGTCGCTGCGACGATGCCCCGGCCATATCCCTCGCCGAGGCCAAGTCGGGTTTGTGGAGTGAGCAGGACCGAAGGACGCGGCTGGGGTGCGCACTCCGCGAATGCCAGCAGCAGCGCGAGCGCGGAGACGGAATGCTTCCGTAACATGAGGACACCTCGCGGCCAACGACTGATCTGATCGTACCAGCGTCGCGTTGACTCGCGCAAGATGCCGTGTCGTTCTACACTTCGGTCATGACTCGTTGTGGGGCCATCGTGCTTGCGGGCCGGCCGAACGTCGGCAAATCGACGCTGCTCAACGCGCTCGTGGGCGAGCACCTCGCCATCGTGTCACCGAAACCGCAGTCGACGCGCCTGCCCGTCATCGGCCTGCTCACCAACGACGACACGCAATACATTTTCACCGATTCGCCGGGTCTGCTCGAGCCCGAGTACCGGCTGCATGAGGCGATGCGGGCAGCCGCGCTGCGCGCCATCGCGGGCGCCGACGTCGTCGCCTACCTGCACCCGCTGCCCGAGTTTCCCGCGCCCCCGCTGACGTCGCTCGTTCAGGTGCCGGCGCTCGCGCGGATTCCCATTGTGACGGTGTACACGAAAGCCGATCTCGTGCCGGCGCGCGCCCGGCCGCCCGTGCAAGGGCCGGTCGTGATGATCTCGGCATCGGAGAAAGAGGGCCTGGATGCGCTCCTCGCCGTGTTACGCGAGCGGCTGCCCGAAGGTCCCTTTCATTATGATCCGGAAGAGCTCGCGACCCAGCCGATGCGCTTCTTCGCGGCCGAATTCATTCGCGAGGCGGCGTTCGAGCAACTGCATGAAGAGCTGCCCTACAGCGTCGCGTCCGAGATCGACGAGTTCCGGGAGGGCGCCGAGCCGGTATATATTCGGGCCGTGCTGTACGTCGAACGCGACAGCCAGAAAGGGATCGTCATCGGCGAGGGTGGCCGCACCATTAAGGCCCTCGGCGCCGCGGCGCGCGCCAAGATCGAGACGCTCCTCGGCCAGCGCGTATTTCTGGATCTGCACGTGAAGGTCCTGCCCAAGTGGCGCCGCAACGAACCGGCCCTCAAACGACTAGGATACGCCGCCTCATGAGCCTCGCGCCCGACCTCCTCGAGATTCTCGTCTGCCCCAAGTGCAAAGGACCGCTCGAGCATCGCCTCAATCCTGAAGCGCTCGCTTGTCACGCCTGCCGGCTGATCTACGCCGTCGAGGACGACATTCCTATCATGCTGATCGATGAGGCGAAGAGCTTCTGAGGGAATGATGGAACGATGGACTGATGGACCGCGGCTGCGAATTGCGATTCGAGTCCTCGCCTGTCTTTCCCTCGTTCCATCGGTCCATCTTTCCGCTCAAGAACCTCCCCTCAACGCCGGCGCGCTGTTCTTGGTGTTCCCGGTCGGCGCGCAAGCGGTCGGCATGGGGCAGACGGCGACTGCGTCCGCAGGGCGGGGCGAGGCGGCCTTCTGGAATCCCGCCGGGCTCGCCACGCTGTCGGACGATGAGTTCGCATTGCACAGCGCGAGCCTGGTGGCGGGAACGAGCAGCGTGCTGGCCGCGTACTTCCCGTCCCGCGGCATCGGCGTCATCGGCGGCGCGGTCTACCTCGTGGACTACGGCGATCTCGATCGCACCGACCAGAACGGCAATACGATCGCGCGCATCGCGCCGCGCAACTTCGAGTTCCTCGCATCGTACGCGACCAATCTGACCGGCTCGTTCGTGTTCGGCGTCAGTTACAAGCTCATCCAGTTCCGTGTCGATTGCAGCGGCGACTGCCGGGATTTTCCGGCGGGCAGGGGCGCGACTCACGCCCTCGACTTCGGGGGCCAGTTCAGTGTCGGCGCCGGGCCCGGTGGGCCGTTACGCATCGGGATCGCGCTGCGCAACGTCGGCTTTCGACTGCAGGTGCAGAATCAGGCGCAAGCCGATCCATTGCCCACCCGTCTCGCCGTCGGCGCGCTGTACGAAATCCGGCTCCGCCCTCTCGGTTCCACCACCGGTCACACCCTCGATCAAGCCTTCGATGTGAAGCTCGCCGCCGATGTCGACAGTCCCTGGGGACAGGTCGGACAGTCGGAGACGCGACTCGGCGTGGACATCGGCTATCAGCGGCTGGTGCGGCTGCGGGCGGGCTACGCGTTTGTCCAGGATGGATTGAGCGGACCGAGCGTGGGCCTCGGCATCGAGAGTGGCTCGCTCGGTGTCGATCTCGCCCGCGCCTTTCTCACCGGGTCCGATCTGCAAGCGGACAACCCGACCTTCTTCTCGTTCCGGGTCACATTCTAGTGAAGTGGGCAGCGTGCCTCGCGGTGTGCGGCACGCTGGCCGTTGCTCCCGCTGCGGCGGGTCATGCGCAGCAGCAGGAAGCCACGCCGCCGGCGAGCGTATACGTTCGCCCGCTGGCGTCGTTGATCGTACCGGGGACGGGGCAGCTGCTGGCGCATCAGGATCGCGGGGCGGTGTACATCGCGGCGGAGGTCTATCTGCTCTCGCGGTACCTGCAGCTCGATCACGAGGCGACGGTGGAGGCGCGGCGCTTTCAGAATCTCGCCTTCGACGTCGCGCGTTACTCGTTTGCCCCGATGCGGCGAGACACGATTTTCGAGTACTACGAGCAAATGGAGCGGTTCGTCGAAAGCGGCAGCTACGACGCAGATCCCGGACCGGCGTTCGTTCCCGAAACGGATCCGGGCACCTACAACGGCTCCGTCTGGCTGCTGGCGCGACGCACATTCTGGGAAGATCCGAACGTTCCCCCCGATCCGACCTCTCTGCAGTATTGGAGGGCGTTGCAGTTCTACCAGGCCCGCGCGGTCGGACCCAACTTTCTCTGGAGCTGGCGCAATCATTCCCTCGAGCATGAGGTCTTCCGCGACTACATCCAGCGCAGCGACAACGCGTTCCGGCGGGCCCAGAACCAGGTCGGCCTGCTGCTCGCCAATCACGTGTTGAGCGCCGTGGACGCCCTGATTTCCGCGCGCATGAGCGCGGCGGCAGGGCACGGAGCGTCGCTGCGGACGACCGTAACCCCCGGGCGTACCGAGATCCGGTTCTCACTCGAGTTCTAGCTCTCCCCCACCGGACATTGCCTATGACTCTCTTCGCGAGTCCCGAAGTGTGGCTCGGCCTGCTCACGCTGACGGTGCTGGAGATCGTGCTCGGCATCGACAACATCATTTTCATCTCGATCCTCGCCGGCAAGCTGCCGGCGGCGCAGCAGGCACGCGCGCGACGCGTCGGATTGGCGGGCGCGATGGTGACGCGCATCGCCCTGCTTGCCGCGCTCGCGTGGATCATTCGCCTGACCGCGCCGCTGTTCCAAGTCCTCGGCCGGCCGTTCTCGGGTCGCGATCTGATCCTGATCGCCGGCGGCCTGTTTCTGCTGGCCAAGAGCACACGCGAGATCCACGAGGGCCTGGAGGGCGAGTCGGGTGTGGCCGGTACGCGCGTGCGCGCAGCGTTCGCCGCCGTCGTCGGACAGATCGTCCTGCTCGATATCGTGTTTTCGCTCGACTCGGTGATCACCGCCGTCGGCATGGCGAGACACCTCGCCGTGATGATCGCCGCCGTGGTTCTCGCGGTGGGCGTCATGATGTTCGCGGCGACGCCGATCAGTGACTTCGTACACCGGCATCCGACGGTGAAGATGTTGGCGTTGAGCTTCCTCTTGCTGATCGGGGTCTCCCTGATCGCTGACGGCCTGGGGCAGCACATCGCGAAGGGCTACATTTATTTCGCCATGGGCTTCTCGGTCTTCGTCGAAATGCTCAACATCCGCATGCGTGCGCGCACCAGGCCGGTCGAGTTACGCGAGGCTTATACGGCGGAAACGCCGGCACCGCGGAGTTAATTTGACACGGGAGGCGACGGGGCCTAAGTTTAGGCGGTTTCTACCCTTACGCGAGGGATAAGGTGCGGTCGCGCCAAGCCATTCTCTTCTTCTCGCCGGCTGGACGTTCCGTACCTGAGTTCGTGACCGCCTGGGTCAACGGGAAAGGGCTTCCCGTGATCGCATTGCCGCAGGCGGCAGGAGTGGAAGAGCGGGTGTTGCGCGCGCTGCCGACGCTGGTGGTGATCGACGCCGACAGCGCGGGCGATGAGGGCATGCAGCTCTGCGCGCGCCTCAAGGGCGACGCCTATACCGCGATTGTGCCGCTCGCCGTGGTGACCAATCGTCATGCGACGGACGCGGTGCGCAAGTGGTTTGCGGCGGGAGCTGACGAGGTGATCACGCCGCTCTTCGAGCCGGGCGAGCAGACGGGGCGGCTCGACGCCCTGGTAACGCGGGCCGAGCGCGATGTGGCGGTGAACCCCTCGACGCGGCTTCCGGGCACGACGGAGATCGAGCGGGAGATCAAGCGGCGCATGGAGCTCGGCGAATTCTTCGCCGTCTGTTACGCCGACCTGGATCACTTCAAAGAATACAACGATCGCTACAGTTACTACGACGGCGATCGCGTGATCTACCTGCTCTCCCGCATCTTGCACGATGTCGTGCGGGGCATGATCGGGAAACAAGGCTTCGTGGGGCACATCGGCGGCGACGATTTCATCTTTGTGCTCCCGATCGAAAGCATCGGGCCGGTGTGCAGCGAAATACTCGATGTGTTCGATACGCTCGTGCCGTATCAGTACAACGAGCAGGACCGCCGCGCGGGCTATTATTTCGGCAAGGACCGGCGCGGCCAGCTGCATCGGGTGCCGCTGATGACGCTGTCGATCGGCGTCGTGACGAACCAGCACCGGCGGTTCGCGCACCCGGCGCAAGTCAGCGAATTGGCGACCGAAATGAAGAGTTACGCGAAGACGCAGGCAGGATCGGTGTTCGTAGTCGACCGGCGTCATGATCGTGACCACGGCGACGAAGGAAGCGGAGAAGAGGCGTGAACGTTACGTGTCCCGCGTGCGAAACCGTCTACCGGGTGGACCCGGCTAAGGTCCCCGCCGGAGGCTTGCGCGCGCGCTGTAGCGTATGCAGCAACGTGTTCGCCATCAGCCCTGATGGTGCCGGTGCACCGGCGGTAGCGACTCCGTCGCCGACGCGCGCGCCCGCGCCTCCGGTCCCGCCGGCACCGCCACCGCCGCCCGCGCGTCCCGCGCCAGCCCCGCCGCGTCCAGCGATGGCACCACCGGTCGCACGCCCCGCGATGCCCGGGCGACCCGCCAGTCCGGGTGCCGCTCCCGCGCCAGCCATGACGGCGCCACGACCCGCCGCACCATCTCCGCCGGTCGCGCCGTCTCCGTCGCCGCGCGCAGCAGCTCCTCTGCCGGCCCGCCCGGCTCCCCCGGCTCCCCCGGCTCCTCCAGCGCCTTCGGTCCGCCCGGCCTCGTCCGCGGCGCTAGCGTCGTCCGCGCCAGCTGCCGCCGGGACGAGTGTGCCGGGCAAGCGGAACACGGGACCGTTGCGCCCGGTGAATCCGTTCATGGTCCAGGACCCCAAGCAGAAGGCGCGGCGGCTCGCGCGTGCCCTGATTTCCGACATGCTGGTCTATCATCCGGAGAAGCGGCAGCAAGGAGTTCGCAACGGCACGTTGCCCCAGCTCTTCAAGGACGAGATCGACAAGAGCTGGCAGGAGTACGTCGAACAAGTCGGCGCCGACCTGGCGCAGAGCACGCCGTTCTGGACCGAGGCGCTCAACGAGATCCTCGCCGGCGGCAAGAAGCTTTTCTAGAGGAGTAACCGGGTGGCTTTAGCGGAGCGGTTCCAGGACTTCGATCGCCGGCTCACCGAGCTCAGGGGCTTTCTTTGACGTCGACGGGAAGACCGCGCGGCTCGCGGAGCTCGAGCACAAAATGGCGGAAGGGTCTCTCT
>DASWCE010000216.1:0-38457 GCA_036390255.1 Gemmatimonadales bacterium | reverse complement strand
CGGGTCTTCCGACGGGCAGGCATGGAGGCGTATCATACCTTCATATGGCCGCCCATTCCATCGGTTCAGCCACGGTCTCCTTCGGCCTGGTGTCCGTGCCCGTGCAGCTGTTCGCTGCCGGCGAGTCGAAGGCCGCGATCTCGTTCAACCTGCTCCATAAGAAGGACGGGGCTCGCCTCAAGCAGCAGTACCTCTGCACCAAAGACGGCGAAAAGGTCGAACGCAGCGACATGATCAAAGGCTACGAGTTCCAGAAAGGACAGTACGTCACCTTCACGACCGAGGAACTGAAGGCGCTCGAGGAGCGCGGTACCGGCGCCATCGACATCAAGGAGTTCCTCCCCGCGCAGCAGGTCGATCGCATCTGGCTCGACCGCACCTACTACCTAGGGCCGGACAAGGGTGGCGAACGCGCCTACACGCTCCTCGCGGAGGCGCTCGAGCAGACCAAGCGCGTGGCGATCGGTCAGTATGCCGCGCGCGGCAAGCAGTACCTCATCATGGTCCGGCCGATGGCAGGGCGGCTCGTTATGGAGCAGCTGCGCTATGCCGACGAGATCCGTGACATCGCAGAGGTGCCGGTTCCGAAGGCCGACGTGAAGAAGCCGGAGCTCGATCTCGCCGTGAAGTTGATCGACCAGGCGGCTGGCGACGCATTCGAGCCCAAGAAGTACAAGGACAATGTGCGCGAGCGGATGCAGGAGCAGATCGATCGCAAGGTCGAAGGCAAGCAGATCACCGAGGAGCCGGAAGAGGCGCCGAAGGCCAGGGTGCTCGACCTCATGCAGGCGTTGAGGCAGAGTCTTGCCGAGGAGAAACCGGCGAAACGGCGGAAGGTCGCCGGCAAGCGCTAACCGAAGAGCTGCTGGAACTCGGCTGCCAGCTTGGGGCCCATCCCCTGCTCTTCGTGCTTGAAGAAGACGTAGGCATCAGTCCAGGCGCTGCCCCCCCCGAGTGCCTGGAGTTTTTGTACCCACTCCTTCAACCCGTCTTCCGAATAGCCCTGGTCGCGTAACCGCACGTAGCCGAAATCCGCCGTCGCCACCTCCGGTGTCGTGCTTTCCTCTGTATCCGCGATGCACAGCGCCGTGTTTGTGCTGCGCAGCAGGTCGTAGACGTCGTCTGACCACCAGGATGCGTGACGGAACTCACACGCGGCGCGGACATCGGTCGGGAATTGCGTCAGGAGGTCACCCAGGCGAGCCAAGTCTTTCTTAAAATTGGGGGGTAGTTGGAATAGCACCGCCCCAAGTTTGGTGTTCAATTTGCGAACTGTATCACAGAAGAAGCGGAGCGATTCGTCGATGTTTCGCAGGCGCGCGTAGTGTGTGATGCGTTGCGGCGCCTTCAACACGAAGGTGAATCCCTCCGGGGTCGCGGTATTCCAGCCGGCGACCGTTTTGGCGTTGGGCGTGCGGTAAAACGTGTAGTTGATCTCGACCGCGCCTAATTGTTGGGCATAGTACTCGAGCCACTTCGCGGTCGGGAGTTTGGGCGGATAGAAGCTTCCCTTCCATTCCGGGAAGTTGTAGCCGGACGTACCGACGTGGAGCCGCAGAGACACGCGGCAATACTAGTCTCACCACTCTCGCTAGGGGAGTTGTCCCAATGAAGAAGCTCATGTTGACACTCGCGCCGCTGGTCTTCCTCGTCGCCGCCTGCGGGACATCGGCCGAGACCGAGCGTAAACTGGCCGAGCTGGAGCAGGTCAATGCGCAAAAGGATAGCCTGATGCAGGAAGTCGCCATCAGCTCGCGGCTGATCAGCGACGTCAACACCGAGCTCGCGAAGGCCAGGATCCGCAACAATCGCCTCCACGTGTCGAGCGAGAGCCCGGCCATGGCGGCCAACGACACGCTCATCGCGAAGTTGCGCTATGTCGTGGCCCGCGTGGGCGAAACCGAGCGCGCGCTGGGCGAGAGCCGCGACCGGATCAAGAGCCTCACCGCGCTGTCCGACAGCCTGCGCGCGACGTACGACACGACCGTCGGCAATCTCCAGTCGGTCGTCGCGTCGCAGAAGACCACGATCGACTTGCTGACCGAACAGGTGAACACGTTGACGGAGGAGAACGTCGCGCTGCGCGACAGCCTGTCGACCGGTTACTACGTGATCGGGACACGGGCCGAGCTGAAGAAGAAGGGGATCCTCACCGAGCAGGGTGGCGGTCGCGTGCTCTTCATCCTGTGGCGGACCGGCAAGACGCTGCAGCCCGCGCGCAATCTCGATCCGACAATGTTCACGGCGATCGATACGCGCAAGGTGACGTCGATCCCGCTGCCGAACTCGCGCGCGCATTACCAGGTGGCGTCGCTCCAGGATCTGGACTACGTGGCCGAGCAACGCGATCACAACAAGTACAGCGGCGTACCGAGCCTCACGATTACATCGCCGGTCGATTTCTGGCGGAGCTCGAAGTTCCTCGTGATCATTCTCGAGGGGTCATCGGGTACGGTGTCTGATCGTCCCGCGGTGAGCTCCGAGGAGAAAATGATTAGTCGCTAGAAGAATTCGCGGACGGCGATGTCAGAGGCCAGGAAGAAATTCCTGGCCTCTTTGATTGATGCTAGCTTTTGGGCATGCAAACACGCTGCCCGTGGCCGTCCGATAACGCCCAGATGATCGCCTACCATGACACGGAATGGGGAGTCCCCGTGCACGATGATCGCCAGCTATTTGGTAAGCTCGTGCTCGACGGATTTCAGGCTGGTCTGTCGTGGGCCATCATTCTTCGCAAGCGAGACGCTTTTCTCAGAGCCTTCGAGGGCTTCAATCCCGACAAAATGGCACGGTACGATGCCAGACGGATCGCCAAGATCCTCAGGGATCCGGGCATCGTCCGCAACAAGCAAAAGGTGAAATCGGCGGTCGGGAATGCCCGCGCCTTCATGACAATGAAGGACCGAGGCGAGTCATTCGATCAGTTTCTTTGGCAATTCGTCGGCGGCAAGCCCAAGGTGAACGCCCGGAAAACGCTGCGCGGGCTACCGGCCGAGACCAAAGAGTCCGCCGCGATGAGCAAGGCGCTCGTCGAGCGGGGCTTTCGCTTCGTGGGACCGACGATTTGCTACGCGTTCATGCAGGCGGTGGGAATGGTCAACGACCACCTGGTGATGTGCTACAGATACGCTGAACTCACAAAGGAGCGCTCTATTTCGCTCTTTCCAAATACTGCCCAGATCTCGGATCCACCCTCACCTTTTCCCCCGGAGAGATAAACTCCGGCACTTGCACCGTCACGCCATTCGAGAGCTTTGCGGGCTTCGTGCTCGCAGTCTTCGTCGCGGTCTTCATCACCGGTGACGTCTCGACGACCTTGAGCTCGATTACCGCCGGCAGCTCGATCGCGATCGGACGGCCGTCTAGCCACTCCACCTGCACCACCATCTCCGGCTGTAACCAGGGCGTGTCCTCGCCCACGGCCCGCTCGTCGAGGGTGAACTGCTCGTACGTCTGTTGATCCATGACGTGCACGCCACCCTGGTCCTGATAGAGGACCTGCATCTCCTTGGTGTCCAGACGCGCTTCGTTGAGGAACTCAGTAGCCGCGAGACGCTGATCGAATGTGTTGCCCGAAACAAGATTGCGGAAACGCACCTGGACGAACGCACGCAGGTTGCCTGGCGTGCGGTGCGTGAAGTCCATGACGCGGCACGGCTGGCCGTCGATCATGAGGACGTGACCTTTGCGGATATCAGTGGCTTTCATCGGGAGCGGGAACTTAAACCGGCTGCCTTGGCACTCCAAGGCCCCGAGTGCTATCTGCTTGCCTGACAAGCCCTCGCTTACTAGCGTGACCAGCCTCACACACGGTTGCCGTGTCGGATTGCAGCTTTCCGCAGCAGGGCGTCCACAACGTAAGAAAGCGGTTTCCAGCATAAGGCATTCAGCAACAGACAGATAGATGACCGGCACCAAGCTTGCCTCTACGTCCGCCGTAAGGGAGGGAAGCATGATCAGGCCCATCATCCATCGCCAACTGACCCGCGGCGACCTCGCTTGCCTCGTGGACGAGATCGCGCGGATGGATGTGTCCGAAGGACGGGATGCCGACCAGGCGCTGCAAGCCGGCGCGGTCGACACCGTCCTCGACTCGCCGGCCGCCCTCGAAGCGGTCCTGGGCCGAGGCGGCGCGCCTGCGCCACTCCCCTTGACGCTGCTGTGGTACATCCCGATTCGCGCCCAGCTGCGCAATCGTGGTGTCACCGACATTCTGCTCGCCGACTACGCCGCCACGCTCCCCGTCGTCTTCGCGACGTCCCAGTCCCAGCGCGCGATCGCGCGGGGCGAAAACGGCATGGCAGAGTGGTGGCGCTTCGTCGCGGCGCTGCCACAGGGAACGGTCGGCCAAGCCGAAGCCGCTGCCGACGCCGCCGCGCTGGCGCTGTGGTGGGCCGGCTGTTTCCCCGAGTGGGTGGAGCGCGGCAGCTCCGGAAACGGCATGGTCCGCGCCTATGTCACCTTCGCCGGGCGGATGCTGGCGCTTGCCGCCGATCTGCTCGAGTCCTCCGCGCCCGAAGAGGCCGCACTCTGCGCGCGCGCGGCCGAAGCCCGCACCGAGCTGCACGCCGCCCTGGCCGAGGCTCGGGTCGACTACATCGGCGAGGACCCGCACAGCAGCGAAAGCCGCCTCAACAGGTTCTTGAGGCGGCTCGAAGAAAACTGACTTCGCCGTTACCAGCGCGTCACTGCTTCCTGGAACTGCTTCGAGCGCTCCGTCAAATCGATCGGAGTGATTGAAGGATCCTGCTTCACCTGTTCCACACGCTGCAGATTCGCAACCGCCTTCCCGTACGTCCCCTCGATCGCCAGTGCCGCGCGATACTGCGCAATGGCGTCGGCGTACCGGCCGGTCAGCTCGAGCGCCATGCCGAGGTTGTTGTGGAACGTCGCGACCTTGTCCTCGAGCTCATTGGCGCGGGCCAGGGGACCGATCGCATCCTCGTACCGCTCCAACCGGATGTACAGCGCGCCGAGGTTGTTTATCGCCCAGGTGTCGCTGTCGTTCTTCACGATCGCACGCTGATACGCCACGATCGCGTCATCGGTCTTGCCTTGCGCTTCGAACGCGCGGCCCTGCAACCGCAGCGGTTCGCTCGACGTCGAATCGAGCGCGATCGCCTGCTCGATGTGCTCAAGGGCGCTGTCCGGCTTCCCTTCCTCGAGCAGCACACGGCTCAGGTTGAGGTGGCTCTTGACGTGCGTGGAATCGATCGTGAGCGCCTGCACGAACGCACTCTCGGCCTGGGCGCGATCGCCAGACTTCCACGCCGACAGGCCAAGCATGTAGAAGCCCCACGCATTGTTGGGCCGGCCTTCGGTGTAGGTCTTGAAGAGCACGGTGGCGTCATCGTAGCGCCGCGTGCGATAGGCGGAATCCGCTATCTCGAACGTAACGGGTCCGCTGACCACGAGCGCCGGCTTTTCGGCGCTACTGCTGTTGACGTTGCTCGCCGGCACAGAACCGGTCGGCTGGGAGACGGGCTCGCTGGCACGGGCCTGATCGGGCGAACGCTCGCCGCACGCGGCAAAGGCGTAGGCGGCGATCGCGATGCAGACGATTGCGGCCATCAGGATGACCGGAAACCGTAGCGAACGATTGGACTGATCCAGCTCAAACTGGTATGACATGGCTCCTCCGGGAGCAGGGGTTCGCTCCTCGGAAAAGCAGAGGCGGTGCCAGGTGCCCGGTGTCTGGTGTCAGTTGATACTGAATGACTTACGAACTTGACTGTGTCGTTCGTGTCCTGCCGAACCCGCTGCCGACATTGCCTAAGTGTCTCTCTGGACACCCAAGCGGCGCATGATTTTCAGCAGGCTCGCGTGATCAGCCAGGCCAAGTTCTTTCGCGGTCTTCGTCACGTGCCACGCATTGCGCTCCAAGGCCTGCACGATGATTTGGCGCTCGGCTTCTTGCTTCTGCTCTTCGAACGTACGTCGTCCGTCGTGCATCGTGCGTGGGGCTGCGTGTTTGGAATCTCGGATCTCCGCTGGCACTGCAGCCTTGGTTAGCTCGTCGCCGTCGCTCGCGATGAGCATGCGCTCAACCACATTCCGCAACTCGCGAATGTTGTTGCGCCGCCAGTCGTAGGCCATCAGCGCTTCGACGGCGTCCGGCGCGACGGTCTTCCGCTTCATGCCGAAGCGCTCGCAGGTGGCCGCGACCAGGTACTCGATCAGCGCTGGAACGTCGGAGAGACGCTCGCGCAGCGGCGGCACACGCAGCACATGCACGTTCAGCCGGTAAAACAGATCCTCGCGAAACCGTTTCTCACTCACTTCTTTCTCGAGGTCGCGATGGGTCGCCGCGACGACGCGGGTGTCGACAGCGATCGTCTTGTTCGCGCCGATGCGGGTGACGTTCCGCTCCTCGAGCACGCGCAGCAGCTTGGCCTGGGCGGCGGCCAGCAGATCGCCGATCTCGTCCAGAAACAAGGTGCCGCCGTTGGCCGCTTCGAACGCGCCCTTCCGCGTGGCGGTGGCGCCCGTGAACGCGCCGCGTTCGTGGCCGAACAGCTCGCTTTCCACCAGCTCGTGCGGCAGCGCCGCGCTGTTGAGCGCGACAAACGGCCCTTTCGGATGCAGACCGAGCCGGTGCAGCTCGCGCGCGACCAGCTCCTTGCCCGTCCCGCTTTCCCCGACGACGAGTACCGGGCTCGGCACCGGTGCGACGCGGACGATCGCCTCCTTGAGCTTCGCGAGCGCGGGACTGGTCCCGACGAGCGGGGACTCGAGGCCGAAGCCGTGCCGCAGCAGCGTGACCTCGGCCGTCAGCCGGCGGCGCTCGATCGCGTTCTCGACCTCCTGCGCGACCCGCTCCATCGGATCGGCCTTGTCGATGAAACTGTAGGCGCCAAGCCGGATCGCCTGCGCGCAGCGGTCGTAGTCACCGGTTCCCGTGTACACGATGACCGGCACACGCAGCCCCAGGCGCTCCACCGAGCGCAGCACCTCGAAGCCATCCATGCCGGGCATCTCGAGATCGAGAATGACGCAGTCGACCGAGTCGCGCGTCAGGCTCTCGAGTGCCGTGCGGCCGCTCTGGGCGATGAGCGTCTCGTAGCCGCGGAGGCGCTTCAAGTCATACGCGTACTGCTCGGCCATGGCTGGCACGTCGTCGACGATCAGGACCAGAGTCATTGCGCCGGAATCTCCACAATGAACGTCGACCCCTTCCCGGGCTCAGTCTCGACGTTGAGCGAGCCATTCGAATCCAGCACCAGTCTGCGCACAATCGACAAGCCGAGGCCCGTCCCGCCGGGTTTGGTCGTATAAAAATCCCCGAACGCGCGATCCAGCTCAGCTTTGCTCATCCCGCGCCCGGTGTCGCTCACGGCGATACGCACGATGCCCTTGCCCTGCTCGGTCGTAACCGTGACAGTGCCGTTCTTGCCATCCAGGCTGTCAACCGCGTTGCTCACGAGGTTCTCGACCACCCGTCGTAACACGAGCGCGTCGGCCGACACCGGAGGAAGCCCTTCTGCCAGCTTTGCTTTCACGGCGCTCGAGCCCGCGATCGTCTCACGCACGACCGCATTCACGTCCGTGGCCTTCCGTTCCGTTTGCGGGGAGAGCTTCGCGTAGTTCGCGGCGAGCGTCTCGAGATAGTTGATGCTCGATTCTACGGTTCCTTGTCGCTCGGTGAACACCTGTCGCAATTCGTCGGGCTTGTCGCGCGCCACCTGTGTGAGGTGGCGGAACACGTTGCGCAGCGGCGCGAGGCCGTTCTTGACATCGTGATTCACCTGCCGGGCGAGGTCGCCGATCGCGATGCGAGCCTCGACCGGAGTGCTGATGCGGGTCGAGAGCCAGCCGGCGAGCAGCAGTGCGGCGAGCGCGGCGACGAGCACGGCGGCGGCAAACCAGAGATTCACATTGTGCTGAAGCGCCGTGAGCAGCGCCGAGGAGCGGGTCACGACGATGCGGGCCTGCTCGACGCGGCCCGGTCCATCGACGGCGTCGACGTATGGCAGTGTTGGGAGCTCGCCGACAACGAGTTTTCCCGAATCGGCGGCGGCGGAATCGCCCGGCAACCGCAACCCTACGCCCAGCTCGGGGTCGCGCGCGAGCCGCAACAGGAACGACGAATCGACGACGGTACCGCCGACGAGCCGAAATCGCCGGCGCGCGACGCTCAGGGTATCGCTCGTTACCAGCGCCAGGAATGGCCCTTCCGCGGCCGCGGCGCGCACGAGGGTGGGGCCAGGGGGGCCACTCCCCTCCCCCGGCGGAAGCGCCGGACCGAGCCGGCCAAACTCGTTGCGGAAATGCCCGGAGGAGACGACACGCCCCTCCTCGTCTTGGATCTGAAGGAATCCCAAGCCGGCGAGACGCATGGCATCAGTGGCGTAGTCGAGCACGTACGCGCTGTCCTCGCCGCGCAGCACCATCGCCCGAAAGCTGTTATCACGGCCGAGCGACCCTTTGAGCGCCGCCAGGCGCGAGGCGATGCGGTCGTTCTCGCGCGCGATGTCGGCGCGCATGACGTCGACGAGTGCGGAGACCCGGCGCTCGTATTCGCCTGTGACCCGCCGCGACATCGCGTCCCGGATACCCAGACCAAAAACGAGCAGCGGGACCAACACCACCACCCCGAAGGACATGAGGAGGCGGGTGCGGAAACTCATGGGGCGAGATGCACCGTCCCGTCCTGATCGACCGTCCACCGCGCCACGCCACGCCGCACGATCGCCGTGGGACGCGTGTCGACGAGTGCCGTGAAGCCGGCCGGCCACGATGGCAACAGATCCCTGGCGGAGCGACAGGCATCGACCGTCACCCGCGGCAGCGCGATGACGTAACCCCAGTCTTTGCCCGCGGCGAGCGCCGCGCTGAACTCGTCCGGCGCTCGGCCGGCGGCGACGGCGTGGGTCAACGCGGCCAGACGGCCCGCCAGCTCACGGCCGGTCTGATCGGCGCGTGCGTAGAGAATGCGCTTACTCGTGGGCGGGGGCGGTGCGGTGTCGCGCGCGATGCCACAGGCGCGCAGATCGCGCCACCAGAAGTCACCCTCGGGGCGCCGCGCGTCCGCATGCACCGCTTGCTCCAGACCACCAGCGTCGAACCGCGTGCCGCCCGCGTCGCCAGTGACGAAGACGTAGGTGCGGTCCCACGGCAGCGCGACGACCGCGTGATTCTGCAGTGTGGCGCCGTAATCGCGCAGCGCGCGATCGCGCGTGACGAGCAGATCCACACCCGCGTCGAGCAGATCACGCGCATCCCCACTGGTCGCAAACTTGAAAACGATGGTGTCGCCCTGCGGGCTGTGCGCCCGAATCTCCTGCGCCGTCGTGGTGCCGCTCGTCGCCCAGAAGCGCCCCGTGCCGATCGGCCAGCTTGTGTCCGGCGCCGACTTCGTGACCGTGAGGCTGCGATCACCGAGCACGATCGGTACGTCGTTCGTTTCCTTCGCCAACGTGACGGTGACGGCGCGGGTGTCGGGGGCGGGGCGGGGGGGCGCGCTGAGCGTGTACCCGATACCGCCCCTGCCGAACACGACGTCCTGCGCGGTCACCGGCGCACCGTCCCAAAACTGCGCGCCGTCGCGCAGCCGGAACGTCCAGCGCCTCCCGCCGTCGTCCTTGGTCCATTGATCAAAGAGCTCTGGCACCGCGTGGCCGTCGCAATCGATCCGGACGGGGCTCTCGTAGAGGTGGCGAAACACGATCCGCTCCGCGTCATTGCGCGCGCGGGGCGCGTGGCGGGGATCGACCGATTCCGTGAGCCCAATGGTGATCGTGGCAGCATGCGTCGCAACGGGACCCGTGGACAGCAGGCACTTCTCCTCGAGCGCGCCGGCCTGCTCCGCGCCTCCCGGCGCGCTGACTCGCGCGTGGGCGCAGGCTCCCAGCAGGGCCACGGCACCAATGAAGGCAACGCGATGCGCTGGCATGAAATAACGATACACTACACTATCTCTCCATGGGATTCGCACGCACTGTCCTCCTGAAAGCCTCGCGCAGCCAGTGGCTCGCCCGCCAGCTGCGCGAACGACGGTTTTTCCAACGAGCCGCGCGGCGCTTCATGCCCGGCGAGGCGCTCGACGATGCACTCGAGGCGGCCGCCCAATTCGGCAAAGCGGGGCTCGGCAGTGTGCTCACCGAATTGGGTGAGCAGGTCACGAATCGTGCCGAGGCCGCCGCGGTCCGCGATCATTACCTCGGCGTGCTCGAGAAGATCCAGCGCCGCAAACTTCCAGCGCATATCTCCGTCAAGCTCACGCATCTGGGAGTCGAAGCGAGCCGCGAGGGGTGCGTGCAGGACGTGCTGAAGCTCGCCGCGCGCGCCGAGCAAGCGCGGTCGTTCCTGTGGATCGATATGGAAGAGTCGCGCTACGTCGACATGACGCTCGAGGTGTATCGGCGCGCGAAAGCCGAGTGGCCGAATGTCGGTGTCTGCCTGCAGGCCTACCTGCACCGCACCGCGAAAGATCTGGAAGCCCTGCTGCCCATCGCCCCGGCCATCCGTCTCGTCAAAGGCGCGTACAACGAGCCCGCCGACGTCGCCTTTCCGCGGAAACGCGATGTGGACGAGAACTACCGACAGCTCGCCCGGCGCCTGCTTGCCGAGGCTGGGCGCCAGCGGGCGAAGCCGGTGTTCGGCACCCACGACCTCGGGCTCATCGAGTGGATCCGCAAGTCGGCCGTGGACCAGCGCGTCGATCCGTCTTCATACGAGTTTCACATGCTGTACGGGATTCGGGCCGCGGAACAGCGGAAGCTGGCGTCGATGGGCGCCGAAGTGCGTGTCCTGATTAGCTACGGCAGCGCTTGGTTTGCCTGGTATATGCGACGGCTTGCCGAACGCCCCGCCAACGTGTGGTTCGTGCTGCGAAACGTCGTGTAGATTAAGGATATGGCCACCTCCTCCATCGCCGGCCCCAGACGGGAAGTCCGAGACTCGGTCGTCATTCGATTCGCGGGCGATTCGGGCGACGGCATGCAGGTGACCGGCAGCCAGTTCACGCTCGAGACCGCGCTCGCAGGCAGCGATTTCTCCACGTTCCCCGATTTCCCCGCGGAAATCCGCGCGCCGACCGGTACGACGTTTGGCGTGTCGGCGTTCCAGATTCATTTCGGCGGTACCGACGTGATGACGCCGGGCGATGCCGTGGACGTGCTCGTCGCAATGAATCCGGCGGCGCTCACGGTCGAGCTCAACGATCTGAAGGTAGGCGGCACGGTGATCGTTGATACGGCCGCGTTCAATGAGCGCAACCTCAGCAAGGCAGGCTACGAGCGCAATCCGCTCGTGGACGATTCGCTGGCGAAGTATCAGGTCCTCAAGTTCGACATCACGAAGCAGACCGCCGACGCCGTGAAGCCACACGGCCTCTCGTCGCGTGAAGCGCATCTGTGCCGCAACATGTGGGCGCTCGGCTTGCTGCTGTGGATGTACGGCTACGAGCGCGCGGCGACGATCGACTGGCTCAAACGCAAGTTCGCGAAGAAGCAGGTGATTGCCGACGCCAACATCGCGGCGCTCAACGCCGGGCACGCCTTCGGCGAGACCGCCGAGATGGCCGAACACATGGTCGGCTACGTGGTACCGAAGGCGGACGCGCGGCCGGGCCGCTACCGCACTGTCAGTGGTACGGAAGGCTTGGCGTGGGGGCTGGTCGCCGGGATGCGCGCGGCGGGTATCGAGAAGATGGTGTTCGCCGGCTATCCCATAACGCCGGCGTCGGCGCTGCTGCACACGCTCGCCAATCTGCGCGCGTACGGCGTCATCACGTTCCAGGCCGAGGATGAGATTGCCGCGAGCGGCGCGGCGCTCGGCGCGTCCTATGCCGGCGCCCTCGGTGTGACATCGAGCTCAGGGCCGGGGATCGCGCTCAAGACGGAGATGCTCGGGCTGGCCATCGCCACGGAGCTGCCGCTCATCGTGATCGATTCCCAGCGCGCCGGTCCCTCGACGGGCATGCCGACGAAAGCCGAGCAGTCCGATCTGTTTCAGGCGGTGCATGGCCGCAACGCCGACGCACCGCTCGCGGTGCTGGCACCGGTATCCACGGCCGATTGTTTCGAGATCGCGATCGAGGCGGTCCGGATTGCTACGAAGTACATGACACCGGTGATCATCCTGAGCGATGGGTACCTAGCGCACGCCGCCGAGCCGTGGCGCATTCCACGTGAGGCCGATCTGCCGCGCTTCCCCGTGACCTACCGGACTGATCCGGAGGGATTCCATCCGTTCCTGCGCGACCCCGAGACGCTGGCGCGGCCCTGGGTGAAGCCGGGGACGCCGCAGCTCGAGCATCGCATCGGCGGTCTCGAGCGCGATTACGACACCGGGCACATCTCCTACGATCCCAACAACCACGCGCGCATGACGAAGGCGCGCGCGGACAAGATCGCCGGCATCGCGAATGACACGCCGCTTCAGACCGTTGCGCTGGGCGAGGACCACGGCAAGCTCGCGGTCGTCGGGTGGGGCTCCACGTTCGGCGCGATTCATCGCGCGGTGCAAATCGCGCGAGACGAAGGCCGCGACGTCGCGCACATCCACGTGCGCTATCTCAGTCCGTTCCCGCGCAACCTCGGCGGGCTGCTCAAGCGCTACGATCGGGTGCTGGTGCCCGAGATGAACAATGGACAGCTCGTGAAGCTGCTCCGGGCCGAGTATTTGGTCGACGCGGAAGGATTCAGCAAGGTCACGGGAAAGCCGTTCCGGGTGACAGATATCGTGCAACGAATTCGCGGTGGCGCTCCGCCGCCCTCCGAGGGAAGCGGGTTAGGAGGCGAAGCCGGATGACCGTCACCACGATCACCGACGCGCAGCTTGCGCCGAAAGACTACGCCTCGGACCAGGAAGTCCGCTGGTGCCCGGGGTGCGGCGACTACGCGATTCTCAAGGCCGTCCAGAAAGCATGCGCGGATATGGGCCTGCAGCGCGAGCGCACGGTGTTCGTCAGCGGCATCGGCTGCGCGGCACGCTTTCCTTATTACATGTCCACATACGGCTTCCATACCGTGCACGGCCGCGCACCGGCCATCGCCACGGGCATCAAGCTGGCGAATCCCGATCTCGATGTCTGGGTGATGACGGGCGACGGCGACGGCTTGTCGATCGGCGGGAACCACATGCTGCACGTGCTACGCCGCAACGTGGACCTGAACATCATCTTGTTCAACAACGAGATCTACGGCCTCACCAAAGGCCAGTACTCCCCGACATCGCGGCGCGGCACGCGCTCGCCCTCCACGCCGTTCGGCTCGGTCGAGAATCCCGTGTCCGCGTGCGCCTTCGCGCTGGGCGCGGGGGCGCGGTTCGTCGCGCGCTCGATCGACACGCTGCAGCCGCATCTGATCGGAGTGCTGAAGCGCGCCCACGCACACCGCGGGGCGTCATTCGTCGAAATCCTGCAGAACTGCGTCGTCTTCAACGACGCGGTCTTCGACCACATCACCGGCAAAGAAGTCGCCGCCGACGCGCAGGTGCTCGTCGAGCACGGCAAGCCACTCGTGTTCGGCAAGGACAAGGAAAAAGGACTGCGGCTGAAGCCGGGGACGCTCGCCCCGGAAGTCGTCGCCGCCTCCGCTCCCGACGTGCTCGTCCACGACGAAACCAATCGCCCGCTGGCGCAGCTGCTCGCTGCGCTCGAACCGCCGTTCCCAACGGCGATGGGCGTGCTGTATTGCAACCCGACGGCACCGTATGAGGACGACGTGTATGCCCAAACCGGCGTCGCTTCGGGAAAAGGAGACCTCGACGCGCTGCTGAACAGCGAACGCACCTGGGAGGTGGGGGGTGGGGGGGGTGGGGAGGGAGGCCCATGACCGTCGCGAATCGCAGGCGGGGAGATCGACGGGCCAAGCACGTGCCGGTGGACGTCGAGCGCCGTAGCGGCCTCGATCGCCGGCTGATCGTGGAATCGGCGACGGCGCAGATCCATGCGGTGTTGGAGCTGCTGACGGAGCTCGCCGACCAGGGCGCGCTGCGCGACGACTCGCGCCGGCTGCTGGACACCGCAATGTTGCGGCTACGCTTCGCGCTGGAGCGAATCGAGCCGGAGTAGCTGTGGGACAGACGCCACACCAACGGCCGCCGCGACACGGCGGCCGTTGTGTTTTCAGGGCTTAACTCCCGGGCATGACGGTTGCCGCTTCTCGGCATGTCCCCTGACACCCGAGGATCTCATGAAGCGGTGGCTCATCGCGGCAGGCACGTTGCTCGCGCTCGTAGGATGCGACCAAAGCCGTCCAATCGCAGGGCCCGATGCTGGCCGGCCGGCGGCCGGTCTCATTCCCGACGCTTCGTCGATCTACATCGTCAACTTCGACGAAACCCAGACGACTGTGGACGCCGTCACACAGGGGATTCTCAGCACCGGCGCCGGCGTCGTGCAGTTTGACAACTTCTCGATGGTCGCCGCGCTCGCCACCCCGGTGCAGCTACTGGACATCTCGGCGTTGCCCGGGCTGGAGGGCATCTACGCCAACAAGCAGCTCGACTACTACATGCTCCACGAGAGCGTGCCGGCGATTGGCGCCGATGCCGTGCACGTTGCGGGGATCACCGGCAAAGGGGTCGGCGTCGCGATTCTCGACAGCGGCATCGACGGCCTGTACAACGCCGACGTCGCGTACCCGCAGTACACGGTGCAGAACGTCAAAGTCCTCCTCAACACGAACGATCTCTTCACGTTCGGGAAGGACGCGCCCAAGCCGATCCGAAAGGGCGCCAGCCTGGTCGTCGAGAATCTTCCGAACTCGGAGACGTCGGTCGGCCACGGCACGCACGTCGCGGGTATCGTCGGAGCGCGCGGCACGTCATCAAACGGCTACTACACGGGCGTCGCACCTGGGGCCAATCTGATCGGGATCGGCACGGGCGACGTGCTGTTCATCTTCTTTGCGCTCGCCGGATTCGATTACATCCTCGATCACCAACAGCAGTACAACATCAAGGTCGTCAACAACTCCTGGGGCACGAGCGGGGCGTTCGACCCGAAGGACCCGATCAACGAAGCGACCAAGAAAGTCGCGAGCCGCGGCATCACCGTCGTGTTCGCGGCGGGCAATGATGGCCCCGCCCAGAACACCCTCAATCCGTACAGCGTCGCACCATGGGTCATCGGCGTCGCGGCGGGGTGCAAGATCGGCGTCGTCGATCCCACGAACTCAGAATCGCACTGCATGCTGGACGACGGCTCGAACCCGCTGGCGCCGACGAACAATGAGCCGCGTCAACACGTCCTGGCCGACTTCTCGTCGCGGGGCATCCCCGACGATCCGTTGTATCACCCCGACATCACCGCGCCCGGCGTGCACATCGTGTCGACGCGCGCGTCCACGGGGACGGTGCTGAACGCGGACGATCTGAATCACGATCTCCGGATTTGCAATATCGATCTGCTGAACCAGCCGTACTACACATGCGCATCCGGCACGTCGATGGCGTCGCCGCATATCGCCGGCGTCGTCGCGCTGATGCAGGAGGCGGCGGGCGGGACACTAACGCCCGATCAAGTCTTGAATGTGCTGACGGCTACTGCGAAGCCGCTGGCCGACTACGGGACGTGGGAAGTCGGCGCCGGTTATGTCGATGCCTACGCGGCGGTGATGGCGGTGAAGAGATAACTAGCGGAGAGGCTCCAGCCGCTCCCAAACCTCAGGACGTACAGCGGTCTTTACGTCTTCCCAAAGCGCATGCCAGCAGGCCTCGAGCTTCTCCAGGCTCGGGGCCTCGCCGCGTGCGAGCACTTGATGTCGCGCAACCACGGCCGATAATGCCTGCATCTCCTGATAGCTGGGCTGGCCCACCGCGCGCAGCAGGGCCTCGAAATACGCGCGTCCGCTCGCTCCCGCAGCCAGTGCCAGCGCGCGAGCTGCGGCGTGGGATATATGCGGCGGAGGGTTATAGCCCAGGCGGGCATACGGAAGCGCCCAGTTATCCGTCGCAAGCAAGCCATCGGGATTGTCGAGCCAGATCCAGGCGTGCACGACGGCGAGAGTGGGCCCGAGTGTTCCTGAATGCAGGTGGCCGACGCCTGCGTGACTGCGCAGAAAACTCTCTTCGTCGACGGTCCCCTGATGGAAATGCCAGGCCGCGGCGGGCACGGGGAGCGATGGCGGTGCGGTGTCGCTCATCACGAGCACCGCGTAGGCGACGCCGACCAGCGTCGGCGTGCCGTTGAGCTCGGCATACTCGAGCACCGGTGGCTGTGCAGGATCGGGCGTGGGCCGCAGGATCAGCGACGTGTGGATCCAGTGCCTGCCCATGCCAGGAAAGTCCGGCCCGACCGGATGATAGCCGGCCAGTCGCGCCGCTTCAGGATCCCGGAGCGCCTCGGTCCCCGCCCGGGCGCGTGCGACGAAATCCGCGAGCGCGCTATCAGTCGGCGTCTGGAGGAGAGCCAGCAGTGCGAGCGCGAGCATCAATGCACCACTTGGACCGCGGTCTGCCCGTACGCAGCGAGCAGGCGTGTGCGCAGCTCCGGAGTGAGGCCGGTCGGGAAACGGCTGAAATTGCGCACCTCCGCCAGCGCGGACCTTGGATTGATGCCCTCGGCGATCAAGTCGCCCAGCCCGTAAAACCGCCCACGCTGGATGGCACTGACGGGGACTGACACGACCCGATTGGCTGATAGAATGACGAGCGAGCTATCCTGGACTTCGAGCAGCTCGCCCTGGACGAGTGCCTTCGTCCGCAGGCGGAGCTCTGTATCGATACCATACGGTCCCCGCGCCGGTTTGAATGTCTGAATGCTTGGTCCGTGATAGCAGGCCGCTGCCAGTAACAGCGCGCCGCTCAAAGCGATGGATCGGCGCATAGGCACCTCAGCGCACGGGGATACGGGTGGCAGCGAACAGCCTCTCGAGCGAGTCCTGCGACATCCGCCAGCGTCCTAGCGCCTCCGCCAAGGCCGTATCTGACGGCGCAAATACGTGATCGGCGCGCGGGCTGCGCAGCCAGCCAGGGCGCACCCACTCCACGTAGTAGCCCTGGGCCGCCAGGAAGTAGGTCCGCGCAACGGCCCTGTTGCTGTTGCTGGGTCGGAAGACGGCCGTGAATCTCTGGCCGGGTGACGTCCGCAAATAGCGGACGTCGGCATCGCGCATACTGGCCAGTGCCGTCGCATTCGCCGCATCGCCTTCCAGCACTTCCGCCAGTGGGATCACGGTGGCGTTCGCGCGGCGGAAACGACCCGCAACGGCCACGCGATCGATACGCCAGTTGTCCATCGGGAAGCTGATCCGGACCCGCACGCTGTCACGCGTCAGTACGGGCACGACGATGGCCACGTCCTTCCATGCGATCGGCCCCGTGTCACGCAGGTGGGCCACGATGTGATACGCGCGTCCTGTGCCGGCCGCGATGTTCATTCCCATGCGTTGCTGATACCACTGCGCGACAGCGAGCGCGGGCCCTACCTGCTTCAAGTCCTGTCCCACCCAGTTGAGCGAGCGTGCGCCGGCATCGCCCAGCATGACGTCATACAGGAGTGTCGTGTTCAGCAGCGAGTTGCGGAGTCGTAGAACGACCGCGACGCTGTCCGCGCCGCGAGGCGCGGGCGCCGTCAGCTCGATCCAGTCGTCGAGATCGGGCAGCCGCGCCTGGGCCATGGTCTGCGCGTCGGTGCGATAGACGCGACCGTCCTCCGCCGCCAACGTGCGAGTTACGTCATGACCGCGGCGATCGACGGCCCGTGAGAGCGAATGCTGATCGGAAACGACCACGAGACGGTTGAGCTCATCGACCAAGGCCATCTCCGTGCTGTCGTGGGTGAGTTCCAACAGCTCGAGCTGATTCAGATAGTGAGTCTCGAGCGCTTCGTTGCGCACCTCGAGCCGCACTGACCCATCGGGCGCCTGGCGAATGCGCAGCCGATCCACATCTCGGCTCTCGAAGATCGGCGCGATGCTGTACGAGAACCCCTCCGCCTGCAACTGTGCGGTCCCGGCGCTGTCAGCGTAGACAGTGGGGCAGGAGCCGAAAATGGCGATTGCCAGGGCACCGGCGGCCAGCGCCGTTCCGCCGGTTGCGAGCACGGAAACCACGAAGGAGGATAGACCGGCGGTTGACTGTTCGAAGGCTTCCATCCCGACGATGCTATCGAGGGGAATGCTGGTGACGGCCGCCGAGTCGCGCAGCGTGAGACTGTAGCGATTCCCGTCACCTCGGACCGTCTGGCTGTCCACCGTAACGCCCGACAGAAAGACGACCGTGCTCCCGTCGGTCAGATGCGCTTTTACGGGCGTGGTGATCGCAACGGGCGTGTGTGGATCCAGAGCACGGGTACGGATGCTCTGGTAGACGTGAATGCAGGCAGAGACCAGTAGCACCAACGGCAACGCGACACGACGATCCATGGGAGGCTCCCGTGCGGACGCTCCTACGAAACGGTGCTGCCGTCATGAGAACGTCAAGCGGTTATTTTGAGCCGTCCCGCTCGGGAGGGGTCTGGTGAGCACGAAACGCTTCATCGGCAGCGTCCTCGCCGTGTTCCTCGTGGCCGAGGTGTTCGCGATTGTCATTCACGGATTTCTTCTGGGCCCAGACTACCGGCCGTTCTACGGCACGCTACTCCGGCCGCTGCAAACGAGTGGCGGCGCGGGCGGCTCCGCGTGGATGATCGCATTCCTGCCGCTCGCGCACCTCGCGATGGCCATCGCGTTCGTCGCGCTTTACAGCCGCTGGGTGCGTCCCGCTCCCGGTGAGGAGATCCCGCAGGGACTGCGGTTCGGGGTGCTGGCGTGGCTTTTCGGGCCCGTTCCGATGTACTTACTGTGGTTCGCCGAGCAGCCGTGGCCGTTCAGTCTCACGCTCAAGCAACTCGGTTTCGAGCTGTTCACGATGCTCGTCCTGGGCACACTCACCGCGACGCTCTACAGACCTTCCGCAACAGGGAATCATCAGCTGTGAACGATCGTCCCGCACTGCTGCTCGACCTCGATGGTACGCTCACCGACAGCGTCTACCAGCACGCCCTCGCGTGGTGCAAGGCGCTCGAGCTGGCCGGCATCACGCTGTCGGTGTGGCGCATTCACCGGCGCATCGGGATGAGCGGCGGCCTGTTGGCCGAGAGCCTGGCGCGGGAAACGGGGCATGAGTTGAGTGAGAGTGCGGCGGCGAAGCTCAAGCAGGACCACGCGCGCGCGTTCGCGGCACAGCTGGCCGATGTGCGGCCGCTTCCCGGTGCCAGGGACCTGATGCACCACCTCATGAAAATGAAGGTGCCGTGGGCCATCGCGACGAGCGGAGCGTTGGCCAGTGCCGGCCCGCTATTGAAGCTGATCGACGTGCCGTCCGGCGTCCCGATCATCACGCGCGACGACGTGCAGCACGCCAAGCCCAATCCCGACCTCTGGCTCGCGGCCGCCGCGCGACTGGGCGTGGCACCCGAATCGGCGGTCGCGGTGGGCGACAGCGTCTGGGACCTGCTCGCCGCGCGCCGCGCGCGCGCGCTCGGGGTCGGGCTGCTCTCCGGCGGGTACGGTCAGGAAGAGCTGGAGCGCGCAGGAGCCTACCGGGTCTATGAAGACCCGGCAGACCTCCTGCTGCACATCGATGAACTAGGGATTCGTGCCGACTAGCGGTTTAGCCAGTACGACGCCTTGATTAGGAACGTGTTTCTGGGATAGGCGTCGAAGAGCCGTCCAAAATCTCCGGTTACATTGCGGTTGCCGATCGTTGGCTCGAAGTCGTCGCGTCCCTGATTCCACACAACGTAGAGCGTCGAGCCGGGGCGATACTCCCAGCGCACGACCAGGTTCGAGTTGAAGAACTTGCTGTTAAAGTCTTGGAAGAATGGCGACGAACCCGCGTAGGGCTGCAGCCGAGCGTCATAGGCCTCCGCCCGCGGAGTCGCGGAGAGCTCGCGAAGATTGGAGTACCGGGCCTTGCTCACGAACGGCGACGCGTAGAGCTGCACCGTGAGTGTCGGCGTCGCCGTGTAGTCCACCCGAAACGTCATCGAGACCGTTTTCTGATCGATGTGCGCAAACAGATAATGCACTCCCAGGGAGTCTTTGGGAAGCAAATCCTGCCGATCGTCGATGTCGTGTGAGACATTGCCACTCACCGATCCTCGGAACTGCGATGAAACACGCACGTCGATCTCTGGGCTCCAACTGACCGACGTCGATCGGCCGCCGTCTTTCGTTCTGTAGTTGACGAATAGGAATGGAGTGATCACGCCTCGAGGATCACCGCCGAACCCCGCCCAGGGGGCGAAGTACCCATCGACGCGGATGGCGGCGCCGCCGCGGGAGCAGAAATCGCAGAACAGGTTGCCGAACCCGCCGATGGTCCCCCCGGCATGCAGGAACCATTGGTTCTTGAGCTGCACATGGGAATTGGTGTTGAAGGCGCGGTCCGTCGGCATGCCGTCGGTCGTCCAGTACTGCCACCAGTTGAAATTCCAGAACGCCCGCTGGAACAGCTTCGTCTGTTGAGACCAGTTCAGGCTGACCCAGTTGTTCCAACTCTGCTGGTTGGCCCTGAACATGAAGCCCAAATCGTTGACCTCGAATCCGGGTGAGCGGCGCAGGTAGCTCGTTTGACCCTGAATGAACCCGCTGCGGCGCGTGAGCAGGATCTCCTCGGCGTCGCCGGACAGCGAGGTTCGCGTGCTGTCGTAGTTGATGCGATCGTCCGGGCGTTGAAACAGATGCCGAGAATTGAGCTGCGTCGCGCTGATGGCGGCCGCGCTACCGCCCACCGTACTAAGATCGAGAGACCCGTTCAATTCGTACGTCCCGCCGTGAAACCGGTGACGGAAATCGACCGCACCGACGTAGGCATGGTCGCGCAGACCCTGAGTAAATTGATCGACATTGCGGTTGACGGCGGTCGCCATCACGCCGAAGCCGCTCTGTCCGTTACGAAGATCCTGCGACAGGCGCAACACGCCATAATTCGTGAACGGCTCCAGCGTTGGGCCCCCTCCGGCGATGCCCACCCGCTTGGTGATGCCTTCTACGGCGCCGATGGTGAGGCCGCTGCCTAACCGGCCGCTGATCTTCGTGGCGCCGACAATGCGGCTCGGGTCGTGACCGATACGCCGTGAGTAGAAGAGGCCCTCTGGGCCGCAGTTCACGGCGCTGCAGTTGACGGGGAAATTGAAAATGCCCGTCCCCTCGACAAAGAACGGGCGCCGCTCTTGAAAGAAGGTTTCGAACGACGTGAGGTTCACGACCGAGGGGTCGGCTTCAACCTGACCGAAATCGGGATTGACGGTCGCGTCGACCGTGATGTTGGAAGTGATCCCGTACTTGATGTCGGCCCCGCCATCGACCTTCTGATTGTGCTGAAACCCCGCCTCAGGCACGTTCTTGGTGACCGCGTAGGGCGCGAGCTCGAGCCGGCGCGGCGCCGGGAGGCCTTCCAGCCCGACCAGGTCACCGAGCTGTGAGACAAAGCCCCGCTTGGACGGCCGGTACACGGGCCAGCCGACGCGCTCACCACCATGCCGATCGATGTCGCGCCAAATGGCAAATCCAAATACGTTGCTCGGCGCGTGCGCGTACCGCAGCTGCGACAGCGGAAAGCGGAACTCCGCGGTCCAACCCAGCGAGTCGACCTGCGTCGCGACCTCCCAGACGCCATCCCACGCGTCGTCTTCCTGTTGATCGTCACCGTACATCGCGTAGTCGCGCTTGACCCCGGCTGGATTCACGGCGAATTCAAAGCCGGTGCGACGGTCGTGGTAGGAATCGATGACGACTTTGATTTGATCACAGCAGATGCGGACGTCACGGCGGGCCAGGAGCTTCTTGATGCTGTCGGGATGGCTATCGAACGCTCGCACAAACACGTACAGGTTTTGATCATCGTAGGCGACTTTCGCCTCAGTCGGCAGGCTCGGAGCCCCATCCTCAGTCGGTTGGAACTGGCGGAAATCCTTGATGACCGGCGCCAGACGCCAGACGGCGTCGTTGTCGTTGCCATCGATCGTCGGGGGGGTCGTGGCGCGCTGCGCTACCGCCGTCGTGGCGGACGACGCTTTCGGAGGCGCCGACAACGGAGTGCCTTGCAAAGCCAACACGACCGTGGCGACCGGCAAGAGCGGCATCATGAATTGTCCCGGGAATTAGCCATTCCTTGGATGGTACGATTCGACAAATGGTTGGTTTCGTGATAGGTTCGCCGGGCCCGTTTTTGACCTTTTCCGCCGCTCCGCGAGGCAGTGCCGTGACCTTCACAAGATTGTGGGCTGATCGCCGCAGCGGCACTGATCGCCGGTCAGCGCCACGTCGGCAATCTGTCATGGTCATGAGCGAAGAGCGCCGTAGTCTGGTCGATCGCCGGCGGGGCTCAGAGCGGCGGAGCACGCTCGATCGCCGCGGTCGCGCATTGCGTGCCCCGAACGCCGAGCGGCCTGTGGAGCACGTGCGCAATGCCCTGCAGCTGCTGCGGGAAGTCGCGTTGGTCGGAGAGCTGTCTGCAGGACCGAGCGAGGACCTCGGCGCGGCCATCGAACGCCTGCACCGCGCCGTCGGTCTGCTCGAGCGTCAGAAACGGTAGGGGCGCAGCACGCTGCGCCCCTACTGCCTGCTCGTTATCTACCTGCCTACTTCTTGAACAGCGCCAGATACTGCGCGTAGCCGTCTGCTTCTAGACTGTCCACCGGAATAAATCGCAGCGACGCGGAGTTGATGCAGTAGCGCAGCCCCGTGGGCTTCGGTCCGTCGTCGAACACGTGGCCGAGGTGCGAGTTCGCGTGGGTCGAGCGCACTTCGGTCCGCTCCATGAAGAGTGAGCGATCGGTCTTTTCGTGAACGTTTCCGGCCTCGAGCGGCCGCGTAAAGCTCGGCCAGCCGGTACCCGATTCGAACTTGTCGGTCGAGCTGAACAAGGGCTCGCCCGATATGACGTCCACGTAGATCCCTTCCTTATGATTGTTCCAGTACTCGTTCTGGAAGGGGCGCTCAGTCGCCTCGTGCTGCGTGACTTCGTACTGCAAAGGTGTCAACGTGCGCCGTAACTCGGCGTCGCTTGGCTTTGGGTTCACGGTATACATCGCGTCTCTCATTTGACCCCCTGATCCCCTCTCCGTGTGACGGAGAGGGGGAACGATAGCTGAGACCTTCCCCGCTTCATCGCCCCAGATCTCCTGCAGCCGCCGGTCGCGGCCGCAGCCGGTGCGATACATCCCATAGCGGACCGGATTCTTTTTGGCGTAATCCTGGTGGTACTCCTCGGCCGGATAGAACGAGCCCGCTGTCTGAATCTGTGTGGCCACGTCGCGATGAAACCGATCGATGATCTGCTGGCGCGACGCGCTGGCGGCCCGCCGCTGCTCGGCGCCGCGCACGAAGACCGCGGTGTGATAGTTGGGGCCCGTGTCGCAGGCCTGCCCGTCCGCCTGGAACGGGTCAATGTTGTGCCAGAACGTCCAGAGCAGCGTCTCATAGCTGATCTTGGCGGGATCGTAGACCACCTGCACGGACTCGAGGTGACCGGTGTTTCCCTCCACCACCTGCATGTACGTCGGATTCTTGATCGTACCGCCCATGAACCCGGAGGTCGCCGAAATCACGCCGGGCAGATCGTCATAGGCGTGTTCCATCGTCCAAAAGCAGCCGCCCGCGAATGCGGCGGTATCGAGTGGCGCCGCGACGCTCAGCGCGAGTAAGAGTGCGATGTTCATGCGCTGATTATGACGGAACCGCTCCTTCCAGGGAAGTGGCGTTGTTCATTCTTAGAGCATTCTCATCCTTTTCACATTGCCCGCGCGGCGCAGCCAGGCGTACGTTAGCCTCGTGCAAATCCTTCTCGTCGAAGACGATCGTGACCTGCGCCGCTTTTTGAGCAAGGCGCTGCGCGAAGAGGGCTACGGCGTCACCGAGACCGACTCCGGCGATCGGGCGCTGGAACGCGCGCTCGAGGGCAGCTTCAGCTGTCTCGTGCTCGATGTGATGCTGCCGGGCCGCGACGGCTTCAGCGTCGTGAGTGAGCTCCGCAAGCGCGGCATCGCGACGCCGGTGCTGCTGCTGACCGCGAAAGACGAGCTGGAGTCGCGCGTGCGTGGGCTCGAGGGTGGCGCAGATGACTATGTCACCAAGCCCTTCGACCTGCCGGAGCTGCTCGCGCGCGTCCACGCGCTGATTCGTCGCGCCGAGTTGCGCCACAAGGACGCCACGCTGAAGGTCGGCGACGTGACACTCGATCCGCTGGCGCGGCGCGTCACGCAGGCTGACCGCGTCGTGGATCTCTCGCCACGCGAGTTCGCGCTGCTCGAGTTCCTGATGCGCAACGTGGGACGCACCGTATCGCGCTCCCGCATCGCCGAAGCGGTGTGGAATTACAAGTTCGATCCCGAAACGAACGTCGTGGACGTGTACGTCAATTATCTCCGCAAAAAGCTGAGCTTCGGCGGACGTACCGCACCGATCAAAACGGTGCGCGGCGTCGGGTATCGGCTCGAGACCAGTGCCGATGGCTGAGCGGCGCCTGAATCAGGTCCTCACCCGGCGGTTCAGCCGGCTTGCCTGGACGGCGCTGGCAGGCTACGCGCTCGTCGTCATCCTGGTCTTCGCCACCGCCGCCGAGATGGCGCTGCGCCGCTCACTCGAGCACTCCGCCGATGTCATCCAGTCGCTGCTGGGCGCCTATCGCGATTCCACCAGCGCGCCCGGGGGTGTGATGCCATCCGCGCTCGCGGATCAGCTGGTCGGCATGGGTGGCCAGGTGGTCATCACGCGCACGACGACGAACGCCGGTGGCATGCCGCAGGTCTACTACCTGTCGCCGGGGATGCCCGCCAAGCGCCTCGAGGGGTCGGGGGGGGAACTCGTCTCGGCCATTACTGAACGAGCTGGGTGGCGTGATCGCGTACTGCATCGGGTGATGGGCGAATTCGACATCTACGTCGTAGGCAGCCGGGACTCCTATCTTGTTCCGCTCGGCATCCTCGTTGCCGCCGCGGCGCTGCTGCTGCCGCTGGCGGCATTAGCATCCGCGCGCGGTGCGAAACAGGCGGTCGATGCGGGACTCGGGCCGCTGGAGCGCGTCACCACCGAGACCCGCGCGATCGGACCATCGGAGCTGGGCACCCGTCTCACCAGTCCCACCGGGCAGGCCGAGGTGACCGCGCTCGCCGACAGCATTAACCGTATGCTCGAGCGCGTAGATCGCGCGCATCGCGCGCTGCAGTCTTTCACGGCCGACGCGAGTCACGAGCTGCGCACGCCCCTGACGCACTTGCGCGCGCAGGTGCAGTGGGCTTCGGCGGACGGCCGGACGGAGGCCGAGATCCGCGACGCCCTCGGCGCGATGGAGCGAGGACTCGACCGCACGACGAAGCTCGTCGAAGAGCTGCTCCTCATCGCCCGCGGGGAGAATCGCCAGCTCGCCTTGGCTCATGGCCCGTTCGATCTGGCCGCCGTCGTCGAAGAGGTCCGAGAGATCACGGAAGCAATGGCCACGGACAAGTCGCTGGTCGTGCACGCCGAGCCTTCACCGCGGACGGATGTCATCGGGGACGCCGATCGGACCCGGCACATCTTGCTGAATCTCGCGTCCAACGCGGTGCGCTACACGCCGAGCGGCAGCGTGACATTCGCGATCATTCCCCATGGCAAGGACGTCAGTGTGAGTGTACAGGACACCGGACCCGGCATCGCACCGGAGCATCTGGATCGGATCTTCGATCGGTTCTTCCGAATCGATCAGTCACGGAGCCGCGAGTTGGGGGGAACCGGCTTGGGCCTCGCGATCGCGCGGCTGCTGGCGGAACTGCAGGGAGGGCGCATTGAAGTGGACAGCGCACCAGGCCGGGGGAGCACCTTCACTCTTTGGCTCCCCTCGGCCGAGCGCCGATAGATCCTACCGCGCCACCAATCCTACCGTACTCGCCGGCAAGCCAGCGACGTTCCCGACCGCCGTCAGATGGCCATCTGCCTCGATCCGGAAGCCGCTGATGCTGCGGTCGCCGTCGAGCTGGTACAGGTAGCGGCTGTTGCCGCTCAGCGCCAAGTCGATGTTGCCTCCGCCCACAACCGCCGTCCGGCCGTCGGCGTCGATCAAGCTGATCGAGCCGTCGTTGGCGATCGCAAAGCCGGAGATCGAGCCGCCCTGCGCGTTCGCGGTATAGCCGAACTTGCCGTTCTGAGTCACCACCGCCCAGCACGGCGCGCCCTGATGCGTCAGCACGGCGCCGCTTGCCAAGGTCAGTGAGCCGTCGTTCGCGAAGACGTAGGACGACGCGCTCCCTGCAGCTTCCGAGACGAACAGCTCATCCCGATGGCCGAAAGAGAACCCGAACGGCGTGCCACCGGCCGATGCCGTAGACGTGGCAGCGGAGGCGACGCCGTCGCCATCTACCGTGTAGACATCCAGCCGGTTCGTCGTCTTCTCGCTCACGACGAGCCGCTGCCCGTCAGGGCTGAAGGCGACCTGTGCCGGCCCGACGTTCGTTCCTGACAGCGCGCGCGTCGACCCGGGAATCGGCGAAAGCGCGCCGTCCGTGCCAACACGGAAACCACTAATGTTGCCATCACCACCGGAATTCAGGACGTACAGCACCCCGCCGTGCACGGTCAGGCTGATCGGGCGCGCGCCGCCTGAGGCGACGCGACTCGTCAGCGAGAGTCCGGAAGCAGTGACCTGAAACGCCGACACGTCATTCGAGCCAGCGTTGACCGCAAACAACCAGCGGCCGTCATCGCTCAATGCCAGCGCGCCCTGTGAGCCGAGGCCGCTGCCCGCGCCGGTTCCGCCGGTGGCCACATTGCTCGACCAGCTCAGACTGCCGTCCGCGCCACGGTCGAATATCGCGACCGCATTGCCGCTCGCTTGATTGGTGAGCGCGTAGACGGCGCCAGGTGCATCCGCTGTCAATGCGGCAGCGCTGGCATTCAACGCCACGGCGCGGTCCGCCGCGAGTCCCGTGACGCTGTGTTCCTGCGAACAGCCGACAAGCGCGACCAGCGCGCCGAGTGCTCCGAGCCTGTGCATCGAAACCTCCCAGAGAATTGGTGACGGTGAATTGCTCGGGAGAATGAACGCGCGTGGCGGGGAAAAGCGGAGGACCCTTTTCGGCTTATGAGAGACTTCTCATACTGCGTTCATGAATTGGCAATGACAGCCGGGCCTCGCAGCCAGGGGTTCGGTTGCTGAGAGTCAAGCCGCCGCCGTGCGCTTCAGCAATCTGCCGCGACAGCGCGAGCCCGATCCCCGAGCCGCTCGGTTTGGTGGTATAGAACGGGACGAAGAGGTTGGCGGTATCGGCGAGTCCCGGACCGTCATCGCGCACCCACACTTCCAGTTGTCCGTTTCGTGTTTCCCAGCCCACCTCGACGCTCCCGCTCGCCTCGAGTGTCGCGTCGACGGCGTTGCGCACGAGGTTGATCAAGAGCTGATCGAGCTGGCCACCGTCCGCTTGGATCGTGACATCGGGGCCCGCGTGTACGCTTACGGGCCGCCGCGTCTCGAGCGCGACGACGCGTCGCACCCAGTCGGGAACCACAACCGGTTCGAGACGTGGCGGGGGCAATCGCGCCAGGCGGGCATATCCCGCCATCAGCCGACTGAGCGATTCCGATCGACTGGCGATCACTCCCAACCCACTGCGCAAATCGTCGAGCGCGCTTTCCCGCGGGGGACCGTCCACAACCAGCTGGCGCAGACTCTCGGCGATCGATTTGATCGGAGCGAGCGAGTTGTTGAGCTCATGACTCAACACCCGGATCAGCCGCTGCCACGCCTGCCGCTCCTCATCGCTCAAGGCGCGACTGACGTCGGC
Organism: Gemmatimonadales bacterium; assembly: GCA_036390255.1. GTDB lineage: Bacteria > Gemmatimonadota > Gemmatimonadetes > Gemmatimonadales > GWC2-71-9 > 20CM-2-65-7. The sequence goes on along the minus strand of DASWCE010000216.1, from coordinate 10,766 downwards.
CAGGACGAGGAGCTGATGCGGCAAGCCGCCCTGACGGAATGTGCCGCGGCGCACTTCCCAGCGGCCGGCCCCGCCCGGGAACGTCAGCGTGTCGACCCTGGGCGCGTCGCCGCTGAGGCACGCCGCGAGGCCCAGGCTCGCCGCGTCCCGGTCGAGCAGCTGCTCGGCAGGCCTGCCGAGGAGTGCCGCCCCGCGGCGATTGACGAGGCGCAACGCGCGCGCACCGTCGAACGCGAAGATCGCGACGTCGATTTCGTCCATGATGCGGCGCAGCAACGCTGTGGCCTCGAGCGCGCCGAGCCGCTGTGCCCGCATGTCGTCGCCGAGGCTGTTCAGCTCGAGGAGCAGTAGCCCGAGCGCATCCTCGGGGTTCGAGCCGCGCGCGCGTAATGTGTAATCGCGCTCGCGCAGAGCGGCCAATACGTTCGAAACGGTCTGGAGGGGGCGCACGACGCGCTCCCGAACTGCCAAGGCGCATATGAGCCAGATGGCGATCACCAGCCCGCCCAGTGTCCACTGGGCTCGCGGTGCAAAGTCGCCGATCCATAACAGCACGATGGCGAGCGCGACCGCGGGTAGGCCGCCCAGCACCGTGAGCCAAAGAACTTGTTTTTCGTGACGTGGCTTAGAGGCCATGCCGTTTGAGCCGGCGATAGAGCGCGCTGCGGGAGAGGCCCAGCGACTCGGCCGCCTGGCTCACGTTCCCGCCGGCGCGCGTGAGCGCCTTTTGGATCAAGACGCGCTCGACCTCCTCGAGGCTCATCTGATCGAGCGCGCCCGCGCCGTCGGCGCCGGTCCCAAGACCAAAGTCGCGGGCGCGCACGCCGGCGCCCTCAGACATGAGGACGGCGCGCTCGACCGCATGCTCCAGCTCACGCACGTTCCCCGGCCAGGAATGGCGCAGCAGCACCTCCATCGCGTCGGACGCGAATCCATCGTTCAGGCTTTTGTGGTAGCGTGCGGCGTAGCGCCCGAGAAAATGCGCCGCGAGCAGCGGAATGTCTTGCCGGCGATCCCGCAGGGGCGGCAGTCGAATCTCGACGGTGTTGAGCCGGAAGAGCAAATCTTCGCGGAAGCGGCCGGCTTTGACTTCGCCGTGGACGTCGGCGTTGGTGGCGGCAATGACGCGCACGTCGGCCCGGCGGGCGCGGGATGCGCCAACGCGCTCGAACTCTCCGGTCTCGAGCACGCGCAGCAGCTTCGCCTGCTGCGGCAGCGGCAGATTCGCGATCTCATCGAGGAATAGCGTGCCGCCGTCCGCCAGCTCGAACCGGCCGATGCGGTCCGCCTTCGCGTCGGTGAAGGCGCCCCGCACGTGGCCAAACAACTCGCTCTCGAACAGCCCGTCCGGAATCCCGCCCAGGTTCACCGCGATCATCGCCCGCTCCGAGCGTCCCGACGACGCGTGCAGCCAGCGTGCGATCACTTCTTTCCCCGTGCCGTGCTCCCCGAGAAGCAGCACATTCGCGTCCGACGGGCCGACGCGCTCCATTAGGCGCAGCACCGGCTGCATCGCGGGCGATTCCGCGATGACCTCGGGGAGTCCTTCTTTTCGCAGCGTGCGATTCTCGAGCTCGAGCCGTTGGCTCTTGCGCAGCGCGCGCCCCAGCTCGACCTGCGTGCGCAAGGTGGTGATCAACCGGCGATTGTCCCACGGCTTCTCGACGTAATCCCGCGCGCCGCGGCGCATCGCCTCGACCGCGCCATCGATGCTGCCCCACGCGGTCATCACGACCACCGGCGGCGCACTTTCCAGCGCCTGGATGCGCGACAGCAGGTCGAGCCCTTCGGCTCCGGACGTCGTGTCGCGGGTGTAGTTCATGTCGACGAGCAACGCATCGAAGTCGCGCGCTTCGACAGCGGCGAGCACCGCGCGCGGCGAGGTGGCGGTCTCTACGTCGAAACCCTCGCCTTTCAACAGCAGCTTGAGAGCTTCCAGGATATCCGGTTGATCGTCGGCGATGAGGAGGCGGGGGGCGGGCATTTGCTAAAGGTGACCGGGGTCAGGGGTCCGGGGCCAGGGCGTCGTTCCCCAAGCACGAGATCTATGGACTCACCAGCCAACTGCGTAGGGCAGCTGTCTCAATTCCGGCGAACATCGCGGAGGGTCATGGGCGACGCCACATGGGCGAGTGTCTCCATCATATGTCCATCGCTAACGGATCATTGCGCGAATTCGAGACCCACGTCCGGATCGCGAGCAGGTTGCAGTACCTCACCGATGCGGATCTACAGGAGATCCTGCGCAACGCCGCCGAGGTCGCCCGCATGCTCCACGGACTCGCCAATGCACTTCGGCGGCGCCGGTCCCCGAGCTCCTGACCCCAGCCCCTATTCAGTTCGCAACGCCACCATTGGATCCACCCGAGTGGCGCGACGGGCCGGCAAATAGCTCGCGATGAGCGCCACGACGACCAGACCCAGCGCGGCGCCCACGAAGGTCACAGGATCAGTCGCCGTGATTTCGAACAGGAAGCTCTTGAGCACGCGTGTGGTCGCGATTGCACCACCTGCACCCAGCACGATTCCAAGAAGAGCGAGCACCGCGCCGCGACCCACGACGAGTCGCAGCACCCGGCCGGCGTCCGCGCCCAACGCGATGCGCACGCCCAGCTCGTGGGTGCGCCGGACGACGCCGTAGCTGATGAGCGCGTAGAGGCCCGCGGCGGCCATGACGAGTGCGAGCGCCGCGAAGATTGCCACCAGCGTGGCGTAGAAGCGCTGGGTCGCAACCGACTCGGCCATCATTTGCCGCATCGGCTGCAACGCGTCTACGGGGAGCTCGGGATCGAGCGTGCGGAGCGCGGCACGGAGCGGAGCCGCGAGCGCCGCAGGATCACCGGCGGTGCGGACGATGACCTTGAGAAAGCTCTGCGCGTCGTTGGCCAATGGCTCGTAGATCACGGGCGGAGGTGCGGCCGACAGCGACATCTCGCGCGTGTTACCGACGACGCCGATGATCGTGCCGATGCGCGTGCCGTAAAAGGCAACGTGCTTGCCGATCGGATCCTGCCCAGGGAAGAAGGTGTTGACGAGAGCCTCGTTCACGACGACGGGCCGCGCAGCGCCGCCATCGCCGGGGACAAAGAGACGGCCACGTCGCAGGGGGATGCCGAGCGCACGGAAGAAGTCCGGCGTCACGGCGGTGAAGCTGCCCCAGGGAGCCTCAGGCTGCTCGGGCTGGTCGGGCACGCGGATCGTTCCGATGGCACCGACGGCGAGGGGCGTTCCGGTGCTCACCGCAGCGGCAGTAGCCCCGGGGAGTGCACCGGTGCGCTCAATCACAACCTGCGCCAGAGCAAGTTTCTGTGCCGTGGTTCCGTAGCGCGCCGCAGGCAGATTGACCTGCGCCACGAGCGCGTGCTCCGGGTCGAACCCGGGCTCGAGCGTCATCAACTTGACGAGGCTTCGCCCGAGCAACCCGGCCCCGACGAGCAGCATGAGCGTCAAGGCCATCTGCGCGATCACGAACGCTCCGCCGGCGCGGGCGTGCACGGCGCCCGTCCCCACACCCGCACCGCCCTCCTTGAGAGCGACCGTCGAGATGCCGCGCACCGATTGCAGTGCCGGCACCACGCCGAACAGCAGCCCGGTGAGCAACGCCGCCCCAACGGTGGTCGCGAGCACCTGCACATTGATGCCCACGTTGTGCAGGCGGGGTAGCGACGTGCCCGCGAGTGATACGAGCAACGGGACACCCCACGCCGCAAGCAGCACGCCCACGGCCGCGCCGGCGAGCGCGAGCAGCATCGCTTCGGTGATCACCTGCCGAATAATGCGGATCCGAGTGGCTCCAAGCGCCGTCCGGATCGCAGTCTCGCGTCCACGCGCGACCGCGCGCGCGAGGAGCAGGTTCGCGACGTTGGCGCAGGCGATGAGCAGCACGAGACTCACAGCCGCGAGCGCGAGGAGTAGCGGCCTTCGCACCTCGCCCACGGCCATATCGCGAATCGTGATCGGAACCGTTACCCTCGGTCGGCGCTCTCCGATGCTCTTAGACCACGCGCGCTCCGCGGCGTCAAGATCCGCTTTGGCGCGCGCGAGAGTCACGCCTGGCCGAAGCCGTCCGACCAGCTCGGCGGTTCCAGCCGGATCGAACGCCGCGGGAGTCGCGCCCATGGAGCGCCAGAGGTCCGTGCCCTCCGAGCGGAACCCTGGCGGCAGGACCGGGAACCCAAAGGTCGCGGGCATGACGCCCACGATTTGCATGGCCGTACCATCCAGAGTGATGGAGCGACTCAGTACCTGGGGATCTCCCCCGAAGCGTGCGACCCAGAAGCGGTAACTGAGCACGGCCGCGGGCGTGCTGCCCGGGCGATCCTCCTCGTCGGTGAAGCCGCGGCCGAGTATCGGTTGCACGCCGAGCATGGGGAAGAGATTCGACTTGACGGTATAGGCACTGACCCGCGTCGCGTCTCCAAGACCGGTGAGCACGGGACCATCGCCCCAGTACGGCGATACGTCTTCGAAGGAATGGTTCTGCTCGCTCCACGCTCGGACCTCCGCCCCAATCGGCGACGCGGCGAATTGGCCGGATTGATAGTATTGCTCGAAGGTCCACCCGACGCGCACCACTCGCCCCGGGTCTCTGTACGGCAGGGGTCGCAGCAGCACGCCTTCCACCACGCTGTAAACCGCCGTCGTGGGGCCGATGCCGAGGGCGAGCGTCAGGATCGCGAGGCTGGTGAATCCCGGTCGGTTGGCGAACGTGCGAAGCGCGTAGCGAAGGTCCTGGAGAATCGTGTCCATCATTCGGCCCTCAGCGCCACCATCGGATCTACCCGCGTCGCGCGTCGGGCGGGCACGTAGCTCGCCAGGACCGCAACGACAAGGAGGACCAGCGACACAGCCGTGAAGCTGGCCGGGTCTGTTGGGCTGACGCCGAACAGTTGGCTCCTCAGGACGCGAGTCGCGGCGAAGGCGATCACGAGTCCGATCGCCAGCCCGACCACCCCGAGCATCACGCCTTCGCGCAATACTTGCCGCAGCACGTCGGGCGACTGCGCGCCGAGCGCGATCCGGATGCCGAACTCGCGCGTCCGTTGCACGGCCGAGTAGGCGACGGCCCCGTACAGACCGATCGCGGCCAGCAGCAACGCCAGCGCACCGAATCCGCCTACGAGCGTCGCTGCGGTGCGTTGCTGGCTGAGCGATCCCGCCAGCCGCTCGTCGAGTGGCTGAATGCGATAGACCGGAAGATCCGAGTCGAGCGCGCGAACCGCGCGTTGCAGCGGCGATACCAGCGCCATCGGATCGCCAGCCGGCCGGAGATGGACGACGAGCGCCGGGTGATAGTCCTGCGTGAGGGGCTGGTAGAACGTCAGCCGGCGTTCTTCGAACAGATTGCGATACTTGGCGTCCCGGGCCACGCCGACGACCTCGAGCGGCGGACCACCCCACGTGCGCACGAAGCGCTTGCCGACCGCTTCCTGGCCCGGCCATAGCCGCTCGGCGACGGCTTCGTTGATCACGGCGACGGGCGGAGAAGTCGGCTCGTCGTGCGCGGTGAATCCCCGGCCGCGCAGGATCGTGATACCCATCGTCTCGAAGTAGCCCGGCGAGACGGAATTGCGGTCGGTGCGGTACCCCTGGTGCTCGGCGTCGATGAGGGCACCCTGGGCGTCGATGCGCGTGTCGTACCCGCCGGCGAACGGCAGATTGAGCGCGAGGCTTGCCGAGCGCACGCCCGGGGTGGCCTCCAGATCGCGCAACAGTTGGGTGTAGAAGCGCCGCCCTCGCGCTTCGTCGTATCCCTGCAAACCGACATCCAGCCGCGCAACCAGCACATTCGTGGCGAAGCCCGGATCGATCGCGTAGGCGTTTTGCAGCGTCCGTACGAACAACCCCGCGGCCACAAGCAGGACGAGCGAGACGGCGACTTGCGTGATCACGAGCGCATTGCGAAGTCGAGTGCCCCGCGGCCGCCCGATCTCTGCGCCTTGCCGTAGCTCTCCCGCGAGATCAGACCGGACGGCGTGCATGGCGGGGACCAAGCCAAACAGCACGGCGGCCGCAAGCGAGATTGCCAGGGTGAACAGCAGCACTCGCGTGTCGGGGGTGAGATCTATTTCCCCGGAGAAACTGAAGGCGGGAAGCGCCCGTAGCAGATCACTACCCCAATACGCCAGCAGTAGGCCGCCGATTCCGCCCAGCGCCGAGAGCACGATGCTTTCGGTCAAGAGCTGCCGCAAAATCCGGTTGCGTCCGGCGCCGAGCGACGCGCGAATCGCCAGTTCCCTGCGCCGCGCGGCGGACCGCACGAGGAGCAGATTCGCCACGTTGGCGCAGGCGATGGCGAGGACGAGGATGACCGCGCCCTGCAAGAGCCGCAGGAAGCGCACAATGTTCGCTTGAGTGAAAGGATCGAACCCGGACGTCATCGCGGCAGACACGCCCCAGCCCTCCCGATTCTTCGGAAACGAAGCGACCATCCGCTGCCCGAACGCCGCGAGGTCCGTACGCGCCTGCGCCAGCGACGCCCCGGGCCGCAACCGGCCGAACAGCTGCAGCCAGACGGCTTCTCGCTGGTTGAAGAAGGATCCGAACTCCGGCATCGCCACCGGCTGCACAGAAAGCGGCAGAAACAGGTCCAGCTGATCGCCGCGCGTCAGCCCTTGAAAGCCGGCCGGGGCGACGCCGATCACCTCGAACGGATGATTGTCGACGCGGATGGTCTTCCCGACGACATCCGCTCGCCCACCGAAGGCGCGTTGCCACAGTCCGGCACTGAGAACAACGACATACACGGGATTGCTCGGCCGATCGTCGTCCGGCGAGAAGAACCTGCCCTGCGCGGGCGATGTGCCGAGCACCGCGAAGTAATTCCCGGATACGATCCCACCGCGCACACGCTCCGTCGCCGCCGTACCGCTGACGTGCACCGGCACCGTGGTGATGGCCGCGACATCCTGGAACACTCGTGACTGGTCCCGCAGATCGACATAGTCAGGGTAGGAAAACGTGTCGAACCCGTCGTTGTTGATCGTCCGTCCGATCAACAGCAGCTCCTCCGCCCGCGTCACATGCGGGAGATCCCGCAGCAGCAGCGCGTTGACGATGCTGAAGATGGCCGTATTGACGCCGATCCCCAGGCTGAGCGTCAGCACGACCGCCGCCGTAAAACCGGGGCTCTTCTGGAGCGTGCGCAGCGCGTAACGCAGGTCCTGAAGAATGGTGTCCACCATAGGGTGCCCTTCCTATTCCGCTCGCAAGGCCACGACCGGATCGATCCGCGTGGTCGCCCGAGCCGGGATGAGGCTGGCCAGCGCCGACACGACGATCAGGAACGCAGTGACCGCAGCAAGCGTAGCCAAATCCGTGGGAGTCACGTCATAGAGCAACCCTCGCAGCAGACGGTTCGCCAAGAGCGCGCCGATCAGCCCCAGCGCCGATCCGATCGCTGCGATTGTGAGACCGCGACCCATCACCATGCGCCGCAGATCTCCTGCGTTGGCCCCTAATGCCATCCGAACTCCGAGCTCACGGGTCCGTTGGCGCACCATTGTGGCCATTGCGCCGAACAAGCCGACTGCTGCAAGGACGACAGCGGCACCCGCGAACACAGCCAGGAGCAGCGCGTTCAAACGGGGCTGCGCCAGCGGTCCGTCGAGGTACGTCTCGAATGATGCCGCGCTCGTCAGCGCGACACCCGGTTCGGTCTCGCTGATCACGCGGCGGATAACCGGTACCTGCGCGTCCGGAGGTCCGCTCGTACGTATGGCAAGCGCCAGCGGTGCGAAGGGGAAGAACGATTGCCGTAGCGGGAAATACACGCTCGGGCGCGCCTCCCGCAGGTCGCGGTATCGCGTGTCGGGGACCACGCCGATGACCGTGACGGTCCGCTCCAAATCGGCTCCCATCCGGAGGCGCTTGCCGATGGGATCCTGGCCCGGCCAGTAGTGGCGCGCAGTGGATTGACTGATCACGACCACACTCGGCGCGTCCGCACGATCTGCATCCGTGAACGCTCGCCCCCGGAGCACGGGAATGCCGAGCGTCTCGAAGTAGTCCGGAGCGACGACGTCCATGTTGAGCATCGGGTTGGCGGCGGACTCCTCCCGCGATTGCCCTTCAGCTGCCGGCCGGCCGTCCCACGCAGCGGATCCTGCGAAGGGGACCGCCACAACCGGCGAGACGCCGCGTACACCTGGAATCGCCCGCAACTGCGGCAGCAACCGCTCGAGCAATGCGCGTTGCTTGGCGGCGTCGTTGTGCTGATCGTACCGCACGGCCAGCTCTCCGATCAGGAGGCCCGAAGGCTCTAGGGAGAGGTTGGCACCTTCAAGCTTCAGAAGACTTTTGGCGATCAGCCCCGCTGCGGAGAGGACGACCAGTGCGAGCGCGACCTGACCAGCCACCAACGCTTCGGTCGCCAGCCGGGAGCGCCGGCTTCCGCTTTGGCGCGTATCGGACCGAAGCGCCCGCTGCAGCTCGACGCGGGACGTCATGACCGCCGGCGCCAGGCCGAACAGCAGCATCGCGACGCCCGCGATTCCGATCGCCCCGGCGAGCGCCGTCGCATTCAGGTGAATCTCGTCCAGGCGGGGTAATCCGGCCGGCGCGAACGCGATGAAACTTTGGAGTGCAGCCCCGGCCACGACGATCCCGAGAGCCGCGCCTAGGGCCGCGAGGATCCCGTTCTCGATCAGCAGTTGGGCGATCAGCCGCCCGCGCCCGGCACCGAGTGCCGTGCGCACGGCGATCTCCCGGAAGCGTCCGACGCCACGGACGAGCAGTAGACTGGCCACATTGATGCACGTAATTAGGAGAAGGAGCGCGGAAGCGGCCGCAAATACGAACAACGCCGGTCGTACGTCGCCCAAGACGAGCCGCGGCAGCGTTTGCACGACCCCGCGCAGGTCACGGCCCCAGGGTGACGCCTCGGCGCGGCCGAAGAACGTCGTAAGCTCGGCCCGCGCGTCGGTGATCGTTGCGCGCGGCGCGAGCCGGCCGATCACATGGAGTGAGACAAACGGCAAACCTTTCGGGGGAATCGCCGCCGAGACCGGCGTCCAGAAGTCGGTGCCTCGTGGGTAATCCAGGCCTTGCGGCATCACGCCAACGATTGTGTACGGCACGCCATCCTCGTACATGATGAGCTGCCGTCCCAACACGTGGGTATCGCCGCCGAACCTCCCCTGCCAGGCGCCATAGCTCAACACCATCACCGGCGCCGCGCCGTACACATCATCAGACGGCTGCAAGGCTCGACCGATCACGGGTTGCACGCCGAGCACGTCGAAGAACTCCCCCGACACGAGCGCGCGGCGCAGGCGCGAGATCTGGTCCGCGTCGCGAATCGGTAGCGGCGCGGCGCCCCAAGAGGCAAGGATCGCCACGCGATCGAGAGATCGGGTGCGTCGTGCGAACTCGCGCGCGTCGTCGAACCCCAACGGATAGGCGAAACCCTGATCGGACTTCTGTCCCCAGAGCACGACAACGCGATCCTGATCCTGCACGGGGAGCCGGCGCAGCAGCAGGGCGTCGGCCACGGTGAACACCGCTGTCGCGAGACCGATACCCAGAGCGAGCGTGAGGATGGCGGTCAGCGCGAAGCCCGGAGTGCGGCGGAGGCTCCGGAGGGCAACCCTCATCTCTATTCATTCCTCAACGCAATCATCGGATCGACCGCGCCCGCGCGTCGGGCCGGGATGTAGGCCGCGAGCGTGGCGACGCATACCAGGAGTAGCACGACTGCTAGGAGCACCAACGGGTCCAGCGGCTCGATTCCATACAGCATCCCCTGGATTACGCGCGTCAACGCTATGGCGCCGCCCAGTCCCAACAGCGCGCCCACTGCCACCACGCGCAATGAATCGCGCAGAACCATGCCGACTATGCCCCGCGGGGCGGCACCGAGCGCAATGCGGATTCCCATTTCTCGCGTGCGGCGCTGCACCGCGTAGCTGACGACCCCGAAAATGCCGAGCGCCGCGAGCAGTAGAGCGAGCGCGGCGAAGCCCCCGAGGACCAGCACGGTGAAGCGGCGGTTGTTCACGCTGTTGCGAACCACATGCCGCATAGTCGTAAACTCGGCCGGCACGTCTGAGTCGATCGCTCGAAGGTGGGCGCGTGCCGGGCCGACCAACACATCAGGTGGGACCGTCCCGCGCAACACCACCGTAGCGCTCGAGAGCCGGGCGGGCCGCTGGCGAAAATTCACGTACACAGTGGGTCGTGGCTCTGCGATCAGAGCGTCGTGCCGAACCGCCTCGACCACGCCGATCACGCTCAGCCACCGACCGGGGTAGATCCAAGCATCGTTCGCGAGGTTTCGAATTCGTTTCCCCAGTGGGTCCTCGCCGGGCCAGTAGCGCGCTGCGAGCGCGCGATCAATCACGGCCACGTCGTTACCTGGCCCCGTGTCGCGCTCGTCGAAGACGTGCCCGCGCAGCACCTGAATACCGAGTGCGTCGAAGTAGCCGCCGCTCGCAATGCGGTAATCGGCCACGCCGCTGGCGGGTCCCCGCCCTTCGATCTCGAAGTCGCCGCTCCACGACAAGCCACCGAACGGCGGGTGGTTTACGAGACCAACGGCTGTCACGCCCGGCAAAGCCGAGAGGTCGTCGAGCACGCGTTGGAAATACCGGCTGCGCGCTTTCCCCTTATCCTCGTCCGGATACTTACTCTCCGGGGGCGCAAGCCCCACGGCGAGAACATTTTCATTCTTGAATCCTGGATCCTGATTCAAGACCTTCCAAAAGCTGCGGATCAGTAGCCCGGCGCCGATCAGCAGCACGAACGCCATGGAGACTTCGCCGGCGACG
>DASWCE010000215.1:0-3968 GCA_036390255.1 Gemmatimonadales bacterium | reverse complement strand
GTGGCAGTTCAAGACCGGCTCGTCGGTCAACGCGCCGCCGATTACTTACACCCACAAGGGCGTGCAGTACGTGACCGTCCTGTCCGGGCGCGGCGGCAGCGTCGCCAACCGCATCGTGACCGACAGCGTGCCCGCCGGGGGGTCGGTGTGGACGTTCGCGCTGATGCCTAAATGAGGGCGAGACTGGGCAGCGCACTCGGCCTCGCGCTCGCCTGCGCGAGCGCTGCGGCGCAAGACGCAGGCGTCAAGCCGTTCGCTCCGGAGCAGATCAACAAGGGCGCGGAGCTCTTCGCGACCCATTGCTCGACGTGCCACGGGAACCGCATGGCGAAGCCCGAGTGGGCGCCGGTCGATCTGCGTAAATTTCCGCGCGAGGACCATGCGCGCTTCGTCGACACGGTGACCTACGGCATAAGAAACATGCCGCCGTGGAGCGACGTCCTGAAGCCCGACGACATCGAGGCGTTGTGGGCGTACGTCGTCGCCGGAGAAAGAAAGTAGGTCGAACGGAGGGAACGATGCAATCCGATGCGATTATCAAGGAGGGCGTAATGAAGAAAATACTTGCGGTGTTGCTCTGTTCCTCGTGCGGCTGCGCGCTCGCGCAGACCGCGCAGGAACTCATCGACAACGGCAAGAACAGCGAAAACGTAACCACCTTCGGGATGGGCTATCACCTCAACCAATACAGCCCGCTCGGCCAGATCAACAAGTCGAACGTCAGGCGCCTGGTGCCGATCTGGGCCACGAGCCTCAGCAACGATACGGGCGAGCTGGCGCAGCCAACGATCTACAAGGGCGTCATGTACGTGGTGAACGGAAACTGGACCTTCGCCCTCGACGTTGCGACCGGCCAGCAGATCTGGCGCACTCCGGTCGACTATGAGCGCGCGGCGGCGCGCGTCGGCAACCCCGGCGTCATCGTCCGGGGGCCCGCGACCATCTACAACGGCAAGCTCTTTCGCGAGTCGATCGACTGCCATGTCATCGCGCTCGACATTAAGACCGGCAAGCAGATCTGGAAGGAGAAATTCGCCGACTTCAAGGAGGGCTACACGGGAATCATCGCGCCTCTGGTGGCGAACGGCGTTTTGATCACCGGAATGGCGGGCGGGGACCGCACCACGCGCGGCTTCCTCGACGGCTGGGATCCGGAAGGCGGAAAAAAATTGTGGCGCCGCTACACGATACCCGCGCCCGGCGAGCCCGGATCCGAAACCTGGCCCAAGGACATGCCCGACGCATGGAAGTACGGCGGCGGGTCGACCTGGCAGAACGGATCGTACGACCCCGAACTCGACCTCGTCTACTGGGGGACCGGCAACGCGGAGCCGTACAACCCGGCGTATCGCGGCGGCGCCGACAGTCTGTACACGGCCAGCGTGCTCGCGATCCGGCCCAGGACCGGCGAGTTGGTGTGGCATTACCAGTACATTCCGAACGAGAGCTACGACTTCGACGGCTCCGCCGAGCCGGTGCTCGCCGATCTGCGCATCGGAGGCCAGACCCGCAAGGTGCTCCTGAACGCCAACAAGAACGGCTTCATGTACGTCATCGATCGCACCAACGGCAAGCTGATCGCCGCGCACCCGTTCGTGAAGGTCAACTGGGCCTCGCACGTCGATCTCAAGACCGGCCGCCCGGTTCTGACCGACATCTACGAGCGCGCCCTCAAGGGCGAAACGGTCGAAATCTGGCCCTCGCGCGGCACCAACGCGTCGCTGATGGCGTTCAATCCGAAGACCGGGCTCGTTTATGTGAATTCCTGGGAAATCTCCCGGATCATGAAATACACGAAGTTCGAATTCGAGCTTGGCAAAGGCTCGACCGGGGTGGAGACGAGTTTCCGTACGCCGCCGCCGGGCGAGCCGTGGGGCTATCACATGGCGTTCAATCCGCTGACCGGCAAGGCCGAATGGAAAGTCCCGGTGACGGGAACCGTGATTTCCGCTGGCATGCTCGCAACCGACGGCGGGCTATTGTTCACCGGCAGGCTGAACGGCGAGTTCATCGCGCTCGATCAGGCAACCGGCCAGACGCTTTGGAAGTTCAAGACCAGTTCCGGCATCAATTCACCGCCGATCACCTACACCCACCAGGGCCGGCAATTCGTGACGGTTCTGTCGGGCATCGGCGGCGTTCTCAACAGGACCATGAAGGCCGCCGACGCCGTCCCCACCGGCGGGTCGGTGTGGACCTTTGCCTTGATGCCCGAGTAAGGGGAGCAGTCACAGAACGGCATGAAAGCCTTCACGGCCGCGGGCCTCGGCCTCGCGCTCGCCTGCGCGAGCGCCGCGGCGCAAGACCTCGCGCCGCAATTCCCCCCCGAGCAGATCAAGAAGGGCGCCGCTCTGTTCGCGCGCAACTGTGTAACCTGCCACGGCACGCGCATGCGCAATCCGCAAGGGGGGATCGACCTGCGGACTTTTCCACGCGATGCCCGTTCGCGCTTTGTCGATTCGGTGACCTACGGCAAGCGCAACATGCCGTCATGGGAGGACGTGCTCAAACCCGACGACGTGGAAGCGCTGTGGGCGTATGTCGTTGCGGGCGAGCCGGGGGACTGATGCCGCCGCGTTACTGAGGCAAGGAGCATGAAGATAACATCTCAGGTCATAAGGGGAAGCTGATGAGACCTAAAAGCGACGAACTCGACACGATGCGACCCGGCGCAGCGTCCGCCATGCTGATACTGGCGATTGCGATTCTGCCGCAGAGCGCGCGCGCGCAAGGCTGGAACCCGCCGCCGCCTGAGCAGCGCTGCCCGTCGAAATGGGGCGCCAGCGACGAGCGCGGCGCGGCGAACCTGCAGACCCCGCAGGCGGTGCTGAAGGCAGCCCGGATGATCCGCGAGGGCAGGGTCTACGAGCTCGGCAAGGTACTCGACGCGTCGATCCCGAGATCGGGAGCGCGCTCCTACAGCCTGAACCTCGCCCGCACCTCCGGACCCAACGGCCGCAACCAGCAGCGCGGCAACGAAGAGACGGTGTTCACCGAGCTCGGCCAGATCGGCACGCAGTTCGACGGCCTGGCGCACCAGGCGCTCGGGCCCCATCTGTACAACTGCGTCGAGAACGACGCGGTGGCGGCCCGCACCGGCTTCACGAAACTCGGCGTGGAAAAAATCGGAGGCCTCTTCGCGCGAGGCGTGATGCTCGACATCGCGGCGATGAAGGGCGTGGACATCCTGCCGGCGACCTACGAGATCACCGTCGCCGACCTCGAGGAAGCGATGAAGCGCGAGCGCGTCGACTTCGGCGCCGGCGACACGGTGCTGGTCCGCACCGGTTGGGGCCGCCACTTCGGCGTCGACAACAAGCTGTTCATGAGCGGGGAGCCCGGCATCGGCATCGCCGCTGCGGAATTTCTGGCGAAGCGGAACATCATGATGGTGGGCTCGGACAACTGGGCCGTCGAAATCCGGCCGTACCCGGACAAGGGCCTATTCCTGCCGGTGCACGGGTTCATGCTGGTGGTCAACGGCATCTTCCTGCTGGAGAACCTCGACCTGGAAGCTATGTCGCGCGACAAGGTCTACGAGTTCGCGCTCATCGTGCAGCCCCTCAAGCTGAAGGGCGGAACGGGCTCGACCGTCGCGCCGATCGCCGTGCGTTGACGGTCTCACTTCAGAAGCTCGGGGGCGAGCAGCCTGGGAAAGATCAGCGGGATGTCGGGCCAGATGATAATCGCCGCCAGCATGAGGAGCATGGGCACCAGCATGATCATCGTGTCCTTGAGCGCGAACCTGATCGGCGCCTTGGCGACCGCACAGGAGATCATCAGGCACAGCCCATAAGGCGGCGTCACCAGGCCGAAGGCGAGCGAGACGATGCCGATGATGGCGAAGTGGATCGGATGCATGCCGACCGATTGCGCGAGCGGCTGCAGGATGGTGCCGAAGATGATGATCGCGGGGATCGCGTCGAGGAAGCAGCCGACCACGAGAAATACGAAGGCGATGAAGAAAC
>DASWCE010000214.1:0-2874 GCA_036390255.1 Gemmatimonadales bacterium | reverse complement strand
GATGCAGCTCGACAAATGCCACAAGGAAGGCATCTCGAAGCTCACGCAAGAGGACATCCGCTACGCCGAGCAGCTCGGCTACCGTATAAAGCTGCTCGGGATCACCAAGCGCACCGCCGAGGGGATCGAGCTGCGCGTGCACCCGACGCTGATCCCGGCGCGGCGCCTGATCGCCAACGTCGAGGGCGTGATGAACGCGGTGCTGGTGAAGGGCGACGCGGTCGGCCAGACGATGTACTACGGCGCGGGCGCGGGCGCCGAGCCGACCGGAAGCGCGGTGGTCGCCGATCTCGTCGACGTCACCCGGTTGCACACTGCGGACCCGGAGCACCGCGTGCCGCATCTTGCGTTCCGGCCCGACCGCATGTCGGACATCAAGATCCTGCCGATGGAAGAGGTGGTCACCTCCTACTATCTGAGAATGCGCGTGCACGATCGGCCGGGCGTGCTCGCCGACATCACCCGCATCCTCGCCGACGCCTCTATCTCCATCGACGCCATGATCCAGCGCGAGCCGGCGGAAGGCGAGCAGCAGGTGGACATCATCATGCTCACCCACCAGACCCGCGAGAAGAACGTGAACGCCGCGATGAGGAAGGTCGAGGCGCTGCCGGTGGTGAGCGGCAAGGTGACGCGCATCCGGCTGGAAGAACTGCAGTGATCGGGATTCAGAAGCACCGCTGATTCCCGATTACTGAATCCCATGCTTTACGTCAGTTCCCGCGGCGGGGCGAAGCCGCAGCCGTTCACCGAGATCATGATCGAGGGCCTCGCGCCGGACGGCGGACTGTTTTTGCCGGAGGGATTTCCGCGACTAAGTGTTGCCGAGCTCGCGGCCATGCGCGGCATGAGCTACCCGCAGCTCGCGTTCGCAATCTTGTCGAAGTTCGCCGACGACATCCCCTCGGGCGACCTGAAGCGGCTGATCGGCAAGACCTACACGAAGGCGATTTTCGGCAGCGACGACATTACCCCGGTGAAAAAGCTCGAGCCCGGCTTGTTTCTTCTCGGGCTATCCAACGGGCCGTCGCTCGCCTTCAAGGACATCGCGCTGCAGCTCATAGGCAACCTCTTCGAGTACGCGCTGGAGAAGCGAGGCGAGCGGCTCAACGTCGTCGGCGCCACCTCCGGGGACACCGGACCTTCCGCCGAGTACGCGCTGCGCGGCAAGAAGAACGTGCGGGTCTTCATGCTCTCGCCGCATCGGCGCATGAGTCCCTTCCAGGCGGCGCAGATGTATTCGCTGCAGGACGCGAACATCTTCAACATCGCGGTGCGCGGGGTGTTCGACGAATGCCAGGACATCGTCAAGGCGATCTCGGGCGATTTCGCCTTCAAGGCGAGACACCGCATCGGCGCGGTGAACTCGATCAACTGGGCCCGGGTCGCCGCGCAGACCGTGTACTACTTCAAGGCGTATTTCGCGGTGACGAAATCGAACGCGGAGCCGGTGTCTTTCGCCGTGCCGACCGGCAACTTCGGCGACATCTACGCGGGCCACGTCGCGCGGCAGATGGGATTGCCTATCAAAAGGCTCATCCTCGCCACCAACGAGAACAACGTGCTCGACGAGTTCTTCCGCACCGGGCGTTACCGCGTACGCAAGGCGGAGGAGGTCGTTGCGACGAGCAGCCCTTCCATGGACATCTCGAAGTCCTCGAACTTCGAGCGCTACGCTTACGATCTCGTCGGCCGCGACGCGAAAGCGCTGAAGGGCCTCTGGGATAGGCTCGACCGCGAGGGAGCGATCGATCTTTCCGGCACGGCATATTTCAGGCAGGTTGCGGGGACCGGTTTCGTCTCGGGCTCGAGCACGCACGCGGACCGCGTCGCGACCATCCGCGGGATGTGGGAGAAGTACGGCGTGATGATCGACACCCACACCGCCGACGGCGTCAAGGTGGGGTTGGAGCGCCGCGAGAAAGGCGTGCCGCTCGTGTGTTTACAGACCGCGCAGGCGGCGAAATTCGCCGGTGTCGTGCGCGAAGCGATTGGACGGGAGCCCGAGCGGCCGAAGGGATTCGAGAACCTCGAGAAACTGCCGCAGCGGGTGGAAGTGATGGACGCGGATGCGCGGGCGGTGAAGGCCTTTATCGCCGCCCGCGCGGCTTAGGCCGCGGGCGCGGGCTCTCGAAAGGCCTGTCAGCTATGGCGGGCGACGAAGTGGCAGAAGCGCCGTCCTCGAGCGACCACGGTTGTTTTCCCGTGGGACTCGGTGTATGGTGGTCGTATGGCGCGCCTGATTTCCACGACGGTTCGGCTTGAAGAAGAGGATGTGCGGGCGTTGAAGAGAGCCAGAGCGGCCGGCCACTCTGCTTCCCGCCTTATTCGTAAAGGTCTACGGGTAGTGGCGTCGCGCTACTACACCGGTCGCCGCCCACCTTCTACGCGCCTCTTCGAGTCCACGGACACCAAACTCGGAGATGAGTCTGAACTCTTTCGAGATCTCAAGACTTGAGCCCACCGATCGTTGCAGATACCGGCGGGCTCCTGCGGGCTCTCGCCAGCACGAAAGGAGGTAGACCAAGTTTCCCTGAGTACGAGAACATTCTAACGTCTGCGAGTCTGATCATCCTGCCCGGGCTCGTTCTGGCAGAGGTGGATTACTTTCTGCGAGACAACCGGGCCGCCATGCGAAAGCTGGTCGCGGAGGTCTTTGATCCGGGAACCCGCTACGAGTATGAGCTGCCGCTCCCGTCCGACATCGTTCGAGCCCTTGAGCTCGACGCGAAGTTCGGAACGCTCGACTTGGGACTGGTCGATGGAACCGTTGCCGCTGTCGCCGAGCGGCGGCACGTCTACCGAATACTTACGACCGATCGTCGTCACTTCGGCGCAATCCGCGTGGGTCCGCGTCTTGCGCGGTCGCTCGAG
>DASWCE010000213.1:0-23816 GCA_036390255.1 Gemmatimonadales bacterium | reverse complement strand
CGAGAAGATCGAGTCGGCGGCGGCGCCGACAGAGTCGATCAAGCGGGGCGCCGCGCATCTCTGCATCGCCGATCCCCTGGGCCGGCGGTTCACCAATCGCGAGGGCTGGCTCGCCGATACGTTCGCCACGCACCCACCGATGGGCATGCGCATCTCGCGGCTGAAGGGCATGGGCTACGCCCAGCT
Organism: Gemmatimonadales bacterium; assembly: GCA_036390255.1. Classification (GTDB taxonomy): domain Bacteria; phylum Gemmatimonadota; class Gemmatimonadetes; order Gemmatimonadales; family GWC2-71-9; genus 20CM-2-65-7. The sequence continues at coordinate 23,630 of DASWCE010000213.1, read as the reverse complement.
CAAGAAGGAGGGAGGCTCATTCACGAATTCCGCGCTCGCTTAAGCCGCTATAAGAAGCAGGAGCCACGTCTCGCGCGGCGAGCGCTCGCCGATGATCCCGCGATCGCCGCCGCCGTGCAGGCGCATATGGCGGAGCACGCCCTCTCCGAGAAGGCGGTGCGGCGGTTGGTTCGGAAATACCTCGACGAGATCATCCCGCACTTCAACGTGTTGTCGTACTACAAGCTCGGCTACAACGTCGCGAAGATTCTCGTCAATCTGCTCTACAAGACGAGTGTCGATTATCAGGACGAAGCGGCGCTCGAACAGATCCCCAAGCGCGACGTCGTGGTCTATCTGATGAACCACCGGTCCAATGCCGATTACGTCGTCGTGGCGTATGTGCTCGCCCGTGGCGTCCATGTCAGCTACGCGGTCGGCGAGTGGGCGCGGGCCTGGCCCCTCGAGTATGTCTTCAAGTCGTTCGGCGCCTACTTTATCCGGCGCAAGTTTCGAGAGCCGCTCTATCACACCGTCTTGGAGCGCTACGTCCAGCTCATCACGCGCAACGGCGTGACGCAGGGCATTTTCCCCGAGGGCGGCCTGTCGCGCGACGGCAAGCTGCGCCCTCCCAAGCTCGGCTTGCTCGACTACATCTGCAGGACGCTGGCCGACCCCGCATTCGACCGTGACATCTGGTTCGTGCCGGTGGCGTTGAACTACGACCGGGTGCTCGAGGATCGGTCGCTGATTCGAGAGCTGATCAGCGAGGGAGACCGGCCCAGCCGGTTGGCGCAGCTCGGCACGGTCGTGTCGTACCTCGTCAGCAACACCGTGCGCCTACTCACCGGCCGGCTGAAGCGGTACGGCCGCGTGGCGGTGAACTTCGGGGCGCCCCAGTCACTGCGCGCCTGGCTGACGACAGCGCGGGCGGAAGTCCTGACGCGCCCCAGGGAGCAGCGCCTGCCAGAGATCGAGCGATTGGCGCGCGAAATGCTGACGCGCATCGGGGCCATCATCCCGGTGACGCCCGTCCCCCTGGCCGCCGCGGCCCTGCTCTCGTTTGGGCAGACCGTGGTCACGAAGGGCGCGCTGCTCGAGCGCATGGATCAGTTGCGCGATCGGCTCACGGACGTGAACGGCAAGGTCGTACGCGGCGGCGCCAGGATCGCCGAGGTCTGGGACCGCGCGTGGCGGATGCTGCGCATGCGCCGTCTGGTCGTCGCGGATGGCGACACGCTCGTGGTATTGCCCCGTGGCCGGCCGCTGCTCGAGTATTATGCCAATTCGATCGCGCACCTCGTTCCGATTCGCGGGCCGCGGCTGCCGTTCCATAAGGCCCACGAAGTGGACACGACCCTGCCGCGGCTCAACACCTGAGCTCGGACAAACACGAAGCCCCCAAGCCGGCACAATAAGCCGCTTGGGGGCTCCGACACATTGGCTACCCGGAGTCGAGGGCTTGCGCCCTTCGTTCTTCTCTCCGCCGCCACCTATGGACTGTTTCGTCCTCGGTAGGGCAAGCAGAGGCTCCGGCTTCCATCCCCAAGCAACCCCGTCGGGTCGCTCGGTTCACCAATGTGGGTGCTACGGGTCAGATCGGGTCGCGGACCGACCCTCCGCACTGCACGTCGAGGCACCATTTCGACGTGGCTAGGGCAACGCGACTGGCCCCAGCTGTCCGACCCGGTGAGCCTGCTCCCGGATCAACGAGCGCCTGAGCCCTTGGTTGCATCGGCGCCCTCCCCGGAATTTCCGTTCGGACTCGAGTTAAAGGCGTTGTTGAGACGCCAGGTCCCAACCCTTCCCTTCAACCCGCGTGGCATCAATATAGGGGCCTCCCAAAAGCGCGCAAGTGCCGATGTTTCTTCGGGTTAGCTCACTTCCGTGTGTATCGTTTGTGGATGCTAACTGATGGTCCTGGCACTGATTCCAGCGATCGTCCACATGATGTGGAGTTGTGAATCCACAGCGAGCACCTTCCCACATCGGGGTATTTACCCCTCGATCGCCACCTCACAGTAGGCAAACGGCTCCTCGGAGTCGGCGGGCACGAACAGAAAGCCAGCGCCGCTCGTCGCAAACCACCCGGCGAGCAGCTGGGTCGAGCGGCCGACGGCAGGTTCCGCGAACAGCGCCTGCGTCCAGCGCCGAATGTGACGCAGCTCGGGCGCGCGTCGCGACAACAGACTCAGCGCGGCGCCAAGGCCGTGCGTCGCGCGGAGAAAATGCGCCATCGCGTGCCCGCGCTGGGCGAAAATGTACGAGCGCACTCCCGGCTCATCGTAGAGCAGGGTACCTTCGTAGGGATCCGCGGGTGGCGCGTCCATACGCGGGCCGAAGTAGACGAACACGCGGTTGTCGCCTTCGCGACGCTCGACGACGATCGCGGCGGAATCGGGGCCGAGCCGCGCCGCATGCACGAGATCTTCCGCCGCGAGGATGCCGACCTGCGCGGTCCACTCCAGCGCCGCCAGCGCCTGGTCGAGCGGCAAGCCGATGGCGTCGTCGTAAGCGATGAGCCGCGGCGCTTCACCGGCGCGTTGAAAGAAGTGCGCAAGCGCGTCGGCGCGATCTTCGAAGGTCCGGATGATGCGCGTAGTTGCGGGAACCGACATCTGAGGATAATAACGGAGCAGGAATTCAACTGTTAGAGGAGTGGCTGGAATGCTCGCTGGAATAGTGACGGTAATCACGATGGCGGCGTTGCCTCAGCCGGCGCAGGATACGGCCGCGCGCAAGGACACGGCGCCCCCCTCGCCGACAGCGACGCCGACCATCGAACAAATCCGCTACCTGAAAGGACTGAAGGCGGCGACCCGTGGCGTCGCACAGATCCGCGATGGCCTGAACCGCGTCGCCCGCACGCAGCGAGCGGACTCGCTGACGCGCCGCCACGCCGCACGCCGACTGGGCGGGCTGTGCGGCACCGCCCGGTCGTTCATCGTGAGCGGCCGACCCAGGATGCAACCGAACGCGTATGCGGACTCGATGCGCATCCTAGCAAAACAGCTCACGACGCGGCTGGACTCGTTGACGTCGGTACTTCCGACGTGCGAGAAGACGGCAGGACGGGATCCGACAGTCGCGAATACGCTGACGACGCGGCTGAAAAACTACGATGATGCGTTGCTTGCTTTCCGTAACGCCTTGAAACCGGACAGCACCAAGACGGCCAGCCAGCGGTAACGGGAACATGGGCTAAGTGCTAATGGTTAAGTAACTAGGACACAGTCACTTAGCCCCTTTACGGCACGGCTTGCTGTTTCGCCTCCAGCCGCAGTATCCAGAGGCCGGTATTGATATCGGGCACGAAAATGTTGCCGTCGCGAACCACGGCGCCCCACGCAAACGGCGCCCTGCGATGTCCCAGCGAGTCGACGGTCAAAATCCAGCTCATCTCCCGCCCCTCCCTCAGCAAATCCCCCTTCAACTCGCCTGAGATATCGACCGCGCGCGCGCCTCCCTGATAATTGCCGAGGTACAGTGTATCGCCCACGACCCAGACGTTGTGAACGCCGCCATCGGTGGGCTCGTACCAGGCGACCTCCCGCGGCTTGGTGATGTCCGAGACGTCGATCACGTGCAGTCGCCCAAACGTCAGGTTATTGCCATCCTGCAGACCCTTGTAGGGATGCGCCGCGTACACCTCGTCGCCGACGAAGACGTAGCGGCCCTGCCGCCATGCGGTGTGGGTCCCGCGCACGAATCCCTGCCCGAATAGCTGCCAGACCCGTGCGTAAGTGGCCGTCAAGTCGTACTTGAACTGGGAGACGAACTGCGGATTCGTGGGACTGCCTCCACGCATGCCGTTGCCGACGTCGAGGATCACGAGCCCATCGTTCCAGTACGCGAGATACGCCAGTCCGTCGACGACCATGATGTCGTGGAGATATCGCCCCGCCTCGGTCTGCTCTGTCTGCCACCGGGCGACCTCCTTGGGGTGCAGCGGGTCCTGGATGTCGATCACGCGCATCGACCCGGTCGCGTCGTCGGTGATGTACGCATGTCCCTTGTAGACGTACGAGCTGTGCACCCCGCCGGACACGGTCTGGGTGTACTCGGAGACCGGCTTGGGATGGCACGGATTGCTGGCATCGAACACGACGATGCCGTTCTTGCGGTCGGACGCACCCTCACGGGAGAAGACGCCGTACTTGCCGTCCTCGGTCGTCATCACGTCGTTTACGATGCGCGCATTCGTCATCATCGAATCCACGATCGTCGGATGCGTCACATCGGTGATGTCGATTGCGTAGACACGGTCCGCGATCGTCGAGAGGTAGGCACAGGTGCCCGACGGGTGCACCCAGACCTCGGCGGCGCTCATCTTGATCGGAACACGACCCCGCACCTCGATCCCGCGACCCACTTCTCGCGGCGCCACGTGCACGACGGCATCGCCTTCTTTCCCGCCGATCGATGCGGTCACGGTATAGTCCCCCGCGAGCTCCGCGACGAACGTCCCGCTCGGATCGATTTCCGATACACCAGGCCCGGCGCTCACCGCCCAGTCGATCGCGACGTCTCCCAGCGGACGGCCCGCGGCGCCGCGGGCCGTCGCCATGAACTTCACGACGTCACCCGTGCGGACGTTGGGCGCCGCGGGTTCCACCGTAACGCGCGCGATCGTGTTGGGCAGCACCTGCAACGCGAACGTCTCCGTCGCGAGGCCGGATGTCGCTGTGATCGTCGTGCGACCGGCGGTGACGGCGCGCAGCCGTCCGTCGCTGGTAACCGTCGCCACGCGTTGGTTGCTCGACGTAAACGTCAGGGGATCGGTCCGGCGGTCGCCGTGGCGAGAAAAAGCTGTCGCGGACACGGTCAACCGCGAGCCCGCGACGAGGCGCGTGGGACGGGGATCGAGCTCGATCCGAGACGCTGGCTCGGGCATCACGTGGACCAGCGCCGTCCCGAAGACCTGGCTTCCCTGGACACCGCGGACAAACCCTACGGCCGTCACGCGGGCGTAGCCTTGATAGCCACCGATGAACTCGCCGGTCGAATCCACGCTCCCCTCGAACCCGTTTACAAACCAACCGATCTCCGCACCTGGCACGACTTGGCCGGAGGCGTCGAGCGCGCGAGCGGTGAATTTCATTTTCCCGCCGATCGGCACCTCACCGCCCGACGGCTGGACCTCGATCTTCGCGATCTGCTGCGGTGATTGAGGTGCGGTCGTACTACTGCTCTGTTGGAGAACGACTAACGACAGTAAGGCTGGCAGCAGCATGGCGGCTCTCCATCTGACTGCGGGTAAAGGGGAATGCGGAGATTACTGGCCGAGCAGCTGGTGCGGAAGTGTCAACATAATGTCGCAATACTGCTTGTGAGACTTATCGGCAGTCGTGATTGACAGGCCGAACGAGGCTCCATACCTTTGCCCGCGGTTCAAGCATACGTAGCACCGTTACCGGATGTCTGCGCCTCCGCGAGGACCACATGTCTCGCGGTTTTTGCTTTGAGCCCGTCCCATGCCGCGGTGGCTTGGGTCGTTCCAGTCCGGGGCAGCGCCCCATTGTGCTGAGGTTACAACAGTATGGCAAAGGGTAAGGTGAAGTGGTTCAACGACGCGAAGGGCTTTGGCTTTATCGCGCAGGAGTCGGGTCCAGACGTGTTCGTTCACTTCACAGCGATCCAGGCGGAGGGCTTCCGGAGCCTCGCCGAGGGTGACAACGTCGAGTTCGATGTCGCCCAGGGTCCAAAGGGGCTGCAAGCGCAGAACGTTCGGAAGGTCTGAGCGCCTTTGCTCAGGGGAAACGGGCCCGGTCAACGCCGGGCCCGTTTGCTTTGCCCTATATTGGCACCCCATGACGGCTGCCCTCGTGCTGCTCCTGCTCGTCCAGGCACCCCGCACGGGTCCTGCTTCCCGTCCGTTTGCGTATCGGGGATTTGCTCCGGGCATGGCGTATCGTGATTTCGCGGCACGCGCCCGCGCGATCGCGCAGGGCGATAGCGACATTCTCGTTTGCCAGACGATGCGCAGGACGGCTCAGGTGATGGATTGCGGCGTCCAGGTGCGCGACCCGGTCGACAGCGCCCGATTCTACTTGAGCGCAAATGTGATCGAGGGACGGACCTCGGTGATCTCGTTCGTCGATTCCGGCGGGGTCGCCCTGCCCAGGCGCCGGCAGGACGACTTGCGCGCGCAACTCGGGCCGCCGCAGCGGCGCGAGCGCAGCACGTGGGAATGGACCAAAGGCCGCCGATTCATCCGGATTAGCTGGCGTGGGCGTGCTGACTGGCGCGTGATTTCGATCACGCTCAACGACCGCGACGTCATGAATCGCATTGCGCACTACGTTCCGAAACCCAAATCGCGTACGCCTTAAGCAGCTCGCACGAGATCTTCCGCCAGTTTCGCGACGCCCTGGGCCCCGACGAGCTGATCCACCCACCGGGGCGGCAACGCCACTTCGCCATACCGCGCTCCCAGCAACGCGCCGGCCACGGCCGCGTTGGTATCGGTATCGCCACCCGCCTGTACCAGATACGTGAGCGCCTCCTCGAGCGTCCGGTCGTGGGCCACGAACCAGAACGCGATCTCGACGCAATGGATGACATAGCCGGCTTCCTCCGGTACGGCGATCGGCAGGTTGGATTCCTGCTCCCGCGGCACGCGATGGATGGCGTCGCGCAGCGCCCGCGGCGCGCGGTCGCCGATCTTGTGCAGCACTTCATCGATGAAGTAGATGTTGCCATGCAGCAGCTCGCGGGCGGCGAGATTCACCGCCGCCGCGCCCCACGTGCAGCGCTCGTCGGCGTGCGTGATCGCCGCCTGTTGCGTCGACACGCGAATCAGGCGATCGACGCTGTCGTGGTAGCGCAGCGCCACGGGAATGCAGCGCATCACGCTGCCGTTGCCGGCCGACCGGCCCGGATTTTCTTGATGTGCGAGGCGGCCCGCCTCGAACGGCTCCTTGCCGCGCTCGATCAGCGTGAGCGCCCGTCGCGTCGTGACGCCGATGCCGCGGCCATCGACCTTCATCCATTTCACCCAGCGGCGCGCCACATCGGCGGCATCGAAGTCGCGCGACGCAAGCAGCGATTCGCCGAGCAGGAGAGCCATGGCGGCATCGTCATCGTAGGGAGAGTTCTTGGGCGGCGGCGCGAGATCGACGACGCCGTTGGGGAAAGCGCTCCGGATGGCCTCGGGCGTTCCCAGGTGCTCGGTCGGAACGCCAAGCTGATTGCCCGCGACAAGACCAAGCAGCGCGCCCCGGGCGCGCGAGATGAGCTGTGGGTCGCCCATTGGGCCACAAATTAACACCAGCCATGGCCATCGTTTTGGGAATCGCGGGTATGTACCTCGTTCTGTCCGTTGTGCTGTGGGCCCTGCAAGAGCGCATCACATTTCCGGCGCCAAGAAGTCCGCTCCCGGATCCCGTCAAGACAATCGGCTACGGCGAGCAGCTCGAGTTGCGGATGCAAGATGGGACGCGGCTCGTCGGTTGGTACTTACCGCCGGTGGTGGAGCGCGGCGGAGCGCGGCACACGGCCGGAAAAACCGCAGGACTGCTCTGGTTTTACGGAAATGGCGAAACGATTGGCGCGATCTGGCCGATTATTCGGGATTTCCGGCCGCCGAACGCGGCGCTCCTGGTGGTCGATTATCCGGGATACGGAGCAAGCGGGGGCCGAGCCACAGAAGCTGGTATGAACGAGGCCGCCGACCTCGCATACGCGGCGCTGGCGGCCCGTCCAGAAATCGATCGCCATCGCGTTTACGCCTACGGGCGTTCCCTCGGCAGTGCGGCGGCCACACACACGGCCGACACGCACGAGGTCGCGGGTGTCATCCTCGAGTCACCATTCACCAGCGCGCGCGGGATGGCCAGACAGCACTACCGCATCTTCCCGAGCTTTCTCGTACGGCTCCAGCTCGACAACATCGGCAGAGTCCGGCGGATTCACTGCCCGCTGCTCGTCTTCCACGGCACCGCCGACAAGCTGGTTCCGATCACGATGGGCCGAGACGTGGCAGCCGCCGCCGGCGGCCCGGTCGAGTTCACGATGATCGATGGAGCCGGGCACAACGACACCTACGACATGGGCGGAACGGCATACAGAAACAAGATCGCGGCGTTCGTCAAATAACGACGACCGGCTCCAGCCGGTCCTTTTCCTCCTCAAAGATCCGCTGCGCTTCATCGAGCGCGCGAAGCACATTCGGCTCTTCGGGATCGGGGAACTTGCTGCTGGCGGCGACCCGTCCGGTAAGCTTTCGCACTCCAACCAGCGCGCGAGTGACTTCGCAGCGGCCGGCGTCCGGGTCGGTGTGGCCGGCAATGAGGAGCTCCTTATACAAGGGAAGGGCGGCGGGATCGCCGAGGACGTACAGCGACTCCAGAATCTTCGGCGCCAGGAAGCGCCGCAGCATCTCGTCGCCGCGGATCCGTTGAAATAGCGCGATCACGTCCGGAGCGTGGCCGGGATAGTAGCGCGCGGCTTCGACGGCGGCCGCGACGAACGCATGATGGGCCCGGGGCGTCTGCAGGTATTTCGCAAACAGCGGCCAGGCCTCTTTCGGGTGGCGCTCGGCGAGCGCGAGAAACGCGAAATAGCGACGGCCAAGCGGGGCCTGGGTGTCCGCGATCACCGTGCGTAGCCCGGCCACGCCCCACCGCGCGCCAACGAGTGCCGCCGCCGCGGCGTGTTGCCACCGCTCGAGCTCCGGCACGCGGAACGTCACGATGTGCGGATCGAGAAATGCCCGGCACCGCTCCAATACAGCGAGCAAACGGCGATCGACCTTCGCCAGCGCGGGCTCGAGCGCCTCGGTGTTCGCGCGGCGCGCGAGCGCGAGCGCCTCCCATCCCACCTGACCGAGATTCTGCTCGCTCCACCTCGCCTCCAACGCCGCAGGGTCGCGTGCCACAAGCAGACACTCGAGTGCTGCCGCGAACCCACAGAGCCGGCCTATCGGATCCATGCACGTAATGTGGAAAGCGCGTGGATATTGCGCTATCCCATTCGCAGGCTTAACCTTGCCTCGCTCATGCGCAGGTTGGCATTCCTCTCCGCGATTCTCTCGCTTAGTGCCTGCTCTGGGGCCAGCAGCGGACCGATTGTTCTCGGACTCGCAGGTCCGTTTTCCCAGCCGCGGGGCGTCTCGATGCGGCGCGCCGCAGACCTGGCCGTCAAGGAAATCAACGCGCGCGGGGGGATCCGCGGACGGCCGCTCGAGCTGCGGATCATGGATGACAGCGGCCGCCCGGATCTCGCGATTCGGATCGCCCAGCAGCTGGTCGACGATCCCACCGTCGTCGCAGTGATCGGCCATCTCAACTCGAGCGCCTCCCTCGCGGCGGGACCCATCTACGGCGAGGCGCGCCGACCCGTCGTGATGATCACGCCGTCGGCGTCGAGCCCCGACTTGTCCGGCATCAATCCCTTCGTGTTCCGGGCCTGCCCCAGCGACTTGAGTCACGGCGCGCAGCTCGCGCGCTACGCCCGTCACATGCTGAACGCGCGCCGCGTCGCCCTGATGTACCTCGATGACGATTACGGCCGAGGCCTGCGACTCAGCTTTGCCGGTGAGTTCAAGCGGCTGGGTGGCGAGGTGATCGAAGAGGACCCGATGCTCTCCACCACGTCGAGCCTCGAGCCATACGTCACGCGCCTCAAGCAGTCTGGTGGCGTCGACGCCCTCGTGCTCGCCACCGATCTGGGCGGTGCGCAGCTCGCGCTGCGTGAGATGGGCCGCGCCGGGGTGCATTGGACGACGCTCGGCGGCGACGCCCTCAGCGGCATCGAGAAGAGCGGGCCAATCGCTGAAGGCGTTCGGATGTCTGTCGCGTACCTCGTGGACCAGGCCGGCGACCGTAACGCGCAGTTCGTGGCCGCCTACGCGCGCGCGTATCGAGGAGAGCGACCGGACCACCGGGGCGCCACGAGCTACGACATCGTCCACCTGCTCGCCAACGTTCTCAAGGACGCCGGTCCCGATCGCCGGGCGGTGCGCGACCGCCTGGCGCGAGTCGGTCGAGATCTGCCGCCATTCGAGGGCGTGACCGGCAGAATCGCCTTCGATGACCGCGGTGATGTCCCGAGCAAATCCGTCGTCATAGGAACGGTGCGCGAGGGCCAATTGGTCACCGAGCCTGGCCAGTGACGCCGCTCGACACGATCCGCTGGCGGATCATCCTGGGGCTTTCGGGCTTGCTGGCCGGGCTGGTCGTAGCAGCTCTCGTCGGCGTGACGGCGCTGACCACGCTGCGGAGCTCCCTGGCCCTGGAAATCGAACGCCTGCGCGCCTCGAGCGAGATCGGCAACGGGTTGGTCACGGCCGTGTTCGACGAGATCCGCGCGGCGGAACAGGCGCGTGCCGAGTTTCCTGGTGCCGCCGACAGCGCCTTCAGTTACCAGAAGCGGCTCGACGCGCTTCCGGGCCTGAGCGAGGCCGAGCGCATCACCGTCAACCGTATCAAGCAGCTGCAGTCCGTGATCCACGTGGACTACTCCCTCGCGCACGCCGAGCTCGATGTGGGCCACACGCGCGACGCCCAGGCGCTGATCCTCGGTGTCCGCGCGCCGGCGGCGGAGCTGACGCGGCTCGTGCGCGACCTGTCGGCTCGGCAGTCCGACAAGGCGGCCGCAGCGGGCCAGCGACTGGCCGCGCTCGCGCGCCAGCGCCAGATCGTGCTCTGGCTGGTCTTGATCGCGACGGCGATCATCGGCGCCCTGGCCGGCGTCTTCACGTTGCGGTGGGTGGAAGTCCCGCTGCTTCGGTTGGTCACGGCGGCGGAGCGATTCGGGAGCGGCGATTTGCGCCCCGTTACCACGGGACGCATGCCACGCGAATTTCAGGTACTCGCCGACGCGATGCGGCTCATGGGCGAGCGGCTGCGCGGTATCGTTGCCGAAGTCGTGACGGCGGCCGACAGGATTGCGGCCTCGGCGAGTGATCTGTCGGCGATCAGTGAAGAGCTGGCGGCGTCGTCGAGTCAGGTGTCGAGCGCCATGCTCGAGATTTCAAGCGGTGCGGAGAGCCAGCGCAACGAGCTGAACGCGACCCACTCCGCACTGGAACTGCAACGCAAGGCCACGGCGGAAATGACCGACGCCGCGTCGCGGGTCGCCCGGCTGGGCGAGGAAATCCGCACCGTTGCCGACCGCCATCGCAATGACATCGCCGCGGCGGGGAACACGCTCCTCGACGTCCGTGAGGTCGTGCGCACGACGGGCACAGAGGTGACACAGCTGGCGGAGCAAAGCACCGCCATCGACGACTTTGTGGACCTGATCAAGCGCATCTCATCGCAGACCAACCTGCTGGCCCTGAACGCGGCAATCGAGGCGGCGCGCGCCGGCGAGCACGGCCGCGGCTTCGCGGTCGTCGCTGAGGAGGTACGGCAACTGGCGGACGAATCGTCGCGCGCCGCCGAAGACGTCGCGCGCACCACGCGCGTGATTCGTGAGCAGGTCGAGGAAGTCACGGCGACGATGGCGGTCGGCCAGGCGAAGGTGCGAGGAATTGAATCGGTCGCCGAGGGAGCCGCCCGCGGGCTTACCGAAATTGTCGGGGCCATCGATCAAGTCGAACAGGCCGCCGCGCGGGTGACGCGTGCGGCGCACGAGAATCGCGGCGTCACCGAGCAACTGGGCGCGCAGGCGCAACACGTCGTGAGCCGGGCCGTCTCACATGCCTCGAGCGCCGAGCAGGTCACGGCGGCGACCGAGCAGCAGGGCGCATCGACTCAGGAAATGGCCGCGGCCGCAGGCGAGCTGCTCCAGGCGGCCGAGAAACTGCGCGGACTGGTCCGCGGCTTTCGGATCTAGCGGTGGCTTTTCTTCTTCTTGGCGGGCGCCTTCTTGAGGGCGACCGGCTTCTTCTTCCGCAGCCCTTCCTGCACTTCCGCGAGTACGCGGTCACCCTCGTCGGGCCCGATTAAGCCGCGCCGCACGGCGTAGCGCACCAGCTCTTCCGCGTCTTCAGTCGTAAAGTCGGCCAGACCAGCCGCGCCACGCATGGCCTTGATGAGCGCGTCCGCGACCGGACTGCGCAGGACGCTGGCGATGCCGGGAAGGGCTTCGAGCAAGGACGAGATCTGCGAACCACCGAGTTCGGCTGGCATGACAGGGGTGGTTAAGGTGGCGGCAAGGTACATGACCCCCTGGGAGGCGTCAAGAATTCGCCCGTTTCGCCCCTGCGGCCGTGCCGGGGTAGTATAGATTTCCGAGCAGAGGGGAGAAGCCGTGGGCAGACGGGGCATCAAGGAGTACCGGGCACCCGAGGCGCTGGCGCTCATCGCCGCAGACCGGGCGCATGAACCCCTGGTGTGCCCGTCGTGTGGGACCAGGACGATTCAGCGCTCCCCTCGACGTCGAGGTGTAAAGCCCGGCGAGCTGGTCATCCCGGAGCGGATCATGCTGACCTGCGCGGCCTGCAGCCGGCATGCATTCTACATCACGCGCGGCATGGAGCTGCCGCGCGATGCCACCATGGATCCAAGGAGCGTATGAGCGAGAGTCCCCGTGGCTGGTGACGCCATCCAGATGATGGGGACCGTCACCGAAGTCCTGCCCAACACGACGTTCCGCGTAAAACTCGAAAATGGACACGAAGTCTTGGCCTACGTGAGCGGCAAGATGCGGAAGAACTACATTCGGATCTTGCAGGGGGACCGTGTCGCGGTCGATCTCTCGCCCTACGACCTCACGCGTGGTCGCATTACCTACCGATACAAATAATCACCCCGGATGCTTGAATAATCTGTTCCAGCGAATTCGGAACGGGTGCGTCGCGATACTCATGTAAATGAACAGCGGACGGCCACGGACGTGGTCCCGCGGCAGGAATCCCCAGAAGCGGCTGTCGTAGGACTCGTCGCGGTTGTCTCCCATGACCCAATAGTGCTGGGGCGGTATGACGATGGGCCCCCAGTCGTGGGTCGTCGGGTGGTAGTGATCGGGATCCCGCCCGATGTACTGCGGTAGTTGTCGCGCTCTGATCTGGCCACGGTACTGCTGATCGTCGGGAGGGGTCAGCGCCGTGTGCAGCGCGTACGGCTCGTCCAGCCGCTGGCCGTTGCGGATCACGGTGTCGTGGGCCATCTGCAACGTGTCGCCGGGCATGCCGATCAGGCGCTTCACGATGTTGAGATCGGGCGTGGAGTCCTCCACCGACCGGAACACGATCACCTCATCGCGCCGCGGCCTCCCCAACGCCGGGAGCCGACAGCAATGAATGCCGATGAGCGGAATCTCGAGCTCGCCGCCGAACACCGCCTTGTTGACGAACAGGAAGTCCCCGACGAGCAGGGTGTTTTCCATGCTCGCCGAGGGAATCCGAAACGCTTCCACAAGGAACGACCGCAGCACGATCCAGATCAGCAATGCCGTCCCGATCGCCTTCAGCCAGGCGATCGCCTCCTCCTTCGCCGTCTTCGGCGGAGGCTCCGGTTGTGGAGGACCGGCGGGTCTCACGGGTGCTCGACCCAGTCGGCGATAAAGATGTTGGTTTCTCCCTGTACCTGGCCGTTCCGATTCGACGCCCAGACGAGCTTCCGGCCGTCGGGTGAAAACATCGGGAAGGCGTCGAACTCGGGGCTCGTGGTAATTTGTTCGAGTCCCGACCCATCCACGTTCACGAGGAAGAGATCGAAGTTACGAGAGCGGGGATTCTTGTAGTTCGAGGCGAAGATGATGCGTTTGCCGTCGGGGTGGAAATAGGGTGCGAAGCTCGCGCCGCCGAGATTAGTAACCTGGCGCTGATGCGCGCCATCGGCGTCCATCACCCAGATGTCCATGCGCACGGGCCGCACCAGATGTTGCGCGATGAGGGCACGATAGTCCGATGAGTCGGCGGCGGTCTGCGGATGATATGCCCGGTAGACGATCTGTTTTCCATCGGGAGAAAAGAACGGCCCGCCATCGTAACCGAGCGTGTGCGTGAGTCGCTTCACGTGCTTGCCATCCACGTCCATCGTGTAGATATCGAGATCCCCGTCGCGGAGCGACGTGAACACGATCGTCTTGCCGTCCGGCGAGAGCGTGCCCTCGGCGTCATAGCCGGGGTTCGTAGCGATGCGGCGTGCTCCCTGGCCATCGGCGGTCGCGACGTAGATGTCGTAGTTGTACAACGCCCAGACATATCCTTTGGAATAGTCCGGACGCGGTGGGCACGCCGCACCGGCATGCTCGGTGGTGGAATAGAAGATGCGGCGGTCGTCGTCGAAGAAATAGCCGCACGTCGTGCGGCCCTTGCCATTCGAGACGCGATGCAGCCCCGTCCCGTCGACGTTCATGACGAACTCCTGATCGCATCCGGAGTCCGCTCCCTGCCGCTGGAAGATGAGCTGCCGCCCCGAGCGCGAGAAATAGGCCTCGGCGTTCTGGCCGCCGAAGGTGAGCTGGCGGATATTGCGCAGATGCACTTCGCCGGAATCGGCGGGGACAGTCTGCAGTAGCACGCCGAGTAGAACGGGGACCATGGGACTGGCAAGCTAGAGGCATTCAAACCGGCAGGCAATGTTAGATTATCTGCTCCGATGAATGATCCCAAAGCGCCCCGTCCCTCGCGCCAACCGCTCATGGACGCGCTCGGTCAGATGTGTGCCGACGGGAAAGAGACCGCTGAATATCTGTGGCAAGTCCCCAAGGATGCCGCCGCGCGGCAAAAGATCCTGGATTTGTTGACGCAAATCGGAACGGAAAGCGCGAAACAGGGGCGGAAAGAGATGCCGAAGCTGGTCGAGGAATTGAAGATCGCCGCGCAGGCCACACCGTCCCCGCGGCAAGTCGAGCTGCTGGTGGACGGATTCGATCGCCTCACCAAGCTCTGGCAGGCCGCCAAGTCCGGATTGCTGTGACCGAAACCGTCACTCGCGTGGAGCCCGTCAGCAGCCTCGAGCAGCTCTGCATCAACACGATCCGCGCGCTTGCTATGGATGCCGTGCAGCAGGCCGAGTCGGGTCATCCCGGTACGCCGATGGCGCTGGCGCCGCTCGCGTACGTGCTGTGGCAGCGGCATCTGCGATACAATCCCACCAATCCGGACTGGCTCGATCGCGACCGGTTCGTCCTGTCGGCGGGACACGCCTGCATGCTGCTCTACAGCGTCCTCTATCTCACCGGCTACGACCTCACGCTCGACGACATTAGGCAGTTCCGGCAATGGGGCAGCCGCACCCCGGGTCACTCGGAGCATGGCGTGACACCCGGCGTCGAAGCGACCACGGGACCGCTCGGCCAGGGCCTTGGCAACGCGGTCGGCATGGCGATCGCCGAGGCTCAGCTCACCGCGCTGTTCAATCGGCCCGGGCACGCGATCATCGACCACCACACCTATTTCCTCGCGTCCGATGGCGATTTGATGGAGGGCGTCTCACACGAGGCGTGCTCGCTCGCCGGCCACCTGCAGCTCGGCAAGCTGATCGGATTCTACGACGACAATCGAATCACGATCGACGGGTCCACCGATCTCGCTTTCTCCGACAACACCACGAGGCGGTTTGAATCCTACGGCTGGCACGTGCAGAAGGTCGCCGACGGCAATGATCTCAAAGCAATTGACACCGCCATCGCCCAGGCGAAGCGGGTGACCGACCGGCCTTCGCTCATCATCGTGCGGACGCACATCGCCTGGGGCAGCCCGCACAAGCAGGATACCGCCGAAGCCCACGGCGCGCCCCTGGGGGCCGACGAGGTGAAAGCGACGAAGCAGAACCTCGGCTGGCCCTCTCTCGAGCCGTTCTACGTTCCGGACGACGCGCTCGAGCAATGGCGCACGGCCAAAGCGCGCGGCGCGCAGCTCGAGGCCGACTGGAAGAAGAAATGGGACGCGTACCGCGTAGCGCAGCCCGACCTCGCCGCCGAATTGGAGCGTCGTCTTGCCGGCCGTCTGCCGCCCGGGTGGGACGCGGTGTTGCCGGTGTTCGGTCCCAAGGACCCGCAGGCGACGCGTGCCGCGTCCGGCAAGGTGCTCAATGCGATCGCGGCGCAACTGCCGGAGTTGATGGGCGGATCAGCGGATCTGACGGGGTCGAACAACACCGAGATAAAGGGGGGCGGTGCGGGCCGGAATTTTCACTACGGTGTTCGTGAACACGCGATGGGCGCTGTCCTGAACGGTATCGCGCTGCACCGCGGATTCATTCCGTTCGGCGGGACCTTCCTGATCTTTTCCGATTACATGCGCCCCTCGATTCGTCTCGCCGCGCTCACCCATCTCAGGCCGATCTACGTCTTCACGCACGACTCGATCGGCCTCGGCGAGGATGGGCCGACCCATCAGCCGATCGAGCAGCTCGCCGCGCTGCGCGCAATTCCCAATATGACCGTGATCCGCCCGTCAGACGCGACCGAGGTGGTTGAGGCGTGGCGGGCCGCGATCACCCACCGCGACGGGCCGGTAGCGCTCGTGCTGACACGCCAAAAGGTCGCCGTGGTGGACCGCACGAAATACGCGCCTGCGGCCGGTCTGCATCAGGGCGGCTACGTTCTCGCCGATTCCCCCAACCCGGACATCGTGTTGATGGCGACGGGGTCTGAGGTCGAACTGATCCTTGGGGCGTATGAGCAGCTGAAGGCCGATGGCCGACGGCCGAGAGCCGTATCGATGCCCTGTCTCGAGTTCTTCGCAAAACAGCCCGAGGACTACCGGAAGGCCGTGCTCCCGCTCGGTGTCCGGCGCATCGCGGTCGAGGCGGCGGCGCCCCAATCCTGGTACCGCTGGGTGGGGGAGAACGGCGTGATCATAGGGATCGAGCGGTTTGGCGAATCCGCGAAGTATCAGCGGATCTATCAGGAGTTCGGACTCACCGTGGAACGTATAGTTGCCGAAGCACGAAGTCGCGCCTAGGTTTCGCCTGCAGTGAAGCCACTCACCATGCTGCTGTGTTGCCATGTCTGCCACCCCATGTGTTGTACGGGGAGCGGACGGTCACGCGCGCAGCATGTGGGATGACATGAGGTAGGTAAGGGGCACAGCCCCACCCATAGCGACGCACCATGATCGGCCGCGACTCCTCGATTCGAGTCGCGGCCGATCGCTTTTTGAGGAGGCAATGTGTCGGCACCAGTGATAGGGTTGTCGGGAAGTCCGAACGCGACCTCGCGATCGCGGGCCCTGCTCGAGCTCGCGCTCGCGGCGCTCGAGCGCCAAGCCGCCGGTCCGTCCCGACTGATCGATCTCACCACGCTCCCCTGCGACGCCTTGCTCGGCCGGCGCGAGGAGCCAGCGGTGGCAGACGCCATCCAGGCCGTACTCGACGCGGGAATTGTGGTCGTGAGCACCCCGATCTATCGCGCTACCTACAGCGGACTCCTCAAGGTCTTCTTCGACTTGCTGCCGCAAGACGCCCTCGCGCGGAAAGTCGCCATTCCTATCGCCACCGGTGGAGGGCCCAGTCATCTGCTTGCCGTCGATCACGGTCTGCGGCCGCTGCTCGCGAGCGTCGGCGCCTTGGTAGTCGCCACCGGCGTCTACGGGACCGACGCGCAGTTTCGCGCCGGCGTTCCGGAACCTGCGCTCGTCGAGCGCATCGAACGGGCGGCACTCGAAGCGGCCTCGCTTGCCTCCGGGGTGACGACATGATCGGGATCTACTACGAGCACCCCCACTGGTTCGGTCCGCTCTTCGCCGAGCTCGACCGCCGCGGCACGTCATATACCAAGCTGCATGCCGACCAGCACCGCTTCGATCCGGCGAGCCAGCCACCCTACGATCTCGTGTTCAACCGCATGAGCCCGTCCGCCTGGCAGCGCGGACACGGGAACGCGGTGTTCTACACGCATCAATTTCTGGCGCATCTCGAGCGCCACGATGTGCGGGTCGTGAACGGCACGCGGGCCTTCCAGGCGGAGACGTCAAAGGCGCTGCAGCTGTCCATCTTGCGGGAGCTCGGTCTTCCCTACCCCGCGGCGCGCGTCATCAACGATCCGGCCGACGCACCGGCGGCGGCTGCGGAGCTCGAGTTTCCCGTGGTCGTCAAACCCAACGTGGGCGGCAGCGGCGCCGGAATACTGCGCTTCGACACGCCCACGCAGCTCGCCGCCGCGGCCGCAACCGGAGGGCTCGAGCTGGGTCCGGACCACACCGCCTTGGTGCAGGAGTTCATTCCGTCCGAAGAGGGCCGCATCACCAGGGTCGAGGTGTTGGGCGGCCGTTTTCTGTACGCGATTCGTGTCTACTCGTCAGGCGAGACCTTCAATCTCTGCCCCGCCGATGTGTGCCAGACGACGGAGGGCGCAGAGCTGGTCCGCAGCGCCTGTCCCGTCGATGCTCCGCGCAATGGGCTGCGCGTCGAGGGATACGAGCCGCCGTTGCAGTTCGTGCGCGACGTGGAGCGCATTGCGGCGGCGTGCGGTATCGAGGTCGGCGGGATCGAATATGCGATCGATGATCGCGACGGCCGGCTCTACTACTACGACATCAACGCGTTGTCCAACTTCGTCGCCGATGCGCCGCGCGTCGTGGGATTCGATCCCGTTGCGCGTCTCGTCGACTTCCTCGAAGCGAACGGAGGAGCCCGCTGATGCGCTTCGGATATTGGTTGCCGGTATTCGGCGGGTGGTTGCGCAATGTCGAGGACGAGCGCATGGAGGCCGAATGGTCGTATGTCCGCCGGCTCGCGCGCGCGAGCGAGCGGGCAGGTTTCGATCTCACGCTCATCGCCGAGCTGAATCTCAACGACATCAAGGGACCGGACGCGCCCGCGCTGGATGCCTGGTCCACGGCCGCCGCACTCGCGGCAGTGACCGACCGGCTCGAGCTGATGGTGGCGGTGCGTCCCACGTTCCACCCGCCCGCCCTGCTCGCCAAGCAGGCGGCCAACATCGACCATATCTCCGGTGGCCGGTTGTCGCTCAATGTCGTCTCGTCGTGGTGGGCCGAGGAAGCGAAGCAGTACGGGGTTGAGTTCGACACGCACGACGCGCGCTACGCCCGCACCGCCGAGTGGCTGGCGGTGGTGGATGGGCTCTGGTCACAGACGCGGTTCAGCTTCACGGGCACGTACTATCGAGTCGAGAATGCGATTCTCGAACCGAAGCCCACCCGCCGGCCGCGCCCGACGGTGTACGCCGGAGGAGAATCTCCGGCGGCGAAATCGCTGATTGCCCGATCCTGCGACGGGTACCTCATGCATGGCGACCCGCCGGAGCGCATCGCGGCGAAGATCAACGACATGCAAGCGTTGCGCGAGACGAACGGGGGGGGGCTCGAGCGTATAGTCTATGGAGTCGCGGGCTATGTCGTGTGTCGCGCCACCGAGGCCGCTGCCCACCGTGAGATCGAGCGGATCACCGATGTCCGCCAGAACGCGGCCGGCTATGCGAATTACGAGCAGTGGCTCGCCAATACCCAGCTCGAGCAGCGGGTGAGTCTGGAGGACTACTCGGTCTCCAATCGAGGACTGAAGGCTGGGCTCACTGGAACGCCGGAGCAAATCGCCGAACGGATCCGCGATTTCGAGCAGGCGGGAGTCGATCTGTTGCTGCTGCAATTCAGCCCGCAGCTCGAGGAGATGGAGCGGTTCGCCGAAGAAGTGATCCCGCTCGTCAGCGAGCCGTCAGCTGTGCGATGAGCCGGCCGGCGGCGCGTCCCGAGCGGACGCACGCCGACACGCCGGCCCCATCGTACCCAGCTCCCGCGATGGCGATCGGGGGGAGTCGTGCCAACCGGTGGCGCACCTCCGCAACGTGGTCGCGATGGTTGGGGCGATAGCGGGGTAACCCGCGCGTCCAGTAAAACGCCCGCGACCACAGCGGCGCGCCACGGATGCCGAGAATCGCGGCGAGCTCGGTGTGTGCTATGGACGCGGGATCGCCGTCCATCGAGGGCAGATACGCGCGCAGCAGCAGGTGTCCGCTGGGAGCACGGCCGGAGAATTTGTGGGACGAATAGGTACAGGCACGAATGCGCGCGGACGCATTTTCCGGGTCCGCCACAAATCCTGCCCCATTCAACGGCGCCGTGACCTGCTCCACCCGGTACGCCAGCGACACGGTGATACTCGGCACATAGACGACCTGCGCGAGGGTGCGTGCGTGCGCCACGCCTACCGTCTCCAAGAGCCTGCCGGCGGCGTACGCGGGGAGCGCGAGCACCACCGCATCCGCCTCGTGCGCCGAGCCGCCGCTGACCGTTACGCGCCAGCCTCGTCCCTGGGGCGCCAGCCCGGCGACCCCCTGCGCGAACCGCAAGACTCCGCCGAGCCGCTGACTCAGAGCGACCACCGGCTCACCCATCCCTGCGGCAAAGCTGCGAAATCCCGCGGCAACATCCTCGACCTTCGCCTCGATCCCCAATAGGGCCGCTGCTCTCCCGTCTTCGATCGGCTGAAGCTCAGTCCCCGTCCACAGGGAGGTCCCACGCGACTGCTGGCTCACCAGGCGATCGGCGATGCCCAGCTGCGTGGCAAGATCCGGCAGCTCCGGCTCGCCCGCGAGAAATCCATCGGGGCCACCCTCGACCACGAATCCATCCACCTGTTCGGTGGCGATGATCCCACCGGCTCGACGTTCACTTTCGAGGATGTTGACTTCGCATCCACCGGCTCGAGTCAGCTCCCACGCAGCGGCGAGTCCCGCAATGCCGGCGCCAGCGACGACGACCTTCACACCCCCCCCCATCCTCGCTCAGCTGCCGCGTGACGGACGACGTCGGCGACTGCCGCGATCAACCCCGGGCTGTCATTGAGCGAGGCTGTGCGCTCGAGCTGAACGCCGACACGTTTGGCGAGCGCCTGATACTCGATGTCGATATCGTAGAGGATCTCGACGTGATCACAGACGAAGCCGATCGGCACAAGCAGCACGCCCTTACGTCCTACCCGGGCCATGTCGGTAATGACTTCGCCAGCATCTGGACCCAGCCAGGGGTCTGCCGTGGCGCCGGCGCTCTGATAGGCGACATGCCAATCCGGTAGCCGCAGTCGCCGGGCGACTGCTTCGCAGCTGCTGCCGAACTCTACGGAGTAGGGATCACCCGCGGCCAGAATCTTCTGGGGTAGACTGTGCGCGGTGAACACCACTTGTACGTCCTTGGGCCTCGGGAAGCGTTGCAGCGCCTGCGTCACGTTCTGAGCGACGGCGTCGAGGAAATTCGGATTCTCCCACCAGCTCCGGACCAGCGCCGTCTCGATCGGCTGTCCGCCCGCAACGGCGTCGAGGACCTTCTTCTCATAAGCCCCGACGGACATGCTCGAATAGTGGGGCGCCATCACAACACCGACGAGACGATCATGCCCTCCCCGGCGGATCTCTGCGACGGTGTCCTTGATGTAGGGATGCCAGTGCCGCATCCCCACATACGTGCGAAAGCCGGTCCCGAGCGCGCGCTCGACGCCCGCGGCCTGGGCGCGCGTGTGCTCCAGGATGGGTGAGCGTCCGCCGATGCGCGCGTAGCGCGTGCGGATTTCTTCGACGAGCTGCGGCTTGGTGGGGCGCCCGCCGCGAACATCCAGGAGATACGGCTCCACCTCGGCGAGATTGCCGGGTCCCCCGTACGCCATGAGCAGTACGGCGAGCTGGTCAGCCGCCATGCACCAGGTCCACGACCGCGCGCACAGCCGCGGCATCCGTCTCGGGCAGCACGCCGTGCCCGAGATTGAAAATGTGGCCGGCGCGTCGCCCCGCGCGCGCGAGGATGTCGCGGACCTGGCGCGTGCGCTCGGCGGCTGGGGCCAGCAGCGCCGCCGGATCGAGATTGCCCTGGATGGCCCGATCGCCGATCCGTGACCACGCGGCGTCGAGTGGAATCCGCCAGTCCACGCTGATGACGTCACCGCCGGCGGCGGCGAAGTCTTCGAGGAACGTCGCCGTGCCGGTTCCGAAGTGAATGAGTGGCACGCTGGCTTCCTTGGCGAGCGCCAGTGCCTGGCGGCTGTGCGGCTGCACGTAGGTGCGATAGTCGTCGGGCGACAGGCAGCCGACCCAACTGTCGAACAGTTGCAGCGCCTGCGCGCCCGCGCGCGCCTGCGCGGCGAGGTAGTGGCCGACGAGGGCAGCGAGCTTGCTCAAGAGCAGGTGCCAGGTGCCTGGTGCCTGGTACATGAACTGCTTGGTCTTGGTGAACGTGCGACTGGCGCCCCCTTCGATCGCGTAGCTCGCGAGGGTAAACGGCGCCCCGGCGAACCCGATGAGCGGCACGTTCGCCGGCAGCGCGCGACGCGCCAGCCGGATCGCATCGAGCACGAACCCGAGCTCGGCCTCGACGTTGAACGACGGCAGGCGGTCGACATCGGCTGCATCTCGGATCGGACGCGCGATGTGCGGGCCTTCTCCCGCGGCAAAGCTCAAGCCGAGACGCAGCGGCTCGAATGGCAGCAGGATGTCGGCAAAGATGATTGCGGCGTCGACGCCAAGCCGCTCCACGGGCTGAAGCGTGACGGCGGCGGCGAGCTCGGGGTTATGGCACAGGTCGAGGATGGAATGACGCCCGCGAAGCTTGCGGTACTGCGGCATGTACCGCCCCGCCTGCCGCATGAACCACACCGGCGTGACGTCGGTGCGCTCCCGACGGCACGCTTTAAGAAATCGCAGCTTCCCGAGCCTCGTGAGCGATCAGGATGGTGTCACCGTCCAGTTTCACCTGATATGCCGCCACCGGGTGCACGGGAGGACCGCCCAGCACGCGACCGTTCTCGAGCGAGAACACCCCCTCGTGCCAGGGGCATGTCACCGCACAACGCGCGGGATCGACGGTACCCTCGGACAAGCTGGCGCGGGCGTGCGTGCAGCGGTTGGCGATGGCGTACACGGTGCCGTTCACGTTGAAGAGCGCGACCGCCTCGTTGGCCGCATAGACCCGCTTGGCGGTCCCCGGTGGCAGCTCCGACAGGTTGGCGACCGGTGTGAAGCCGTCGGCGCGCGCGGGACGGCGCGCCACGGCTTGCGCCGAGCCGGCGCCGCCCAGCGTGTCGAGCATGTCCCAGAGCGACATTTGCACGCACGTGAACGTCGGCGTGTCGCGCAGCGTGTACGACGATGCCTCGCTCTCCCGCAGCTCCATCACCAGGTCAAGGAACTCGGCGGGATTGTCACCCTCGAATGCGACGATGAATTCCTGGTCGTCGAGGCCGTACGAGTAGGTCGTGTTCAGCCGAATCGCCGGGTATTTGCGGCCGATAGAGACGTGCTCGTCCATCATCCGCTGGCGCTCCGCTTTGGGCAGCGCGTACCAGCCCCTCGTCTTGATGAACGGATAGACGAACAGGTACTTCGCCGCGCTGGGGCGAATGACAAGGCGCTGTTCGTGCGCCTGCTCGGCGGCGACCGGGAACTCGTAGATCGAGCGCCGGGTCATGGCGAGATAGCTGTACGGAATCGACAGATAGGCACCCAGGTCGGTCCGGTTGAGGGCCGTCTGGAGCTCGACGAGGGCGTCCAGATCTTCAGCAACTTGCCACAGCAGGAAGTCACAGTCACCGCGAATGCCGACCAGACCATAGGGCCGTAGCAGCAGACGGCCGTGATAGCGCTCCAGGGTCTCGCCGAACTCAATCTTCGCGGATGCCTGGCGCTCAGCGGTTAGCCTGCGCCATGCGGGATCGAGCTTGTGGAAGGCGTAGCGGACGACCTGGCGCCGCTCAGGTGACTTCGTCATGCCACGGAATCTAACCCGATCTGACTCTTTGCGATCAGACTCTGCTTTCCATTGTGACGAACCTGCACGCCGAGTCCGGGTGCCGCCGCGTCCAGTCGCC
>DASWCE010000212.1:0-5566 GCA_036390255.1 Gemmatimonadales bacterium | reverse complement strand
GCGACTTCCGCCGGCTTCACGAAGCCCGGAGGCGGTGCCGGCGTCGGCCGCGCGCCGGGCCCGCGGAACGGCAGCACACCCGCGGCGGCCCGATGCGGCATGCCGGCGAGCGCGTCGGCCACTGCTCCAGTCTTATCAAAGCCCGTCGCGATGACTGTGATCCGGACCTCGCCATGCATGGCCGGATCGTTCACGGCACCGAAAATGATCTCGGCCTCGTCTCCCGCCGCATCGTGAATGGCTTCGCTGATCTGCGTCACTTCGCCGAGCGTCAGGTCTTCGCCACCCGTGATATTGATGAGTACGCCCGTCGCGCCGGCGATCGAGATGTTGTCGAGCAGCGGGCTCGAGATCGCCTGCTGCGCCGCTTCCATCGCGCGGTTCTCGCCGCGCCCCGTGCCCGTACCCATCAGCGCCGCGCCGCCGTTCTGCATCACGGTGCGGACGTCGGCGAAATCTACATTGACGAGTCCGGTGACGCAGATGAGGGCGGAGATGCCTTGCGTCGCGTGCAGCAGGACTTCGTCGGCCTTTTTCAACGCATCCTGGAACGGAATGCCTTTGCCGACGACGGCGAGCAGCCGCTCGTTGGGTACGACGATCATCGTGTCGACGTGCTTGCGCATCTCGGCGATGCCCATTTCCGCCTGACGCATGCGCTTGCGGCCCTCGAACAGAAACGGCTTCGTCACGATTCCGATCGTCAGCGCGCCCAGGTCCCGTGCGACCTGCGAAATGATGGGCGCCGCGCCGGTCCCGGTGCCGCCTCCCATGCCGCAGGTGACAAACACGAGGTCCGCGCCCTGCAAGGCGTGCAGCACTTCGTCGCGATTCTCTTCGATGGCCTGGCGGCCGATTTCCGGCCGCGCCCCGGCGCCGAGCCCGCGCGTCAGCTTTTTGCCGATCTGGACTTTGACATCGGCTTTGTTGTTGAGGAGCGCCTGAGCATCGGTATTGACCGATATGAACTCGACTCCGCTCACGTGCTCGTCGATCATTCGGTTCAGGGCGTTGCCGCCGCCGCCGCCGACGCCGACGACTTTCATCCGCGCGTTCTGCGTAACGGTTTCTTCGAGTTCGAAGATCATGGCTCTCCCCTAGGGCTCAGAAGAAGTCTTGCAGCCATCGCTTGAGTGGTGCGAACAGCCTCTCCGGACGTGCGCCGAACAACACGCTCGGCGCGGAACCACCCTGCGCATGTTTGCGCGCCGCATACAGCACGAGGCCGACCGGCACGGCGTAGCGCGGCGCCTGCACGCTGTCGACGAGGCCGGAAATCCCCAGCTCGGGGTGCCCAGAGCGCACCGGGACCGCGAAGACTTCGCGCGCCAGCTCGACCATGCCGGGCAGGTGCGCCGTGCCGCCGGAGAGCACGACCCCCGCCGGCAGGCGGCCCGCGCCGTACCCCGCGCGCTCGAATTCGCGGCCCACGAGCTGGAAGATCTCGTCCACACGCTGGTGGATGATGTGCGCCACCAGCTCGCGGGGCGCGGTGCGGGCACCCTGCCCCGGCGTCGACGGCAAGCTCACGACCTCATCCGCGCTCACGAGCGGGGAGTAGGCCGCCCCATGGCGCTCCTTCAAGCGCTCCGCGTCCGACTGCGTCACACCGAGCCCCTGGACGAGATCGCTGGTGACGTGCGAGCCGGCGTACTTGAGCGACGCGAGATGTCGAATCTTTCCTTCATGGAAGATCGCCACGCCGGTCGAGCTGCCACCCACTTCGACGAGGGCGACACCCAGCTCTTTCTCGTCATCGGTCAGCACGGCGTACGACGCCGCGAGCGGCTCGAGCACGACATCGGCCACGCGATAGCCGGCGCGTTGCACGCTCTTGCGGAGGTTCTGGGCCGCCGTCGACTGCGCGGTGACCAGATACATCTCCACCTCGAGTCGCGTGCCGGTCATGCCGACGGGATCCGAGATGCCGTGCTGCTGATCGACGACGTATTCCTGCGGAATGTCGTGCAGCAGCTCGTGGTCGCGACCCAGCGACACGGCGCGCGCGACCTCGTTGACGCGCGCGACATCCTGCGGGCTGATCTCTTCGGCGCTGACCGCCACGACGCCGGTCGAGCTGCGCGCGGAAACGTGCTCCCCGGCGATCCCGCACGTGACGTCATTGACGCGCGCGCCCGCCATCCGTTCGGCGTCTTTGAGTGCGGCGGCGACGGACCGCATCGTCTCGTCGATGTCGCGCACCATGCCACGCCGCACGCCGCTGTTTTTCGCGAGCCCGACGCCGAGGATCTTCGCCAATGGGGAACGCGGCAGGTCGCCCGCGACCTCCGCGATGACCCCGCACGTCTTGGTGCTGCCGAGATCGAGTCCGGCGACGAGGCGGCGCTCGGGCATTAGACGCTGCCCACCCCCGCGGTGCGGCTGCGACGCCGCACCACGATCTGCCCGTCGAAGCGGGCGTCGAGCTCGGCGTAGGAGCGCCGTTTGGCCGCCAGATCTCTCGCCACCAGGACCACCGCCTCGATCACCTCCGGCCCCGCGTCATTGCCGAGCAGCACGCGATGAGCGCCTCCCCCCCCTCTCAATTCGAGGAGCACGGCACTGCCACCACCCGGCGACGCGGTACGCCGCGCGGCGTCGATCGTTTGAAACAGCGCGGGATCGAATGCCTGCACCCGCGCGAGTACGCCGACGACAGCACTATCGCCTGCCGGCACGACCGGTAGATCGAGACCGGTCAAATCGTACGGCAGGGCGCGTCCGTCCGCGTCCACCGGCGCGAGCGCGCCGCGGCCATTCATGGCCAGCGCAACGGGCTCGATCTCGCGCACGATCACCTTGAGCGACCCCGGCGGCCGGCGGCTCACCGTGGCATCGGCAACCCCGTCCAACCTCCGCAGCCGCTCGGCCAGCACGTCTGTGTCATCGAAGACACTCGCGTGCGGCGACAGTCGCAACGCGGCCAGCACCTGATCGGCATCGAGATAGCGGATGCCGACGAGCTCCACCTGCTGCACCCGGAAGAACGCGATGCGGCGCAGCAGGAGCGGCGCGGTCATCCAGGTCGCCATCACGATCATCACGGCGCCGGCCCACAGCAGCACGCGCCGAGATGCGCGCGGCCACTTCATGCGATGGCTCCCTGCTCGTGGCTCCCGTTTCTCAATATCTGCAGCAACTCGGGCCCAACTCGCGTGACGTCGCCGGCACCGAGCGTAAAGACGACATCGCCTTTGCGCACCGCCCGCGCGACGTGGCTCGTCAATCCCGCCCGATCGCGCACGCCGACCGTCGCCGCGCCGGCGCGTGTCGCGCCGCGCACGACGAGATGATGCGTCACTCCGGGCTGCGGCTGCTCGCGCGCGGCATAGATCGGCGCGACGACGACCATGTCCGCGGCCGCGAGCGCCTGTCCCAACGCTTCGCCGTGCAGCGCCGTGCGCGAAAACAGGTGCGGCTGAAACACCGCGATCAGGCGCCGCCCGGGGAACGCCTGCCGCGCCGCGGCGAGCGTCGCCGCCACTTCCGTCGGATGGTGCGCGTAATCATCCACCACCGTGACGCCACCCGCTTCCCCCAGCCGCTCGAAGCGACGTCCCACGCCGCGGAACTCCGCCAGCGCGCGCGCGCCGGCGAGCATATCGGCGCCGAGCGCCTGTAACACCGCGAGCGCCGCGGCCGCGTTTCGAACGTTGTGCAACCCGGGTACCGCCAGCGCGAGCTCGACCGTCTGCCCGCCCGGCAGCGAAATCGTGGCGCGCGAGCCGCCCGGCTCGAGCCGCACCGCACGAATGCGCACATCCGCCGTCGCGCCTTGACCGACGCGCCACACCGGCGCCTCCAGCTTCAGCGCGACGCGATCCGCGCCGGCGTCGTCGCCGCCGACGATCACACGCGCCGCGCGTCCCGCAAAGTCCGCGAACGCCTCCTCGAGCGCTTCGACGCTGCCGTAGCACTCGAGGTGATCGGCTTCGACGTTGTTCACCACAGCGACCGTCGGGCGCAGCGACAAAAACGCCTTGTCGTACTCGTCCGCCTCGACGACGAACAATTCGTCGCCGCCAATTCGCGCGTTGCCACCCCATGCAGCGACACGGCCGCCGGCGAGTCCTGTGGGGTTGCGGCCGGCGGCCGTGAGCGCTTCCGTAACCATCACCGTGGTGGTCGTCTTGCCGTGCGTCCCGGCGACCGCCACGAGGGTCGATTTGCCGCCTCCCGCTCCGTTTACCAGGTCTCCCAGTGCGTCGGCGCGACGCACCACCGGGAGGTCTAACGCGCGGGCGCGTTGCAGCTCGGGATGCTCCCGCGGGACCGCCGCCGTCACCACAACTGCGCGCGCCCCATCGACATGACTGGGGTCGTGGCCCTGCCAAACACGAATTCCCAGGGCGGTCAGGTCAGCGACGCCGGCCCCAGAAGTGTCTGAATCACAACCAGTTATGGTTACTCCCCGGTGCCTGGCAATCAACGCCAGGGCGCTCATCCCCGCCCCGGCTATGCCCATGAGGTGAATGGGACGGGGATCCCCGGTTCGAAACAAGGTCATCTGTGGGCAGCTAATATAGGAAATCTACGCGACTTGCGAAAGCTCCAATACCTTCCCGATGATGGTTCGGGCGGCGTTCGGGTGACCCCGTCCCCGGGCACTTTTGGCCAGGGCGTCGAGTCGTTTGTCGTCGTGGACGAGCGGCACGACGGTCTTCGCGAACGCGTCGGGCGTGAACTCCCGCTCGAGAAGCAGGACGCTCGCGCCGGCGCTGGCGAGCGCCCGCGCGTTGTAGGTCTGGTGATCCGCGGCCGCGGTCGGCAGCGGCACGAGGACGCTGGGCTTGCCCCACGCACACAGCTCCGAGACCGTCATCGCGCCGGCGCGCGCGATGACCAGATGCGCGGCGGCGTAGGCCGCGCCGATCGGATCGAAGAAGCCGCGCACGGCCACGCGACCCGGCACGGCGAGCGACGCGTAACGATCGACGTGCATGGCGCCTGTGCCCCATAACAAATTCACGTCGCCGAGCAGGCCGAGCTGCAGCACGCGCGCGATCGTCTCGTTCAGCGCGCGCGCGCCCTGACTGCCGCCAAATACCAGCACGGTGCGCCGCTCTGCCGAGAGACCAAACTCCGCGCGGGCCGCATTCGGATCGACCGGCGCCGGAGGCGTGATGGGATTGCCGAACACAAACACCTGCGTGTGTCGGCCCAGTGAGAGACGCAGCCGAGCTTCCGGAAATCCGAGATGCACCTGGCGCGTACCCCGCGCGAGTAATCGCTGCGTGAGCCCCGGAAACGCATTCTGCTCCTGCAGCGCCGTGGGAATGCGCGCACGTTGCGCGCGCCACACGACGGGACCGGCCGCGTATCCCCCCGTGCCGATGACAATCGCGGGCCGTTCGTCCTGTAGCACCTGTCCCGCCGCGCGCCACGCCCGCACCGCGATCAGCGGCCAGCGCGCGTTGCGCCACCAGGCGCGCCGATAGATGGGCTCCATCGGCAGCAGATGAAACCGAAATGGATGGCTCGGAAGAATCTGCGCTTCGATGCCCCGCGCCGCGCCGACTAATACGACGTCGTGTCCCTGTTCGGCGGCAACCCGCGCGAGGGCGAG
>DASWCE010000211.1:0-2362 GCA_036390255.1 Gemmatimonadales bacterium | reverse complement strand
TTGAAATCCGGCGTCAGGCGGCCGCTGAGCCACATCAACTCCACGTTGCGCTGGGTCTCCCGTTCCAGGCGGCGGCTGGACTGGATGCGGTTGAGGTAACCGTAGATGTAGATCTTCAGTAGCACCGACGGGTGGTACGACGGTCGCCCTGTCGTCGCAAGCTCTGCTCCCTCAAAGCCGAGCGGCCGTAGATCCAGCTGATCGACGAAGACCTCAACCACGCGAACCGGGTTGTCTTCGGCTAGGTAGTCGTCCAGGCACTCGGGCAGCAAGGTGATCTGCGCCTCGGTCCTCGCCTTCGATAAATCGCTTCATCTGCCCACCTCAATCAATGCCTGATACGAGCAGTAACGCGAAACGCCTCATCCTTGTTTACACGAACCGATACGTTTTCACACAGCCTGGACCCAAAGCAGACATCCAACGCTTAGGTTAAGCCGCGGACGCGCCGAAGCGACAGCGGGGGCGTGGACGTCGGCTTGAACCTATTATGTGAGTCTGTTCAGCATCCATGCGGCGATGTTTGAGCGGTCCCTTTCTCGGTGGCGTAGGATGATTGATTGGCATGCCGGAAGCGCGTCACCCTCGTAAATTCTCAGGACCTGTTGTACCAAGGGGTTACGGTATGTGCTCACTGCGCCCCACAAACTCCTTGGCGATCAAACCTCTTTGGCTCGACGAAATACCGCCAGATTTTCAGTCCATGGCGCGAGCCGACCGGAAAGTGACGACGATAGCCTCCGATTCGAAGGGCGCCGAGTGACTTCCGACCCCGGACACCTCGCGCTCTTCCTGTCCGGCCTCGGCGGCGGCGGAGCGCAGCGCCGTGTGGTGACCCTCGCTGGGGCCTTCGCAAATCGGGGCCACCGTGTGGATCTCGTGGTGGCGAGCGCGGACGGACCCCTCCGCACCGAGCTCTCGCCCGCGGTGCGGCTGGTCCCACTCGATTCGCGCTGCGCCCGCCTGCCCGGCATCGCGAGCCGCCGGGGCGCGCGAGTGGTCGCAAGCTTTCCGGCATTAGCGCGCTATCTTGCGAGAGAGAGGCCCGACGTGGTGCTCTCGACGTCGAACCCCGCCAATCTCGCCTGCCTGTGGGCGCGCACATGGGCCCGCGTGCCGATCCCCGTCGTCGTGAGCGTCAACTTCCAGCTGTCCGCCGCCACCGGCGAGCGCCAACGAGCCTGGGGACCCCTGCTGCGCACCCTGGTCCGCAGGACCTACGCGAAGGCCGATGCCATCGTCGCCAACTCGCAGGGAGTCGCCGACGACCTTCTATGGAGCGCAGGGGTGCCTCCGGAGAGAATCGCGGTCATCTACAATCACCTAGACGCTGCCGCGATCCGCGAACGGGCTCGCGAGCCCGTCAAACATCCCTGGGCCGCACCCGGTGGCCCGCCGCTGGTGCTGGCGGTCGGCAAGCTCAAGCACCAGAAGGACTTCCCCACCCTGCTCCGGGCGTTCGCACGAGTGCGAGCGGTGCGGCCGGCGCGACTCGTCATCCTGGGGGAGGGAGAGGACCGCGACCGGCTCGAACGGCTCGCGCGCGAGCTTGGCGTAGCCGCGGATACGGCGCTGCCGGGATTCGTTACCAACCCGTTCGCATGGATGGCGAGGGCTGCGGTTTTCGCACACTCCTCCGCCTGGGAGGGATTCGCCAACGTGCTGTGCGAGGCGCTAACCTGCGGCTGCCCGGTGGTGAGCACCGATTGCCCTGGTGGCGCCAGCGAAATTCTGGACCACGGCGCTATCGGTCCGTTGGTCCCCGTCGGCGACGATCGAGCCCTGGCCGATGCGATTCTCGCACTGCTGAGCGACCCACCTGATCCGGAGCCGCTGCGCGCGAGCTCCGCGCGGTTCTCGGTCGACGTCGCGGTCGACCGCTATCTGAATGTCCTGCTCGGGGCGTGCGGAGGCGTTGATGCAGCGCCCGCCTCAACTTGATCCTCGCAAGAAGGGCGAGCATCAGAAAAAGCCGTGCCGCCTTGGGAGTTCAGGCGCAAACGCTAGATACAAAAACAAACACCTCCGAAGCGGGGTCTGTGAGGCAGCCGATCTTTGAATACGCGAATGTCCGCTATTGGCCGGATCGTGACATGGCCGATTCCGACCCGAAGCGGCCATTGGGCGGAGGGATGACGGGGCAGCAAGGAACGTTCTACTAGGCCGCGGCACAAAGCTGTGAATTGGCTACGGTGAAGGCTGGGCGCAAATCGGGGAGGGCTAGCGAGGCTTGGCTAACTGATTATCTGTCCGGCTTAGCTGCGGTGTCGAATTTGCTGGCGGGCATGGCTCCACCTTGCGAGCCTTGCTGAGGAACGTGGTGATCTGCCCAGCTATCCCCTTGTTTTCCTCGACCTTGCCG
>DASWCE010000210.1:0-1915 GCA_036390255.1 Gemmatimonadales bacterium | reverse complement strand
GATCGGCGTGTATCACTCCGACGCGCTCCGACAGCTCGACCTCCGCTTCGCCGTCGGGCAGCGGCGCCTCGTGTCGGACCTCCAGCAATCGACCGGGATAGTCGCGACCTTGTGCTCCGACGGTCATGGCGATGCGCACGGCGGCAGAGCCGGTGGCATCAACCCAAGGATGATTAGTCTCTAACGACCTGAGTCTTGAGACTTCCTGCACAGATTTTTGATTCACGCGAGCGCCGGGATGATCACGGTCTGAGTAACACGGCAGAGCGCTGCGGTAGCGGCGCGGCCGATGCGGGTGAGGTAGTAGCGATAGGTTCCCGCGACCCGCTTGATTACGCCGAGGTCGCGGAGCCGGCGAAGCTGGCGTGAGAGGCGATCGGGAGAGAGTTGGTCGAGCAGTGGGAGCAGGTCGGCGCGGCGGATGCCGGCGATGTTGACCCGCGGGTTTTGTAGCGCGTGCAGCAAGGCATGATCGACCGGGTCAAAGAAGTTGATTCCCTTGACGGTCTTCTGCTCGACGGTGCGCGGCTTGGTGAGCCGGTCGAGGGCACGGACACCGGCCGAGAAGTCGTCGAGCGCTGCGAGGTGCGCCAGATAGCGGCGGTTGCAGCCGAGCATGATCTCACGCAGGTCAATCAGGCTGTAGATGGTCTTCTTGACGGGGGCGAGAACCCGCGTCGGCGGCCCCTGCCGATGTTCCACCTTGCGATGGTGCTTGAAGAAGGAGACGTCGTTGATTGTCGTCTCGATGCGGAGCACGCAGCCGTACTTGTCGTACATCTTGATCGAGGAACTAGCGAAGCGGTGTTTGATGCAGGTCCCCTCGATGCGAGTGGAAAACTGAGAACCGATCTCCTGGGCCAGTTGCGGGCTGATCTGACGGCCGAGAAAGTTGGCGATCTGCTCCGCCTTGACGCTCAGCACCGACTCGCGGGCGAGATGTTCGTAGAGCGGCCTGAGCGTCCCGACTGAGCGGAACACCAGGTCGGTTGCGTACTCGACCTGCATCAGGCTCCAGTGGTAGGACTGCCTGAAGACGTCGAGCACCGGGCAGCACTGCGCGGCATAGCGGTCAAGCACCACGTGCAGCCGGTCGGGCGACAACCGGTCGGCCAGATCCTGAGCGCGTTGCCAGTCATCGATACGAATGAAGGCATTGTCGGCGGCGGTGAAGCCGATGCCTTCTGCTGTCAGTCGACGCGCCAGCCAGCTGTGACCGTTGCAGTAGAATTGCAGGCGGAACGGCGCCCATGTCGGCACCCGCAGATAGACCAGGCCAAGCTCGGCATCGATGAAATAGAAATAGTAGTGGAGGCACTTGCCGCTGTCCGGCCGCACGAAGGTCTTGTGCGTCTGCTTGTCGTGCCACGGCTGGTAAGCGCCGCACGCCTCCATCGCCGAGATGACATGCACCAGGCCGGGGTGTTCGCCACGTCGTTTCAGCATCTCCGCCACGACCGCTTCCTTGCGGATGTGGCTCTTGGCGATGTGTTCGATCGTGATCCCCGCCTGCGCTGCCAGCGATGCCGCCCGCTCGCGCACGCGGTCGCGCAGTGTCGAGGCAAACTGCGGGTAATCGAAGATGCGAACCCCGATCGCGTAGAGAAACTTCGTCATTCCCGCGGCGTAGCACACCGTGGGAAGCGTCCCGGTCACCACCACCCGGTCGTAACAGGACAGCACGCCGGCGATCCGATCGTCATAGCGCTCCGTCAGCGACCCCGTCATCTGGCTCTCGACAGCTTTGGCACCGGCGGACGATGCTATCCCCTCTTTGGTTCCGGCTCTGCCGGCTTAGGCGATGTCAGAACCGGGGGGTGACCCTTCCTCCGGGATCAGCTCGGGGGATGCCCTGATACTGCCCGAGCGGCATCCGGCATGTAGGCGGCGCGAAGCTCAACCAGGCTCTTGTACG
>DASWCE010000209.1:0-1722 GCA_036390255.1 Gemmatimonadales bacterium | reverse complement strand
ACGGTCCTGCGCGTTCCGCCGTGGGACCTGGTCGGGTGGCTGCAGCGCTGGAGCTACGATCTGCTCCTCGCCCGCATCGCCGGCCGGATTCGGTATCACGTCAACCACGAAGGGCTTATCGCCGATACTTCACGGAACTGCGAGGCGGCCGAAATCGCCGCCTACCTGCGCCGGCTGGTGCAGGCCCGGGCGCTCGCCCGGCATCCGCTCAACGCGAAGCTGTTTGTCGAAGACCTCCTGCTGCAGTATCAACGGTTGATCAGATCGTGACCGAAGCGTCGCCTTTGCCGAAGGCATTTCCCGGATTGGTCGACTCGCACTGCCACCTGGATTTTCCGGAATTCGACGGGAAGGTGACCGAGGTGCGCGAGGAAATGCGGGAGAACGGCGTGACCCACGCGCTGTGCATCAGCGTCAATCTTAAAGGGTTCCCCAAGGTCCTGAGCCTTGCCGAGAGCTACGACAATTTCTTCGCGAGCGTAGGCGTGCATCCGGATCACGAGGACCGCGCCGCGGTGGATCCGGCGCGGCTGGTGGAGCTCGCCCGGCACCCGCGCGTGGTCGCGATCGGCGAGACCGGCCTCGATTACTACCGCGTGAGCGGCGATCTCGAGTGGCAGCGCGAGCGCTTTCGCGCCCATATCCGCGCCGCCCGCGACTGCGGGAAGCCCCTGGTCATCCACACGCGGAAAGCCGCCGAGGACACGCTGCGCATCATGCGGGAGGAGGGGGCGGCCGAAGTCGGGGGGGTCATGCACTGCTTCACCGAGTCCCAGGAGGTCGCCGAGGCGGCCGTGAGCCTGGGGTTCCACATCTCTTTCTCGGGGATCGTGACTTTCAAGAACGCGGGGGCTCTGAAGGAGGTGGCGCGCAAAGTGCCCCTGGATCGGCTGCTGGTCGAAACCGATTCACCCTACCTCGCCCCCGTCCCGCATCGCGGCAAGACCAACCGGCCGGGTCTCGTGCGTCACGTGGCGGAGGAAGTCGCCCGCCTGCGCGGCATGCCGCTTGAAGACCTTGCTCGGGCGACGACTGATAACTTTGTGCGCCTGTTCGAGCCTCCGAAACGGAGCTAGAAGTTACCTTAGGTACGGGGTACAAGTACCGGGTGTAATGAGAGTATTCTGTGTGCCGGCGTATATTATGTATTTTACATAATACACATATGCGACAAAATTACTTATCCCCGGTCTGTATCCTTCGCTTGAGGTCCCGGGCCAGGGCCGAGTCGAGCTTCTCCAGGCGCTCGAGCGCCATCCGGGCTTCCTCACGGTCCCCGATCCGGGCCAGCGCCGACCCGAGTCCGAACCATCCCCCCGCAAATTGCGGTTCGAGGCGCACCGCCTCCCGGTACGCGGCGATGGCCCGGTCCAACCGATGGGTATCGCGGTAAGCCTCCCCAAGAAGAAAAAACGTGACAAAGGAGGTGCGGCCGATGGCACTCGCGCGCTCCAGGGTCCGCGCCGCCTGCCCCGGCTGCCCGGCCAGCCGCTGAGTCTCGCCGAGCAGAATCCAGGCGCCGATGTCCTCCGGGTTGCGCTGGATTACGCGCGAAAGCGCCGAGGACGCCTTCGGATACTCGCCGCTGCGCAGCCAGGCGTAGCCCGCGACCACCCCCCAGTCGGAACCTTCGGGATCCCGGCGCTGCCGTTCCTCGGCGTAGCGCAATAGCCCGTTCCAATCCCGCCCCCGGTTGAGCTCGGCGATCCGCTCCCGGTCCTC
>DASWCE010000208.1:0-32828 GCA_036390255.1 Gemmatimonadales bacterium | reverse complement strand
GCGCTGGAAGCTGGTGATCGAGCAAGAGGGCATCGAGGGGGCGCTCGCCCGTGACTGACGCGCTGCTCGCCAGTGGCGTCATCGCCGTCGTGCGACTGCCGGATGCGACGAACCTGCGCGGCGCGACGGCCGCGCTCGCCGCAGCGGGCGTGGGCGCCGTCGAAATCACGCTGACGACGCCCGGCGCGCTCGAGACGATCGCCGAGCTCGCGTCGGGCGAGGGGGTCAAGGGATGCATGATCGGCGCAGGGACGGTGCTCGACGTGAAGGCCGCCCGCGACGTCATCGCTCGCGGAGCGCGCTTCGTGGTGAGCCCCGCGTTCGATCGCTTCGTCGTTCGCTATTGTCGCGACCACCACGTCCCGTGTCTGCCGGGCGCTTTCACGCCGACGGAGCTGCTCGAGGCGTGGCGCGCCGGCGCCACGGCGGTCAAGTTGTTCCCGGCGTCGACTCTCGGCCCCGCGTACCTTCGCGAGGTGCTCGCGCCGTTGCCGTTCGTGCAGGTCGTGCCGTCGGGCGGCGTGTCGCTCGACAACACCGCCGAGTGGATCCGGGCCGGGGCCGCCGCCGTGAGCGTGGGTAGCGCGCTGGTCACCGCGGCGCTCGTCCGTGAGGCGGCTTGGCCCGAACTGACGCGCCGAGCCCGCGCCCTGGTGGACGCCGTGGCGGCCGCCCGGCCGTGAACGCGACGGCGCGAGTCGTCACGTTCGGCGAGATGCTCCTCCGGCTCAGCCCGCCGGCGGACGAGCGGCTGCTCGAATCTTCCGCGCTTCACACGTTCTTCGGCGGGGCGGAGGCCAACGTCGCGGTGGCGCTGAGTCATCTCGGCGTGCGGGCCGACTACGTCACGCGTCTGCCCGAGAACCCGCTTGGCCACGCGGCGCTCGAGGTCTTGCAGCGCGAGGGCGTCGGCACGGAGTGGATCCTGCGCGGTGGCGCGCGGATGGGGCTCTACTTCGTCGAGCCCGGCACGGACGCGCGTGCAATGCGGGTGGTGTACGACCGCGCCGGGTCGGCGTTCGCCGGCATCGATCCGCAAGAGATCGACTGGACTCGCGTGCTCGCCGGCGCGGGTTGGTTCCACTCCACCGGGATTACCCCCGCCCTCGGCGATGGGCCGTTACAGGCACTGGCGGCAGCCATCAGTCGCGCGCGCACGGGCGGCGTGCCGGTCAGCCTCGACCTCAATTACCGCGAAGCCTTGTGGAGGGGTCGAGACCCGCGCCCGCTCATCGAGCCCCTCGCACGCGAGGCCGACGTGCTGATCGGTAACCGCGAGGCGGTGCGGGCGATGCTGGGCGTCGAGGCGAGTCCCGAAGCGCTGGCCGACCGGTTCGGCTGCCGCGCCGTGGCCATCACCGAGCGCGAGATCCTGGGCCCGCGTGAGCACGCGTGGAGCGCCGTGCTGTACGACGCCTCGACGCGCGTGCTGATGCACAGTCGGCGGCACGTCGTCCAAGTCGTCGACCGCGTCGGCGGGGGCGACAGCTTCGCGGCGGGCTTAATCGCCGCCCTGCTCGGAGAGCAGGCGTCTGCCGCCGCCCTGGAATTCGCGGTCGCCGCCGGCGCCCTCAAGCTCGCCGTGCCGGGGGACTTCGGTCGCGCCACGACGGCGGACGTCCAGCGATTGGTGCGCCAATGTACATGACGTTCCGGTGGTTCGGACCCGCCGATCCAGTCCCGCTCGCTCACATTCGGCAGATCCCCGGCGTGGAGGGCGTGGTGAGCGCGCTGTACGATGTGCCCGTGGGGGACGCCTGGCCCCGGGCACGGCTCGAGCGGCTCGGCGCCGAGATCGATGCTGCCGGGCTGCGACTCGCGGTCGTCGAGAGCATTCCGGTCCACGAAGACATCAAGCTCGGCCGGCCGACCCGCGACCGCCTGATCGCGAATTACTGCGAGAGCGTCCGCACGATGGGCGAGCTGGGCGTGCGGGTGCTGTGCTACAACTTCATGCCCGTCTTCGACTGGATGCGCACCGATCTCGAGATGCCGCTGCCCGACGGATCGACCGCACTCGCCTACGATGACGCGGCGCTTGCGAACATCGACCTGGGGCGTGGGACCGGCGATCTTCCCGGGTGGGCTGCGACCTATGATGCAAGCGAGCTACGCGGGCTGCTCGAGGCGTACCGCAAGGTGCACGCGGAACGGCTGTGGGATCATCTCGCCTACTTCCTCGAGCGCGTCGTCCCCGTCGCTGAGCAAACGGGCGTGCGGATGGCGATTCACCCCGACGATCCACCCTGGTCGATCTTCGGACTGCCGCGGATCATCTGCCGCGGCGCCGATCTAGAGCGACTCCTGAAGCTCGTGGACCGCCCCGCAAACGGCGTGACGTTCTGCACGGGCTCGCTCGGCGCCCTCCCGGAAAACGACCTGCCCGCGATGGTGCGGCGGCTCGGCTCACGCATCCACTTTGCGCACTGCCGCAACGTGCGCATCACCGGCGAGCGGCAGTTCCACGAGACCCCTCATCCCTCGGGCGACCTGAATCTTGCCGACGTGCTGCGAGCATTGCGCGACACTGGCTTCGCCGGACCGATGCGTCCCGACCACGGCCGCATGATCTGGGGAGAGCGCGGGCGGCCTGGGTACGGGTTGTACGATCGCGCGCTGGGCGCGACGTATCTCCAGGGACTGTGGGAAGGACTGCTAAAGAATGATCAATGAACAATGATCATTCGCCTCGCGCATCGCGCAGATACTCACTAGCAACGGTGGCATAATGCGCGATGGCGCGCTCGGGCTCCTCGATCTCCGGGTGCCACCGCTTCTCCCATTCGAAGCTGTAGAAGCCGCGGTAGCCGATCTTCGCGAGCGCCGCGATCTGCCGCTTCACGGGCACCTCACCGGTGCCGGTGAGAACGTAGCGGCGGTCGTTGCCGGCGGGGACGGAATCCTTGAGATGCGTGTGCCGGATGAAGCGTCCCAGCTGCCGCACCGTGTCCTCCGGCTGCTCCTTGCCCGACACGAATGTGTGATGTGCGTCCCACAGCAGCGCCACGTTCGGTGAGTCGGCTTTCTGGAGGATCTCGAGCAACGCGGGCGAGTCGGTGAAGGCGCCGTGCGATTCGATGAGCACCGTGACGCCTTTGCCGTTCGCATGGTCGCCGAGTCCATGCAGCGCGCCGGCGATGTGCGCGAGCATCTGATCGCGCGGCACGCCGGCCACGTACTCGTTCCCGAACACCCGCACGTAAGGAGCGCCAAGGGCCTGGGCCAGATCGATGAAGCGGCGCGCCTCGTCGAGCTGTGCGGCGTGCTTGGCCGGGTCCATGTCGTGCATCTGCGCCGACGCGCCGAGGCACGACACGGAGAGCCCGTGCGCCGCGACTTGGCTCCTGACCTCACCCAAGCGGTCAGGTGCGAACTCCGGCACCTTCGTGAGATCCATGTTCGTCTGGATGCCGCGCAGCTCGACCGCCGCGAACTGGTGCTCGGCCGCGAAATCGAGAATTCGGGGCCAGGGCCACGTGGGGCAGCCGAGGGTGGAGAACCCGAGTGGTAACCTCTTCGGCGCTTGCCAAGGCAACAGCAGCGCGGCCGCGGTTCCGACAAACTGTCGGCGAGTGGTCATGGTGTCGGTTCTGAAACTAGCTTTGAAGTCACTGTGACGCTCGACCCGTCCCCCATCCCCCGTCCCCCCTCCCCGCCGTACCGCTGGACCATCTGCGCGCTGCTGTTCGTCGTCACGACGATCAACTACATGGACCGCCAGGTGCTCAGCATCACGCTGTACCGGAGCTCGGGGACCGAGCCCCCAGGCCCCAGCCCCAAGCGCCAAGCCCCTTGGCTCCGCCTCCTCACCTTCCGCCAAACCTGGGCCATCGTCGCTGGCAAATTCCTCGCCGACCCCATCTGGTGGTTCTATCTTTACTGGCTCCCGAAATTCCTGGACAGGACCTACGGCATCAAGCTCGCGCAGGTCGCCCTTCCCCTGATTACGGTGTATGTAATCGCCGACGTGGGATCGATCACCGGTGGGTGCCTCTCGAGCAGTTTCCTGAAACGCGGCTGGACCACGAGCCGCGCGCGCAAGACCGCGATGCTGCTCATGGCGCTCGCGATCGTGCCCACGGCCCTGGCGCCGCGCCTCGAGCCGGCGCGGTTGACGGAGGAGCCCACATGATTGCCGTAGCCTTGCTTCTCACTCTAGTCCAATCGCCCAACACCCTCACCCCCGCCGAGCGGACCGCGGGCTGGCGCCTGCTGTTCGATGGCCGCACGCTCACGGGTTGGCGTGGCCTCGGCTACGACACCGTGCCCACCGCCCACTGGGTCGTGGTGGACGGGGCGATCAAGAAGATCGCGTCGGGCAACGTGCCGCGCGTGGCCGACGGGCGGCCGCTCGTCGGCGGCGACCTCATGACCGTGGATTCGTTCGCCGATTTCGAGCTGAGCTTTGAGTGGAAAGTCACGCCGGGCGCAAACAGCGGCGTCAAGTACAACGTGTCCGAAACGATGTCGATGGCTCAAGGAGGCGCGGGCACTCAAGGAGGGCCCACTCACTCCGCCCTCGGCTTTGAGTATCAGATTCTCGACGACGACCGCCACGAGGACGGCAAGCTCCCGACCCACCGCGCCGGCGCACTGTACGATCTTGTAGCGCCCAACGAGCGCAAGCACCTGCGCCCCGTGGGCCAGTGGAACCGCTCGCGGATCGTGTTCCGAGGCAATCACGGCGAGCACTGGCTCAACGGCCAAAAAGTCGTCGAATTCGAGCTCGGCACCGCACGCATGGATTCCCTGCTGGCCGCCAGCAAATACAAGACGATTCCCGGCTTCGGCGAAAAGCGCCGCGGGGGGGGGCACATCGTCTTGCAGGACCACGGGGACGAGGTCTATTTCCGCGATATCAAAGTGAGGCCACTATGAAACGCCGTCGCTTCGTGAAAACCGTTTCCAGCGCCGGGCTCGGGTTACTCGGGGCGCGCACGCCGCTGTTCGCCAAGGGCTCGCCGAGCGAGAAGGTCGTGGTCTGCGTGATGGGCCTGAACGGCCGCGGGACCGTGCTGGCGAAAACGTTCGCCAAGACGCCCAACGCGGAGGTCGCCAGTGTGTGCGACGTGGACGCCACGGTGTTGGCCAAGGCCGCCGCGGCCGTGGCCGAGGCGCAGGGCAAGCCGGTGAAGAGTCTCGCCGACTTCCGGCGCGCTCTCGACGACAAGTCCATCGATGCGCTCGTGATCGCGGCGCCCGATCACTGGCACGCGCCCGCCGCCATCCTCGCGATGGCGGCCGGTAAGCACGTCTACCTGGAGAAGCCGTGTGGGCACAACGCGCGCGAAGGCGAGCTGCTGGTGGACGCGCAGCGCAAGACAAAGCGCGTCGTCCAGATGGGCACGCAGCGCCGCAGCTCGCCGCGCGCCATCGAAGCGGTGCAGGCGATCCGGGACGGAATGATCGGCCGCGCGTACTTCGCCCGCGCGTGGTACGCGAACCGCCGCGCTACCATCGGGCGGGGCAAAGCCGCGCCCGTCCCGGCGAACCTCGATTACGAGCTGTGGCAGGGGCCGGCGCCGCGCACGCCCTACCGGGACAACATGATTCACTACAACTGGCACTGGTTCCGCCGCTGGGGCACGGGCGAGATCTGCAACAACGGCACGCACGAGATCGACGTCGCCCGCTGGGCCCTGGGCGTGGATCATCCGGTGCGCGTCACGTCCGCCGGCGGCCGCTACCATTTCGACGACGACTGGGAGTTCACCGACACGCAGGAGGCGGCGTTCGAGTTCGATGGCGGCCGGGCCATCGCCTGGCAGGGGCGGAGCTGCAATCCTTATCCCGTCGAAGCCCGAGGCCGCGGGACGATCGTGCACGGCACGACGGGGACGATGGTCGTCGATCAAGATGGCTACACCGTTTATGACATGGACCAGAAGATCGTGAAGCAGAACGTCGCGCCCCCGCCGACGGGAACCGATTCGCTCGCGGTGAGCGGCGACGACCAGCTCACGGCGCTGCACATCGCGAACTTCGTCGCAGGCGTCCGCACCGGCGCCCCAGTCAGCCAGCCGATCGAAGAGGGCGCGAAGAGCGTGCTGCTCTGCCATCTGGGTAACATCGCGCAGTGGACGGGTCGCGCGC
The DNA here is from genome assembly GCA_036390255.1 of Gemmatimonadales bacterium. Taxonomy (GTDB): domain Bacteria; phylum Gemmatimonadota; class Gemmatimonadetes; order Gemmatimonadales; family GWC2-71-9; genus 20CM-2-65-7. The sequence goes on along the minus strand of DASWCE010000208.1, from coordinate 26,735 downwards.
TCCGCGTCGATGCGGCGACGGGCCGCATCCACGGCGACGAGGCGGCGATGGCCTTTTGGCAGCGGGACTACGCGCCGGGGTGGGCGCCGACGGTCTGAACCCGGATCGCTTCTTCGATCCCGACCCCTCGATACGGCGCGTCGCGCGCGCGCTGTACGAGGACACTCGGGGCTTACCGATCGTCTCGCCCCACGGCCACGTGGATCCGCGCATTCTCGCGGACAACGAGCCGTTCCCCGAGCCGGCGTCGCTCATCGTCCAGCCCGACCACTACATCCTGCGCCTGCTGTACGCGAATGGCGTTCCGCTTGAATCGTTGCTGCAAGGAGACCCGCGCCGCGTCTGGCAGCTATTCGCCGGCCGTTATTACTTGTTTCGCGGCACGCCGACGGGCGCGTGGTTCGACTACGAGCTGCACGAGGTTTTCGGTGTCCGCGAGCAGCTGTCGAGTGAGACAGCCGCTCATATTTACGACGAAATCGTCGAGAAGCTCGCCGCACCCGAGTTCCGGCCGCGCGTCTTGTTCGAGCGCTTCAACATCGAGGTGCTGGCGACGACCGACGCGGCGACCGACAGGCTGGAGCATCATTGCGCGATTCGCGAATCCGGTTGGAAAGGTCGTGTGATCCCGACGTTTCGGCCGGACGCGCTGTTCCGGATTTCGTCGCCCGAGTGGCCGGCGGCGCTCGACGGACTCGGCCGCGTGCGCGACTACGTCGGCTTCGTAAGGGCACTGGTCGAACGCCGCAAGTACTTCAAGCAGCTGGGCGCGACGGCGACCGATCACGGCGTGCTCGAGCCGTACACCGCCCTGCTGCCCGAGGAGGAAGCCGAGCGTCTGTTTCAGCGCGCGCGGCGGGGCGATGCGACGCCTGATGACGAGCGTCGCTTCACCGCCCACTTACTGATGGAAATGGCCAGAGCTTCGTTGGCCGACGGTCTGGTGATGCAGATCCACGCCGGCGCGCTGCGCAACCACAACCAAGCGGTCTTCGAGCGGTTCGGTCCCGACAAGGGCGGCGACATTCCGGTGGCGACGGAGTTCACGCGCAATCTGCGCCCGCTGCTCAACGCCTACGGCAACGATCCGCGTCTCACGCTCGTGCTTTTTACGCTGGACGAATCGACGTACAGCCGCGAGCTCGCGCCGCTCGCGGGCCACTACCCCGCGGTGCGCCTCGGCCCCCCGTGGTGGTTCCACGATTCGATGGAAGGGATGCGGCGGTTTCGCGAGCAGACAACCGAAACGGCCTCGATCTACAAGACTGCGGGGTTCAACGACGACACGCGCGCTTTCTGCTCCATTCCGGCGCGGCACGACCTCGCGCGGCGCATGGAGGCCAATTATCTCGGCGGTCTGGTGGCGCGCCACGTGATCGACGAGAGCGACGCGCGTCGCATGGCGCGCGCCCTCGCGTACGATCTCGCCAAGGAGACCTACAAGCTCGCGAGGCTCGACTGAGGCCTCACGGAGAGCATAGTTTCTCTCCGGCTGGCGGCGTCGACAATGCCGTCATTCCATGGCCCTGCAGCGTCCGGTTGAACGGCGCCAGGTCCACCCGAACGAGCCGCCTCCAGCGCTCGACAAGCTTCCTTAGCTCCTCGCAGCTTGACCGCGCCACAGCCAACGCGGCCCGCGTCGGCGCGTGGTCGGCGTTGTCCTGCGCGGTCAGCTCGATCGCGAACTCGCCGTTCAGGTCGACGAAGCTCCACGTCGCCGGTCGTGCATCCCATGCCTGGCGCGCCTCCACCAATGAATCGCCGGCGACGGAATCCAATTTCGCCGCGAGTGCCTTCGCCGCTTTTCCCACCTCGGAGACAGTATCAGACGCGACCTTCGCGACCGCCGCTCCCAGCGCCGCGACAGCCTTGAAGTCGGCCCACGTCGAATGCACTCCGCCGTTCAATCTCATCAGCAGGGCGTGCTGCGCACCGAGCGCTGCCGGTGCGATGTGTACGCGAGGATCGGCGCGCACAGTGAGCGTCTGTGTGTAGGGTTTCCCGTCCACCCTGAGCCGAATGGTGTACACGCCCGGCAGAGCCAGCGGTCCTTCAGGCAACGCAGGCGTCGAGCCGGGATTGCCGTAAAACGCGAAGACGTGCGCGAACGCGGGCGGCGTGTCGTACCTGAGGTCCCACGCGACGCGATTGAGCCCAATGTTCACCGAGAGAGCACTCGGCGGCGCGAGCCAGAACTGTTCCATCGGCGCCCGCGCGGCTTCGCGAACCGGCGTGGACGGAGCACTCGTCAGGTGGCGCACGAGATTGCCGTTCGCATCGAGCACATCAATCGCGATATCCTCCGACGGTTTGCTGCCGAGCAAGTAGTAGATGATGGCTCCCGGCGCGGGATTCGGCGCCTGCGGTTCTTCCTTGGGGAACGGCGTGTTGTAGTCCACATTCCGTCGCACACGAATCGCTTCGCTCGGCTTGAACAGATGGGCCGGGTTGCTGGCCAGCGCCGTGCTGAGCTGCCGCAGCGGCCCGATGTCGTCGAGCACCCAGATCCCGCGACCGTACGTGCCGACGATCAGATCGTCGTCGTGGAAGGCGATGTCGTCGACCATCGTAGTCGGCAGGTTGAGCATCAGGGACTGCCAGTGATCGCCGTCGTCGAACGAGACATACACGCCGCTCCCGGTGCCGGCGAATAGCAGGCCGGACCGCTTGGGATCCGCTCGCACGACACGCACAGACGCGCCGCCGGGCGAGGTTGCCGGCAATCCAGCCACGATCTTCGTCCACGTCTTCCCGTAGTCGCGAGTGCGGTAGAGATGTGGGGCGACGTCGCCGCGATACTGCAAGTTGAAGGCGGTGTACGCCGTACCCGCGTCGAAGGGCGACGCCTCGACCCAGGTGGGCGTTACGCGCACACCGACGCCGATATCCGGGCTTGTTACGTCGTTCCACGTCACCCCGTGGTTTCGCGACACCTGGACGATGCCGTTGATGGCCCCAATCCAGATCACGCCGGGCCGCACGGTCGATGCCGCGATCGACCAGATGCACGCGCAACGTGGAATGCTCGAATCGCTCGGGGCCGGGTGGGCCCGCGTCTGGCTGAGATCGGGACTCAGCTTCGTCCAGGTCGCCCCGCCGTCCCTCGTCGCCATGAGATACTGATAGCCCGCGAGCAGCTCGCGCTGCCCGTGCCACGTCGAGAAGACGATTGGGAGGTTCAGTGAGGCGCGCAGCTTGAGCGATGGATCCTGCTCCGGCCCCACATTAATCCACGCGCCACTGGGATAGGTGATCTTCGAGATGCTCAGTCCGCTCGAGAAGACGATATTGGGATCAAGCGGATCGGGAAGGATCGTGCCCCACTCCCAGGCGGGTACCGGCTTCCAGTCGATGGGCGTGATCGTCCCCAGGTCGCCGCGACTGCGCGTGGCGATGGCGCCGGCGTCCTGCTGCGTCGCGTAAATCCAATAGGGAAACGAGTTGTCGGCGGCGACGTGATAGACCTGCTCGGTGGATTGGTTGTACCACGAGCTCCAGGTGTCGCCGCCATCGAACGAGACGATCGCCCCCTGGTCGTAGCCCATGAGTATCCGCTTGCCATCGGTCGGATCGATCCATATGACCTGCGGATCGTCACCGCCGGGCGGGCCGCCCTTGAAGGCCACGAAGCTGTTACCGCCATCGGTGGACTTGTAAGCCGTCACATGGAAGGTGTAGACGACGTCGGGGTTTTTCGGGTCGACGGCGACACCGGAGTTATAGCCGCCCTGGCCGTTGGCGATCCGCTTGTCGTCCGCCGCCATCTGCCGCCACGACGTGCCGCCATCGTCGGAGCGGTAGAGTCCGAAGTTGCCGATGAGATAGATGCGCTGAGCGTTCGTGCCCACCGCGATCGCGAGAGAGATGCGACCCGTGAGGCGGGGCAGCCCTCCGCCTGAAACCTCACGCCAGGTCAACCCAGCGTCCAGGGACTTGTAGAGCCGCGTGCGGGTCTGCGCCGTGTCGGTCCTCTGCCCGAATAAGATACCGGTCCCTGGCGCGAAGGAGCGGAACATAGTGGCAGCTAGGATGACGTCGGGCGCGTCTGCCGCGCGGGCGAGCGTTCCGATGCCGGTCTTGTCGTCGACGTACAGTGTCTTCACCCAGTTCGCGCCGCCGTCGGTCGAGCGGAAGACGCCCCGGGCGTCGCTCTGGGTCTGAAAGAAGCCTCCCAGTGCGGCAACCAGGACAGCGTTCGGGTCGCGCGGGTGAACCAGAATCGCAGTGATCTGCTGTGTGCCCTCGAGGCCGATGTGACGCCAGCTGCGTCCGGCATCGGAGGACTTGTACATCCCGTCGCCCCGCCCGTCGAAGTAGGAATTCAGGTCGCCCGTGCCGACGTAAATCACGTTTGGGTCCGAGGGCGCTACCTCCACGGCGCCGATGGACGAGACGCCCTTGATGGAGTCGAAGATCGGGTACCACGTCGCCCCCGCGCTTGTCGTCTTCCAAACGCCGCCCTCGGGCGTGCCGACGTAGAACACGCCGGGCTCTCCGATGACTCCCGACGCCGCGGAGATCCGTCCGCCGCGGAATGGGCCGACGTTGCGCCACACGAGTCCCGTAAGGAGACGAGGATCGACAGGGCCTGATCGATGCGCCTGGGACTGCGTTGCGAGCGGAGTCGCCAGGCAAACAGCGCAGAGCACCAGAAGGCACGGTGCGCGCATAGGTGCATCCCATGAGGGAGACGGGCTGAATCTATCCCCAAAAGACTGCGGCCGGGTTTAGTGCCGCCGCGCCGCACATTGTATGTTGACTGCGCGCCGGACCAACCCTGACTCGGAGACTCGTGCATGCGCGTCATCCTTGCCGCTCTAGTGCTCCTGACTATTCCGACGGCCGACTGGGAGCTACTCGGCACCCGGCGCGTGAGCTTCACGCTCGATCACGACGCCATCATCGTGGGCCCGCGCGAAGGGGGATTCACCGCGATCAAGATCGAAGTCGTGGGCGGCAACCTCGAGATGTACAACGTTAAAGTCACATTCGGGAACGGCCAGACGTTTTCCCCGGAAACCCGCATCCAGTTTCATGAGGGCTCGTGGAGTCGCACGATCGATCTGCCGGGCCCCGTGCGGATCCTGCGGCGCGTTGATTTCTGGTACCGCAGCCGGCTGCGCCGCGGCGTGGCGACAGTGCGTCTCTTCGGCAGGAAGTGACGGCCGTCCAAGGTGCGGCTTTCGCGTACGCCATTCTCAGTCGAATGGCGTACGTGCTGTTCGTGGGCGGCGTGCTGCGGCGCGAGGACACGAGCAACGTCTACTCGAAGCGCTTCGGACGGGCCGAAGCGTTCCGCCGCTTCCGACGAACGGCGGCGTGGGTCATGAACCACGACGCCTTTGCGTTCGTGGTCCTCTGCCTCGCGACCCGCAACACCTGGCGGCTCCCCATCTCTGGCGCGACCCCGTTTGCGATCGGCGCTGGTTTAGGCATCGTGGGGCTCGGCACGAAACTCTGGGCGGCGCGAACCCTGGGGAGCAACGCCTATTACTGGCACAACTTCTTCGATCCTGATGAGGCGATCGGCCCGGTCGCGACCGGCCCGTATCGTTTCATTTCGAGCCCGATGTATACGGTTGGCTATCTGCAGATGTACGGCTTGGCGCTCATGCTGCGGTCTTTCCCCGGATTGATTGCCGCGGGATTCAGCCAGGTCGCGATCCTCACTTTCTATTTCCTGATCGAGAAGCCCCACTTCCGCCGGCTGCATCGCTCTAGCTGACGGCGAGGGGAATGCGTCTATTCTGCGGGAATGCGATGCGCTGCCCTTCTACTATATGTTCTCGTCACGGCCTGTCACCGCGGCGCGGGGTGCATGCCGGCGGACGATCAAGAGATGGCGGCGCCGGAGCAGCACCCCGACGAGCACGCGGCGATGGCGGCCGAGCACGCGATGGCCGGGATGGTGTCGAACGAGGACCTGCATCTTCGGCTTACGCCTGTCCGCCCCGCGGCTCCCGGTGACTCGGCGCGGGCGGCGGAAACCCTCGCGGTCATGCGGCGCGAGCTCGCCAAGTACCGCGACTTCCGCGTCGCGCAGGACGATGGCTTCCGGGAGTTCATCCCCGCCGCAGGCGCGCCGGTGCGCCACTTCACCAAGCTCCGCTGGGCGATCCAGTCCCGGAACGGCTTGGATCCCGCGCGACCGACCTCGCTGCTCTATCAAGCCGGTTCGGATGGAAGCCTGACGCTCGTCGGCGCGATGTTCACGGCGCCGCCCCAAACCAGCGACGCCGATCTCGACGCGCGCCTGCCGCTGAGCATTGCCCGCTGGCATCAGCACATCAATTGGTGCCTGCCGCCGCTCGCCGACGCGCGGCGCCGCTGGCGTGAGACCAAAGACGGCCAGCCCCTGTTCGGTCCGAAGTCGCCGATTGCGACAGCGGAAGCGTGCGAAGCGGTCGGGGGACGGTTTCGCCCGCGACTGTTCGGGTGGATGGTGCATGTGATGGCATTTGCGGGCGTCGACCCATGGAACGCGCATCATCACTAGCGTCGCTTGACGGTCTACCCGGCGAGCGGTAGCACTAGGGCGACGATTACCCTACACAGAGGCATAAGTATGCGACGGGTTGAGAGTTTACTCGCTGTGCTGAGCATCCTGCCGGGCCTCGCGCTCGCGCAGAACGGTTCGATACGCGGTCGCGTGACGGACGCCACGGGGGCGCCGCTCCCGCGCGCCACGATCTCGGCGGAGGCCGCAGGCCTCCGGGCGACGAGCGATGAGCAGGGACGCTATGAGATTCGCGGGGTGGCGGCTGGCACGTACACCCTGCGCGTGCGGCTGCTCGGCTACGTCCCGCAGTCGGTCAAGCTGACGGTCGGCCAGAGCGCCGTGACGCAGGACTTCAGGCTGGCCGAGCAAGCGATCAGCCTCTCGCCGGTCGACGTGACGGTCGGATCTCGCGCGCGGCACACCGCCGCCGAGCAGCTGGCCGTGCCCGTGGACGTGTTCTCGGCGGAGGACATTGCGGTGCAGGGCACTAACGAAACGAGCCAGATCCTGCAGGCGCTCGCACCGTCGGTCAATTTCCCGCGGCAGAGCGTGACCGACGCGAACGACATCGCGCGGCCGTTCACGCTGCGGGGCCTCAGTCCCGATCACACGCTGGTGCTCGTCAACGGCTGGCGCCGTCATCAAATGGCGGTGCTCAATACTTTCGCCTACGGCATGGGCGCCGGATCGAGCGGAGTCGATCTCAACGCGCTGCCCGGCGGGGCGATCGATCGCATCGAAGTGCTGCGGGACGGCGCGTCCGCACAGTACGGCTCCGACGCGATCGCCGGCGTGGTAAACGTGGTGCTGAAGGAGGGCGGCTTCGCGCCATTCATCAACGCCGACGCCGGCCAGTACAACTCGAAGGGCTACCCGGTCGATGGGACTACGGCCGACCTGAACGGGGGCTGGGGCGTCCGGTTGGGACGGGGCTCGCTGGCGCTGTTCGGCGAGTATCTCCATCGCAACAAGACCAATCGCGCCTGGCCGGATTCCTTCCTGGTCGACGTCAACGGCGTGAGCGATCTGATCGATCCGAACACCGGCCGGATCATCGAGAAGCGCAATGCGCTCCCCCAGCCGAACTATCACTGGGGCGACGGCCTCGAAGAGGACGCCATGACGTTCGCGAATTTCCGGATGCCGCTGAACCCGGGCGGCACGAGCGAAGTCTACGCGTTCGGCGGCTACAGCCATCGGACCGGCACGGGGAACGGCTTCTGGCGCTACTTCGACAGCAACAAGAACTGGACGGAGTTCTACCCGCAGGGGTTCCTGCCGCAATTTCGCCCCGATGTGGCGGACTACTCCGGTGTCGCGGGATTCCGCGCGAACGTCAGCGGCTGGTCGGTCGATTTGGGCGGGTCCTACGGGGGCAATCGGTTCGACTACGATCTGGAACACACGAACAATCCATCGCTGGGTCCTTGCCTGGCCACGGCGTGTGCGCCCGGAGCGGACGGTATCCTCGGCACGGCCGACGATCCTGGCATCCCGAATAAGCTTTCGTTCTTTGCCGGTCGCCTGAAGCGGACCGAAAGCATCTTCGCCGTGAACCTGGCCAGGCCGGTGAGGCTCGGCCTGTCAGCGCCGGTGAACGTCGCGCTCGGTGCCGCATACCGGCGCGAGACCTTCACGATCGTCGCCGGCGAGCGCGCTTCTTGGATCAACGGCAACCATCTCGCGCAGGACAGCGCGGGTGCGGATGGGATCTGGGGCAACCCAGGCGATGACAGTCTGCCGGCACCCGCGGGTTCGTCGGTGTTCCCCGGCTTCGCTCCCACGGACGCGAGTGACCACGGTCGTACCAACGTGGGCGCGTATCTCGATCTCGAAAGCCAGCTGACCAAGCAGTTCCTGGCGAACGTGGCCGGCCGGTTCGAGCATTACAGCGACTTCGGGCAGCGGTTCACGGGCAAGGTGGCGCTCCGCTATCAACCCGCGCAGCGGTTCGCGCTGCGCGCGGCGGCGAGCACCGGATTCCGCGCGCCGGGTCTGGCACAGAGCTTTTTCAGTCACACCACGACCAACGTGATCGGTGGCCAGTTTATTCAGGTCGGGAACTTCCCGGTGGACAATCCGGCGTCGCGGCTGTTCGGGGCGAAGCCGCTGAAGGAGGAGACGTCTTTCAATCTGAGCGCGGGCTTCGCCTTCACGCCGCAGGACAACCTGACGTTCACGGTCGATTATTTCCGGATCACGATCGATAACCGGATTCTGCTGGGCGCCACATTCGGCGATTCGGTCTCTGCGGCGATCCTCGACAGTGCGGGGTTCGCCGGCATCGGGGCCGTGCAATTCTTCACCAACGGCCTCGACACCCGGACGAACGGCGCGGACCTGACCGGCGATTATCACGTGCCGGCCGGACGGGGAATGCTGGACCTGACGGCTGCCGTCAACTACACGAAGAACAAGATCACGCGCGTCGATCCCTTGCCGCAGATCCTGCAGGGCAGGCCGACCGACCTGACCAGCATCCTCGATCTCGTCACCAAGGTCGGCATCGAAGAGGAACGTCCCGATTGGCGCGGGACGGTCACCGCGCAATACACCATCGGGCGCGTGCACGGGCTTGGTCGCGTCTCCTACTACGGCGGCTTCGCCTCCGCGCAACCGAGCTTCACGGATCGTGAGACATACGGCGGCAAGACGCTCTTCGATGCCGAGGTGGGCTACCACTTCAGCGACGTGAATCTGGCGATCGGCGCGCGCAATCTGTTCGACGTGTATCCGGACAAGCCGAAAGCGGAATTCAACAACAACGACAACACCTTCCCCTGGGCTGCGGCGTCGCCGTTCGGCTATAACGGCCGCTATCTCTACGTGCGGGCAGAAGTCCGACTAATCCAATAGGGAGGAGTGCTCTATGGTTAGCGCTGGAAGGTTCTTGAGCTTCGCCGTGGCCGCACTTCTCATCGGAGTGCCGGCGGTGGCGCACGCCCAGAACGGCCGGATCCGCGGAACGGTGCGCGACGCGCATAATGTGCCGATGGCGGGCGCCACCGTCCGAGTAACGGGTGGCGCGGCGGCTGCCCGCCGCACTACGACCGATGCCGAAGGCGCATACGCGTTCACCAACGTCGCGCCGGGGACCTACACCGTGGCCGCGGCACTGCCGGGGGTGCGGACCCAGTCGCAGCAGGGCGTTCAGGTCGCCGCGGATGCGGAAGCGGTGGTCGACTTCGTTCTGCAGCCGCTCGAGCTCGAGGCGATCACCGTCACCGCAATGAAGCGCGAGCAAGAGCTGATCAACGTGCCCATCTCGATCGCGGCACCCACCGAACAGGCGCTGCGGGTGCGTGGGGTCGACAATATCGAACAGGTCGCGCAGAACGTCGCCGGCTTCAGCGTCCAGAACCTGGGACCGGGGCAGAGCCAGCCGGCGATCCGGGGCACGTCAGCCGGCCAGATCGCCCGCGACCAGCCCGGCGTTAAAGAAGATGTGGGGGCGTATCTGGACGAATCAGTGATTTCGCTGTCGCTCTTTACGCCGGACCTCGACTTGTTCGACGTCGGTCGCGTCGAGGTGTTGCGCGGCCCGCAGGGCACGCTGTTCGGCGCGGGTTCCCTCGCCGGTACGGTGCGCTATATCAGCAATCAGCCGGAGCTCGGGACCAGCAGCACGTTCGGTGAGGTCGGCGTCACGATGATCGACTACGGGGATCCCGGCAGCGTGGCCAAGGTCGGGTTCAACGCGCCGCTCGGAAGCAAAGCGGCCGCGCGTTTCGTCGGCTACGGCACGCGGACCGGCGGCTACATGGATGCGGTGCAGCCAAATCTCCACGTCGATCAGAACGTAAACGGCAATGAACGCGGGGGGCTGCGCGCCGCGCTGAAGCTCGCGCCCACGAGCCGGTTCAGCATCACGCCACGAGTGGTCTACCAGCGCGTGAAGTCGGATGGCTGGAACCGAATCGACGCGTTCAACATTCTGGCCAACCCGTACACGACCACGCGTCCGAAGGTGACGCTGGGTCCGCGACAACTGTTCACACAGATCGAGGAGCCGTATACCGACAAATTCCTGCTGGCCGACGTGAACCTGTCGTACGATCTTGGTGGCGCGGCGCTGACCTGGATCACCTCGTACACGCATCGCAACATCCTCGTCGTCCGCGACGCGGGCGCGCTGACGTCGAGTATTACGGGCGGCAGCCTCGCGTTGCCGCAGAACGTCTACACACTCGACGCCCCCCTCAACGACGCGACAGTCTCGAAGGTATGGACGCAAGAAGTGCGACTAGCGGGCACACAAGGCCAGCGCATCCGGTGGCTGGTTGGTGGCTTCTACAGTAACAACAAGCGCCATTACGGGCAGGACCTCGACGTCTTCGGGTTCGACACGCTGGCCGCCCCGATTCTCGGTGCACCGTACGGATTCACGAAGGGGCTGCGCGCGCCCAAGGACCACCTCTTCTGGTCCGATCTCGATTATCGCCTCAAACAGGGCGCCGTCTTCGGCGAAGCCACCTTCTCCGCGTCGTCCCAGTTGGACCTCACGGCGGGGCTCCGGTACTACAACTTCAACGAGAACCGCAGCCAGATTTTCGACGGGATCTTCGGCAACGACAACACCGGGACAGCGCTCGTCACCCAACCCGGTTCGACCAAAGCCAACGGTGCGGCGCCCCGGTTCATCGCCAGCTACAAGGTTTCCGACGCGCTCACCCTGAACGCGCAGGCGTCACGGGGCTTCCGGCTGGGCGGGATCAACGATCCGCTCAATACGCCCATCTGCTCGCCGCAAGACCTAATCACGTTCGGCGGTCACACGTCGTGGAAGGACGAGACGGCGTGGAATTATGAAGTAGGGATGAAGTCCCGCGTGATGGGGGGGCGCGGGTCCGTCAACCTGTCGGCGTTCTACATGGACATCAAGGACCTGCAGCTCAATCTCACCGCCGGCACCTGCTCCTCGCGGTTGGTGTTCAACGTGCCGAAGGCGACGAGCCAGGGCCTGGAGTTCGAAGTCACGGCGTCCCCGAACGACCACTGGGATCTCTCGCTGTCGACCGGCCTGAACAACGCCAAGCTAAAATCGACGGTGACGTCCACCGACGCGAGCGGCACCCACATCATCTCGGGGATCAAGTCAGGAAACCGGCTTCCCAGTGTACCGCACGTGCAGGGGAGTGGGGCGATCACCTATGGATGGCCGATGGGTGCGTCGCGCGTGTCGCTGGGCGCCAGCTATCAGTACGTCGGCTCACGCTACACGCAAATCGACGATCTCACGCCGGGCATCGGTACGGTGAATATCGCATCGTTCAAGGGTACCATCGGTGGGCCGTTGACGCAAAACACGTTCACGTTCAATCCGCTCCTGCCCGCCTACGGAATTTTCAACGTCCGGGTCGGGGTGTCGCGCACCAGCTGGGACGCAGCGGTCTTCATCAATAACGTGACCGATGAGCGGGCCCTCCTGGCTCTCGATCGCGAGCGGGGACTGCGCGCTCGCGTGGGCTATCTGACCAACCAGCCGCGCACAGGGGGGGTCTCTATCCGCTTCAGTTACTGATGACTTCGTAACGGCGAACGGCGCAAAAAGGCGCGGCAGGTAGCATCTACTCTGCCGCGCCTTTTCGCGTCGTGTTGCGCCAGTATGAGCTACATCCTGCTGCCCATCCCCGCGCCTGCTCCCATCCCCGCTCCCATTCCCGCGCCTTCCGTGTAGAATTTCGCGCCGATCACAGTCGCGAGCGGCCACTCGACGAGACTCACCAGCGTCGTGATGATCGTGAGGTTCTGCGGCATGAGGTGCATGGGCCACATGAATAAGGTCACGAGCAGCCCGCCGACGAACCAGCCCGCGAACCCCGCTTTCGCCGCCGTGGCGGGACCCGCCCCAAACCGCGGCCGGATCGCGGCATAGAGCCACACGAGAAAGACACCGGCCACGAGGTCGAGGACCACGAACCACGGAATCTGGGCATTGGTCATGGCGGGCCGGTTGATCGACGCCATCGCCGCGGCCATCTGATCTTTGAGCAGATAGCCGAACAGCACGCTGTCGATGATGTTCAGGAAGACGCCCGCGATCAGCCCGCCGACCAGCACCTTCATCATGTTGATCTTCCCCATCGTGACACCCCCTCTAGAGGGAGAGGACAGCAGCGAGTTGGGAGTCCAACCGTCGCCACGGTACGGACTGGGACCGGAATCGTCAAGTCACAGCACGTTCAGCACCGCAATCAGGCCTCCCATGCCGTCGGAAATCGTGGCCACGCCGCCGGGGACAACCCATTCTCGTCTATCGACTACCAGATTGAAGTAGTAAGTGCCCGGCGCCAGGAGGAGCCCAGCCTCCCAAATATCATCGCCCATCGCGCGCAACGGCGCGGGCGTCCACCCATTCCAGTTGCCCGCGATCCCCAACTGGTGTGCTCCCGGCATGTGGAAGCGAACCACGACCGTGTCGCCGCGGTGCTGGGCAACCAGGGGCTGCAGCGCGGGGCGGGGGGCGCCGGGAGGGGACGCCGAGGGGGCGGAGTGTGAGGCGATCGCCCGCCGCGACGCGAACACTCTGACTCCACCGGCGATGAAGCCCGCGCGCGGCAAGCCTTGAAATGGATCGCGCAAGTAGTTCCCGCCAGAGACTTCCAGGGCGACCGATGGCGTGAGGTAGTATTGCAGCGTGGCGCTGGCCGCGCCTGTGGATCCGTAAGTCTTGCTGAGCCGGCCGCTCAGCCACAGCGAGCCAACGGTCCGCGCGCCGTCGAATGATACGCCGCCGACAATATCGGTATACCACGCGCCGAGAAACCGCGTGGCTTCGGTGGTGAGTGAGAGCTGCGTGGGTGTGTCGACTTGCCACCACCCGCGGCCGCGCACCCGGAACGCCGCGACTCCGGGCTCTTGTTGGATGACGCCGCTGACGATTCCGGCGCCGAGTGCGACGCCCTCTCGCACCGCCTCGAGTAGCGCGACTCCCGAACCCGCGACGACGCCGTCGGAACGACTGCTGAACGCGATCGTCCCGCTTACAGCGAGGCGCGTGCTTGCTCGGTGCGCGACGGCCGACCAGATGTCGCCCCGGCCCTGACTCGCCCACACCCCGCCCTCGAGCAGCGATACGGCAGCATTCGCGCCAAGGTACGTCCAAGGCGACTGAGTTTGCCCGGCTGCCGAAAGGGTTAACACCCCGAAGCTCGATCCGCCCGCATAGCGCACACTGCCTGTCCCCACCGCGGCCGATGCCTGGCGCTGCCCGGAGAGGGCAGAGGGCGCCGTGAGGAGCAGCCAAAATGAAACCGGTCCCATGCGCATGGGACCGGTAAGATACAGCGCGACGCCTGATGTCTAGTTAGGGACGCCGCGGGTTATTGCCTCTGCCTTGCCCTCCCAAGCCGGCGTGGTCTGGCCGGTGCGAGGGCGACGCGGGTACCGCTGGTGTGGCCGGCGTGGCCGGCGTGGCTGGTCCTTCGCCGGGATGTGGCGTCGCGTGCGACGCCGCGGATGCCTGATGTGCGGGGGTCACCGGCCGGTTATCGAGACCAACGGCCTCACCACGCACATGCGTAGCGCGGCGGGCCATCGCCGCGGCCACTTTCGCCCTGGCGACATCCGACGCGTGCTCGTTCGGCGCCGCCACTTTCGGCGTCTGCGCTGTGGCCAGCGCCGGTATGAGCAACGGGATGAACCATGCTATGCGCTTCATTCTTCCTCCGTCTTGCAAATGTGAAATCGTGCATATCTCGTGTCGCGCGACATCAACTCGGCGCGGGCGAGATCCTTCGCCAGCATCCGCAGCCATGTCCACAGGTTGCGCCGAACGACGAACCGCTCGGCTGCAAACCACAGCTGGGCGAACACCTCTTGTACGACCCGCTCGGCCTTCGTGGAGTCCATCAGGATGCCGTACGCTTTCGCATACAATGACGCACGATGGCGCCGTTCCAGCTCGATTAGCGCCGTCGAGTCCCGCTTGATGACCCGTTTGAGCAGGTCTGCGTCAGCAACGAGGGGACGCTGCGAAGGCTGGGGCTCTAGCATCGCGGACATGGCTTGGTAAAGATTCCCCACAAGGCGACGAGGTAACGCACGTCACAATGAAACGTCTCCCAAATCGTTACCAATCCCTTGGGTAGCCACTCTTTAGGAGGAATCGGTTGCGCCCTGGAGCCGAGCCGAAAGACGGCGATATCGTGCGGGCCGTGCTCGCGGGGGAGCGTGAGCGATACGCGGTGCTGGTCGAGCGCTATCGCGATCGGTACGCGCGCTATGCGGCGCGGATGCTGGGTTCGGCCGATGCGGCTGAGGATGCAGTGCAGGACGCATTCGTGCGCGCCTTTGATCAATTAGCACAATGCAAGGAGCCCGACAATTTCGTCGGGTGGTTCTTCCTGATCCTGCGGAATCGATGCTTTGCCGAACGGCGGCGCAGTCGCGCCGAAGCGCCGTTAGAAGCGGCTGACAGCGTCGCGGCGGCCGATCGGACCGACGGGGGAGCAGAAACGGCCGAACGACGCCGCGCGCTGCAGCTCGCGTTGATGGAGCTGACGCCGGATCAGCGGGAAGTCTTCGTGCTGAAGCATGTCGAAGGGTTGTCGTACGGACAGATCGCCGAGCGCCTGAGCACGTCGATACCGTCGTTGAAGATGCGAATGCACCGCGCCTACGATCGATTGCGCGAACAACTGAGAGACCACACATGAGCGAACGCGACTTTCATCCCCTGGTGAAGCAGCTGCTGGACGGCGAGCTCACGATCGCCGATCTGCCGGCGGAGCTGCGCGCCGAGGGGGAGGAGGCGCTGCGACTCTTGACTGGGGTCGATCGCAGTCCGGTCGAGCTCCCCGCCGTGACACAGCGCGTGATGCAGACGCTCGCGTCGCGTCCGGCGCCGGCCGTTCCTGCCTGGAAGCGCGTGATGCGGCCGCGCGAGATCCGACTCCGCATCCGTCCTTGGGTCCTCGCTCCGGCGTTGGCGATCGCCGCTGCGCTGATCCTGTTGATCTGGCCGGCGACGCCGGCGCGTCCGGCGCCGCTCGTCACGGTCCGATTTGTATTGGTCGCGCCGGACGCCCGAGAGGTGAGCCTGGCGGGGACATTCAATCAGTGGGACGCACATGCCACACCGCTGGTGCGCTCGGGGTCGACCGGCGTGTGGACCGCGACGCTGACCTTGCCGGCCGGGCAGCACCAGTACGCGTTCGTCGTGGACGGCGCGCGCTGGGTGCCCGATCCTGGTGCCCCTGCCGTCGACGATGGCTTTGGGCGCCGCAACAGCGTGTTGACCCTGTGATGCTCACGCTGCTCGCATTGCCGCTCACCCTGCTCGGGCTGCAGCAAGGCATGGCCCAGCGGCTCGCCGGACGCGTCTCACCTACCGTCGCCGCGCTCGTCGAACAACTCGGCACGACAGGCGCGGCGCGTGGCCTGCCGATCGATCCGTTGATACAAAAGGCCATTGAAGGCAGCGCGAAGAGCATTCCCGACGATCGCGTCGCGGCCGCGGTGCGCCTGGTCGCGACGCAACTGGACACCGCCGCCACGGCGCTGCGTGAAGGCGGTCCCGTCTCCGATACGCTCGCGATCGCCGCTGGTGCGTTCGCGATCAACGCGGGATTGAGCGGCAGCGACATCACTGCGCTCGCGCGCGTCGGCGCGAGCCCGCAGGCGCTCACGGTGGGGTTGCGGGTTGCGGGAACGCTGGCGGCGCTTGGCGTTCCGCGCGCCGAGAACATCGGTCTCGTGAGTACGACGCTGCGGTCGGGCCAGCCGGCGGAGAGCTTGCTCCTACTGCCAGCTCACGTTCAGTCAGCAATGGCGAACGGCAGCACACCGGCGGCGGCTGCGGCGGGACTTTCACGGGCCGCAGCGGCGCAAGCGCGTCACGGGCCTCCACCGGGGCGCGGCCAACCCCCGCCACACCCGGCGCCACCTCCTCATCCCTAGGCGGTATCCCCAGATCTTCCCAGCCTCCAGTCGCCCCGCGCCCGCCTAGCCTTTAGATTCCACATCTCTATGACCATCGCCTCGAATTTGGGCTTCCCACCCATGGGAGCCGCGCGCGAATTGAAGCGCGCTACTGAAGGGTATTGGAGCAGCAAGGTGAGCCTCGAGCAGTTGCTCGCCGCCGGCGCGGAGCTGCGCCGGCGGCATTGGCAGCTGCAGCGCGACATCGGTGTCGACCGCATTCCCGCGAACGACTTCTCGTTTTACGACCGCATGCTGGACACGTGCGCGATGGTCGGCGCGGTGCCGCCGCGGTACGGTTGGAAAGGCGAGTGGGTCGACCCGGGGACGTACTTCGCGATGGCGCGCGGCAGTCAAGGCAAAGGCCGCGACGTCACCGCGATGGAAATGACGAAGTGGTTCGATACGAATTACCACTACATCGTCCCCGAGCTGGAGCGCGGGCAACGATTCCGCATGGCGTCCGCGAAGCCGGCGAATGAGTACCGCGAGGCGAAGGCGGCCGGCATTGACGCGACGACCGTCTTGATTGGGCCGCTCACGTTCCTCTTGCTCGCCAAGACGAAAGGCGCGGCATTTGATCGCTGGTCGCTACTCGACGGGCTGCTGTCGGTGTACGGCGACGTGCTGGAGTCGCTCGCAGCTGCGGGTGCGAAGTGGGTGCAGCTCGACGAGCCGTGCCTTGCGCTCGACCGTAGCGATGCCGAGCGCACGGCGTATCGGCGGGCGTACCAGGCGCTCGCCGCGCGCGCCGGCAAATTGCGGCTCCTCGTCGCGACCTACTTCGCGGGACTCGGCGAAAATCTCGATACGGCGCTTGCCCTGCCGGTCCACGGACTGCACGTCGATCTCGTCCGTGCCCCCGGTCAGTTGGATCCGCTGCTCGCGAAATGGCCCAAGGGGAGAGTGCTGTCTGCCGGTGTGATCGATGGGCGTAACGTGTGGCATGCCGATCTCGCGCAAGCGCGTGCGCTGCTCGATCGCGCGGCCAAGACGGTCGGCACGAATCAGCTGTGGGTGGCGCCGTCCTGCTCGCTGCTGCACGCGCCGATCGATCTCGATCTCGAGACGAAGCTCGATCCCGAGTTGAAGGGTTGGCTCGCGTTCGCCAAGCAGAAGCTGCAGGAGGTGGTGGCGCTGGCAAAAGGCGATCGCGCGGCGATCGAGGCCAGCACTCGTGCCGCGCAGTCGCGCGCCACCTCGAAGCGCATTCACAACGCCGCGGTGCAGCGGCGGGCGGCCTCGGTCACGGAACAAGACCGCGTGCGCCGTGCGCCGTTCGTCGTGCGCCGCAAAGTGCAGCTCGAGCTGCCGCCGTATCCGACCACGACGATCGGATCGTTCCCGCAGACGTCTGAAGTCCGCGCAGCGCGGCGCAAGCTGAACGACAACCAGCTCAGCGCCGACGAATACGAGCAATTCATCGAAGCGCAGATCGGGAAGACGATCCAGCTGCAGGAAGAGATCGGCCTGGACGTGCTCGTCCACGGCGAGTTCGAGCGCAACGACATGGTCGAGTACTTCGGCGAGCAGCTCGCGGGGTTTGCGTTTACCGAGCATGGCTGGGTACAGTCCTACGGCACGCGCTACGTGAAGCCGCCGATCATCTTCGGCGACGTCTCACGGCCCCGGGCGATGACGGTGCGCTGGAGCAAGTACGCGCAGTCGTTGACCGAGCGGCCCGTGAAGGGGATGCTCACGGGACCCGTGACGATCCTGCAGTGGTCGTTCGTCCGCAACGATCAGCCGCGCTCTGAAACCGCAAAGCAGATCGCGCTTGCGATCCGCGACGAGGTGATCGATCTCGAGGCGGCGGGGATCCGCGTCATTCAGATCGACGAGCCGGCGCTGCGCGAGGGATTGCCGCTCCGGCGCGCGGAATGGACCGACTACCTGCGGTGGGCGGTGGATGTGTTCCGGCTCGCCACCGCGGGTGTCCGCGACGGCACGCAGATTCACACCCATATGTGCTATAGCGAGTTCAACGATGTGCTGCGGGTGATCGAGCGCATGGACGCGGACGTGATCTCGATCGAGAACGCCCGCTCCGGCTCGGAGCTGCTGCAGGGCTTCGAGCAGTACAAATACCCGAACGAGATCGGTCCCGGTGTGTACGACATCCACTCCCCACGGGTGCCGCCCGTGGCCGAAATCACGGGCGCGCTGAAGAGCATGACGCGCGTGCTGGATGACACGCAGATCTGGGTGAACCCCGACTGCGGTCTCAAGACGCGCGGCTGGGAGGAGACGCTCGCCGCGCTCAAAAACATGGTCGCCGCGGCGAAAGCCATGAGGGAGAACGGTGCCCCCCCCCGATAATACGGCCGAGATTCGGATCACGGCGGAGCCGATCGACAACCAGCGCTGCAAATTCGTGCTGAGCGTGCCGGTGCTGAGTGGAGGCGTGCGCCGATTCGCCGGGGCCGACGAAGCGAAAGGCTCTCCGCTCGCCGCGGCGATCTTCGCGATCCCCGGCCTGGCGGTCAGCGAGCTGATCGTGTCGGGCAACATCGTCACCGTCGTCAAGAAATCTCCCGCCCCGTGGCAGGCCGTCGGTCAGGCGGTCGGGATCGCGATCCGATCAGCGCTGACGGCGGACGTGCCGGCGGTCACTCCGGCGCGCAAACCGGCCGCCGGTGAAGGATCAGCGGTTGACGACGATGCGCTCTACGAGCAGGTGGCAAAGGTATTCGACGAGCAGGTCAATCCGATGGTGGCGCGGCACGGCGGGCATGTCGAGCTCATCGACGTGCAGGATGCGGTCGTGATGCTGCGCATGGGCGGCGGGTGCCAGGGCTGCGGCATGGCCGACGTCACGTTGCGGCAGGGCATCGAGGGCATGCTGGCGCAGCTGGTGCCGGCCGTGCGCGGCATCGTGGATATCACCGATCACACCTCGGGCGCGAACCCCTACTTCCAGGCCTCGAAGAAATAGCCCCGCGTCTCCTGCTGCTGCTGCCGACCACGACCTACCGCGCGACGGCGTTCGTGGAGGCTGCACGGCAGATCGGCGTCGAGTTGACGGTAGCCTCCGAACAACGCAGCACACTCGAAGCGGAGAATCCCGCTGGTTTGCTCACGCTCGATTTCAAGAACCCGGAGCGCGCGGCGGACCACGTACACGCCTTCGCGCGCACGTATCCCATTCACGGCGTCGTGGGCGTCGATGATGATACGGCGATCGTGGCCGCGTGGATCGCGGAACGGCTCAAGCTGAAGGGCAACTCTACGCACGCGGCGGAAGCCGCGCGCGACAAACATCGCCAGCGCCTCGCGCTCGCCGATGCCGGAGTGCCGATCCCGCGCTTCGAGCTGCACCTGGTGGCGGAAGACCCCACGGCGATCGCTGCATCGACCCGCTATCCCTGCGTGCTGAAGCCCCTCCGATTGTCCGCGTCACGAGGGGTGGTTCGTGCCGATAATGCACAGAGCTTCATGAAAGGGCACGATCGCCTGAAGGCAATTCTCGCAGAACCGGACGCCGCCGCGTGCGGCGAGCCCGCCCTGCACTTTCTCGTCGAGGATTTCATTCCGGGTTACGAAGTGGCGCTCGAGGGCCTGGTGGTGAACCGCCGGCTGCATGTCCTGGCGTTGTTTGACAAGCCCGATCCCCTCGACGGGCCGTTTTTCGAGGAGACCATTTACGTCACGCCCTCCACCGTGCCCACCGGGCTGCAGACCGCGATCGCGCAGTGCGCCGAACGCGCGGTCCGCGCCTTGGAGATCACGGAGGGGCCGATTCATGCTGAGTTGCGCTACAACGAGCGTGGACCGTTCTTGATCGAGCTCGCGGCGCGGCCGATCGGCGGCCGCTGTTCCGCGGTGCTCCGCTTCGGTGACAAGGGGATCTCGCTCGAAGAGATCATCGTGCGCCACGCTCTCGGCATGCCGATCCCATCCCTGCAACGGGAGCGCGTGGCCGCCGGTGTCATGATGATTCCTATTCCGGGGGCGGGAACGCTGCGGGAGGTCCGCGGCGTGGCCGAGGCGAAGCAGGTGCCGCTCGTCGAGGACGTGCAGATCACGGCGCATCCTGGGGAACGGTTGATTCCGTTTCCCGAGGGTTCGCGGTATCCGGGGTTCATCTTTGCAAGGGGAGAGACGCCGGCAACCGTCGAGACCGCACTGCGAGACGCCCATAGCCGCTTGACATTCGTGATCGCATGAACCGGGGAGCCCGCCGCGCCGTCGCGGCTGTCCTCGTGCTGCTGGCGGCATGGGAGGTCGGGCGCAGTCTCGTCAGAATCGACTTGGTCGTGTTCCACGACTATCTGCGCGTGGGCCAAGTTGTGCTGCAGCATGGTGATCCCTACGCCACCCTGAGCTTCGACACCTGGCCTCCCTTCTTTATTCTCATCGCCCTCGTCCTCACGGAGCTCGCCCGCGTTTCGCGCGTCGGCGCGCTCGTTATTTGGCAGCTCGGGAGCGTGGCGGCGCTCTGGGGAGCTTGCCGGCTGCTGCCGCGTCTGGCCGGCGAAGCGCCAGAGCCATTGACGTCCGCGGCGACGCTCGTTCCTCTGGTGATGATGGCGCGACTGGTCCAGGAGCACCTGGAGAGCACGCAGATCAATCTGTATCTGCTGTTCCTCGTGCTGCTGGCGTTTGATTTGTTCCGGCGGCGACGCGACGCGATGGGGGGACTCGCGCTCGCGACGGCGGTAAGCGTGCGCGCGGTGCCCATCCTGTTTTTCGCGTACCTCCTGTACAAGCGCGCGTGGCGCGCCGCCGCGTGGACGGCTGGATTCCTCGCCGTCCTGAATGTCCTGCTGCCGCTGCTCATCTTCGGTCCCGCGATCACGGTCGAGCGCTGGAACGAGTGGCGCACGGTCGCCGCCGCGGAGACCGCCAATCCCACGCCGATGTTCCCGAACCAGTCGCTCCTGGCGGCGCTGCGACGCCTGCTCACGCGCGAGGGCGGCGCTCGTGACCCCATACAGTACGCCGTGGCCGAGTGGCCGCCGCCGCGCGTCGTGCGGCTGTTCTATGCGCTTGGCGCGATCGGCGTGCTCGCACTGGCGTTTGCCGCTCGTCGTCACCCGCCGGGCCTCGATAACCCGTACGTGCACGCGGAGCTAGCAGTCGGACTCTGTATCCTGCCGATCGTCTCTCCACTTGCATGGAAGGCTCACTTCGTCTCGCTGCTGGCAGGCTACTGGCTGATCTGGCGTGTGACGCGCGGCCTGAAGGTTCGGCGCTGGGTGTGGGTCGCGTGGTGGGCGTCGTTTGCCTGCTTGACGCTCAGCGCGCCGGCACTCATCGGCACGGCTGGGCGCAGCGTGGTGGAGTCGTTGAACGTGATTACACTGGGGGCGCTGCTCGTGCTGGGGCTGACGATCTGGGCGGCTAGACAGCTTCCGCGACAACCTCCAGCCAATGCCGCGGCACCGACTCAACCTTGAGCTCTTCCATCGTGCGTTCGAGGCCTACCTCGAGGGCCTTGGCGCCTTCCTCAAGCGGCGCGCCCGGCAGCGCTCCCTCGATGAAGAGCGAAAACCGGCCGATATCGATGAGCGCTTCGCGCGTCATATCCACGCGCAGCAGCTCGACGGTCGTGGGGCGATAACCGGCGTCGACCAGCGCGGCGCTATATTGATCGGCCGAGAACCACTCCATCGCTGCGGCGTGACCGGTGTGCTTGACCTCGATCCCCTCCTCACGGAGCACCTGCACTGAGCGGACGATCCACCGTCGCCAGAAGCCGCTCGTCCCCTCGACATACGCGCCGTTGAAGAATGTGCTATTGAACGCGAGTAACCCACCCGGCTTCAGCACGCGCCGGATCTCCTTCAGTACCTGAACCTTATCGGGCATCAAGTGAATGGCGTTGAGGAAGACAACCGCATCGGCCGACTTGACGAGCTTGGACAGCCACTCGGCGCTGCCCTGGACGAACTCGGCGAATTTGGAGGAGATAGCGGTGCGCGCCTTGGCGAGCGCGGAGGGGGACGGGTCCACGCCGATCACGTGTGGTGGCGGCTCTTGGCTGCTCACCCGCTCGAGAATCAGCGCGGTAACGGCGCCCGGGCCGCAGCCGAGGTCCACGATCACCTGCCGGCCCGGACAAATGACCCGCTCCAGAATCCAGCGGTTGACGTACGTGAAGAATGGATGCCGCGTGAACGGCGTGAACGAAAAGCGGTCCTCGTCTGCCGTTGGGTTCAGGGCGGTCACAGCTTGTGAATCCCGAGCGGCCCCAAGTGGACGTCGAGATTGTGGTTGACCCGGTAACCCACGACCCCGTTGACGTCGACGCTCGCGGCGTCGCCGGTGTGGACCTCTTTCCCGTTGACCATGAACTTCGCCTTTCCACCCTGCACCTGAATGCTGAGCTCGTTCGTCGCGTGGCCGCTCGAGTCAGCCTTCGTCACGGCGTCGCTCGCCGTCCACTCCACGACCGCGGTCGGCCGCGTCATGTAACTCGCGCGCCGGCGGATCGAGTACATGCCGTCGATCGGGCGCACCAGGAAATAGGTGTAGGTCTGACCGGAATCGGCGAGGCTCTTGCCGCCGATGAAGATGCCGAATGCTTCGGGATGGGCCGGATTCTGCATCTGGGTCATCTTGGCGACGACGTGATAATTGCCGGAGATCGTGTCACGATCGCGCCAGTAGATGGCTGCGGGGCCGACCGTGGTATGCAGGCCATCGCCCATGCTCGTGAACTTCACGTTGTCGAGCGACGCCGGTTGTCCGGTCTGACGGTTGGGTTCGGTGCGCACGTGCCAGCCGGCGGGCAATGCGCCGCCGCCAGCGACGGCATGGTCTGGATCGCCCTGCGCCACGAGACTCGCGGTAGGGGCGAAAAGCAAGAAGACCGCCGCAGCGGTCATAAAACGCATCGTCATCAGTCGTTCTCCCCGGCGGATGAGCTTCGTTCAGAGTCTAAGTGAGCGAAAGAAAAGGTTTTAGTCAAGAGCACGTCTCGCTCATGACTGCCGCTCCGCCAGGTCGTGGACTGTATCCACGCTCAGGATCTTGAGTTTACGTTTGCCCACGGGGAGTGTGATGTCCACCTTCTGCCCGACCTTGCCGCCGAGCAACGCTTTGCCGAGCGGCGACGCCATGGACACGGGCATCTCCTTGCCATCCTCACCCTCGATGAACTCGCCGAGCGTCAGCGCGTAGACTTCCTTCTTCTTGGTGTCGAGGTCTTCGACCGTCACACGGGAGCCGAAGCCGACGCGGTCGCGCGGAATGTCCTGCTCGCGGACGTCCGACAGCTTGGCGAGCCGCATCCGCAGGTGATGCACGCGCGCCTGCGCGAATTGCTGGCGCTCGAGCGCGGCTTTGTACTCGGAGTTTTCGCGCAAATCTCCATGCGCGCGTGCCTTCTCGATCTCCTTGGGTAAGACAAAGGAGATCTCGTGATTGAGCCGCTCGACTTCGGCCTGGAGCTTCTGCTTGAGTCCCTCGATCATGCAGGATACTAACCGACCAACCGGCCAACCGGCTAGCTTTTAGGCCGATGCGGACCTACCACCAATTGACCGATCCCGACCGCTCCGGGCTGGCCGAACAGATCGGCGCCCAGCGCAGGCGCGTGGCGGAGCGCCTAGCGGCGGTGAGCCGGATCGTGGCCGTGATGAGCGGGAAGGGCGGCGTGGGGAAGAGCTATGTGACGGCGCACCTGGCGCGTGCGCTAGGCCGCGCGGGTCGCCGCGTGGGCGTTCTGGATGCCGACTTGAATGGGCCCACCATTCCAGGCCTCTTGCAGACGTCTGAAGCCGTGGAGCTCCCGGCCACCGGCCTCGATGGAGTCCGGTGCGTCTCCATGGGCCTGATGCTGGGCGACGGTGCTCCGCTGACGTTCAAAGGTCCTAGCGCCGAGAGCTTCGTCTGGCGCGGCGCTATGGAGGCGTCTGCGCTACGGGAGTTGCTGGGCGATGTCGAGTGGGGAAAACTCGACTTCCTGCTGCTCGACCTCCCCCCCGGTATGCAGCGCTATGTCGAGCTGTGCGATATCCTCGGCAACCCTCCCGCCGTGCTCACGGTGACGATCCCGACGCCAGAGTCTCGCGATGCCGTGCGTCGCGCCATGCGGGTAGCGTTCGACCGCGGATCGGAGCTCATCGGGATCGTCGAGAACATGGTGGGCCGGGAATTCGTGGGGACCGCCGCCGACGATCTCGCGAAGGAATTCACGATCCGGGTCCTGGCACGTATTCCCTGGCACCCGACACCAGACAACTGGTCGACGCTCGGATCTCAGCTATGAAGTTCCTGTGCGTCGAATGCGACCAGCAGATGAGCTTCGATGAGCGGCAGCTTCCCGGCGACGGCACCCTGGCGGCGACCTTCAAGTGCCCGAAGTGCGGCCGCGTGGTCGCCATGCTGACGAATCCGATGGAGACCCAGCTCGTATCCTCTCTCGGAGTTGAAATCGGCGGGCGTACCGTGCCGGCCGAGCCGCTCGAGATGGTGCGGACAAACGTCGTCACCGGTGGTCCCGCTTGGACGAGCGACGCCCAGGAGCGGCTCGGTCGCGTCCCGAGCTTTGTGCGCGGCATGGTGAAGAAGATCTACGCCGACTACGCGCGCGAGCGCGGTATCACCGAGATCACGCCAGCCATCATGGACACTGCGCGCGCCGAGCTGGGACTCGAGGGCATGTGAAAGACGTCGAGGAACGGACCGTGGGCGACCTGCGGGTCCGCATCGATCGCACGCTCTGTGTCGGGTTCGGCGACTGCATCACGGAAGCACCCGAGGCATTCGTACTCGACGAGAGCGGCACGGCGATATTCGTGAATCCCGACGTCGTGGAGCGCGAACGTTTGTTGCGCGCGTGCGACGCCTGCCCCGTCGATGCGATTACGGTTTGGAACAGTGACGGGAGCCAAATCGTCCCGGCCGCTTGTGAACAAGTTCCTTGACAGCCTTGGGACACCCCTGCATATCCCTTAACTCTGACGGTATCCACACTGACATCTAGAGTTTAAGCCCGCTCGAGCGGCGTCACTCGGGGAGGTAGCGGTGTACCGCGAGATTTTCGTTCCCGTCGACAACTCGCAGCACTCCGATTGGGCCGTCGATCGTGCCATCGAGATGTGTCGCAAGTCGGGCGGGCGAATCACCGGCAACCACGTCTACGCCGCCCGACTCCACGATGTCCGCTTCCGCCAGCTCGAGACCGGCCTTCCCGCGCAGTTCCAGACTCCCGCAGAGATCAAGAAGCAGCGCAAGATCCACGACAAGCTGATCGAAAAAGGGCTCCAGCTCATCGCCGACAGCTTCCTGGATCAGCTCGGCAAGCGCTGCGAGGCGGCCGGCGTCGCGCTCACGCGGCAGCTGCTCGAAGGCATCAACTACGAAGAAATCGTCAACGAGGTGAACCGCGGCGCGGGGCGCCTGCCGGGCCTGATCGGCTTCGATCCCAACCGCGCCGCGGGCTACGACGGGGGCGACAAGGTCCGCAGCGACGTCAAGCTCGGCGCAAACGGCAGGCTCGTCGCCGAGGAAGAAGATGCGGCGGCCCGATTAGTTGGATCGTCCGGTCGCCAGTATGACCTGCTCGCGATCGGCGCGCACGGATTGGGACGGCAGCAGTTTTCACAGGTCGGTGGTGTAGCGGCTCGCGTGTTACGCGGCGTCGAGAAAGACGTGCTGATCGTTCGCGATCAGCAGCCGCTCACCGGCGGGCGTTTCCTCGTGTGTGTGGACGGCTCGTCTTACAGCTACAAGGCGATGAAAGCGGCGCTCGAACTGGCGCATGAGTTCGGCGCGTCGCTGTACGTGTGCAGCGCGTTCGACGTCGAGTATCACCACGTCGTCTTCCACAACATCAAGGACGTGCTGTCGTATCAGGCGTCGAAGGTGTTCAAGTTCGAAGAGCAGGAAGAGCTGCACAACAACATCATCGACAAGGGGCTGCTCAAGCTCTGCCAGGCGAACCTGAAGCGGGCCGAGGTGATGGCGCAGCAGTTCCCCGACGTGCCGCTCAAGACGCAGATCCTCATCGGCAAGCCGTTCCAGGTGATCATGCAGTGGGCGGAAGAGGTCAAGCCGACGCTGATGGTCCTGGGCCGTCACGGCGCCCATCGCATCGAGAACACCGAGCTCGGATCGCAGTCCGAAAATCTCTTGCGGCTTGCCCCCTGCAGCGTGCTGCTCGTCGGCGTCGTCGGCGTGCGTCCCGAGGACATTCCCTGGATCGAGGAAGACGGGCAGGCGGGTCTGCCTTGGGCGCCCGAAGCGGAGGTGCGGATTCTGCGCGTGCCGCCGTTCGCGCAGGGCATCGCCCGCCGCGCAGTCGAGGAGTACGTGCTCGAGAAGGTCGGCAACGCGGGTCCGCCGCCCACAGTCACGAACAAGTGGC